>WFPA01000035.1 GCA_015487815.1 Albidovulum sp.
CCAGCAGCTCCTGCTTTATGTCGGGGAAGTGGACGCGGACGATCTCGGCCAGCGTCTCGGCGTCGGGAAAACGGATGTAGTGGAAGAAGCAGCGCCGCAGGAAGGCGTCGGGCAGCTCCTTCTCGTTGTTCGAGGTGATGATGACGACGGGTCGGTGCTTCGCACGGATCGTCTCGCCGGTTTCGTAGACATGGAACTCCATCCGGTCGAGTTCCTGCAGAAGGTCGTTGGGGAACTCGATGTCGGCCTTGTCGATCTCGTCGATCAAGAGGACGACTCTCTCGTCGGCCTCGAAGGCCTCCCACAGCTTGCCCTTGCGGATGTAGTTGCGCACGTCGTTGACGCGCGGATCGCCCAGCTGGCTGTCGCGCAACCGGCTGACGGCGTCGTATTCGTAGAGCCCCTGCTGGGCCTTGGTGGTGGACTTGATGTGCCATTCGATCAGCCTGAGGCCGAGCGCCGCGGCCACCTGGCGGGCGAGCTCGGTCTTGCCGGTGCCGGGCTCGCCCTTGACGAGCAGGGGGCGCTCGAGAGTGATCGCGGCATTGACGGCGACGGCCAGATCATCGGTGGCGATATAGCGGTCGGTCCCTTGGAAACGCATGGGCTCCTCGCTCCTCTTTCGGGCAGTTCCAGCTATCCCAGCCGGCGCTTCATGGCAAGCGGCCGGCGGCGGAACCGGGGGTGTCCTCCGCATGTCGCGGCGCGGTCGGGCCATGCTCACCGAGAATTGCGCGTGACAATCGGGCACCGGATGTGTACATGAGCGCCGAGGAAGACTTGGCCCCCTGCGGCAAGGCGCGGGAATCGCCAGGAAACAAGAGGGGATAATGGGATGAAAGCCGAGGTTTTTCTGCCCGACGACTACCGCCCGGCCGAAGACGAACCCTTCATGAACCCCCGTCAGCTCGAATATTTCCGCCGCAAGCTCATCGCCTGGAAGGAGGAGATCCTGCTCGAGACGCAGAAGACCCTCGAGGAGCTCCAGCGCGAGGATGACAAGCTGATCGACCCGGCTGACCGGGCTTCGAAGGAAGCCGAACGGGCGCTAGAACTCAGGACACGCGACCGCCAGCGCAAGCTCATCGCCAAGATCGACGCGGCGCTGAGGCGGATCGATGAGGGCACCTATGGCTATTGCGAGGAAACCGGCAAGCCGATCTCGCTGAAAAGGCTCGAGGCCAGGCCGATCGCCACGCTCTGCCTCGAGGCCCAGGAGCGCCACGAACGCAAGGAAAAGGTCTTCCGCGACGATTGAGACGCGCAGACCGAGGGGCCGGGTTTCCGGCCCCTTGTCGTTTTCCGCGGAAGGCGTGGCAGCGACAGCTTGCAGAAGCATCCGCGGATTCCGAACCTGAAAATGCACCCTTGTTAACCCGAGATTATCGAATCACTGCGAATGTGGCACCGCGGGCAGGCGGACCCGGCGCGGAGGCGACATGAAACTTGATCGTTTGGGGGTGATCGTTGCAGGCGGCGGTATTGGCGGGCTGGCCGCCGCCGCGGCTCTCGCTCAGGCCGGAGCCCATGTGCGGCTGTACGAGCGGCGCACCATCATCGGCGAGATCGGTGCCGGTCTCCAGATCACGCCCAATGGCAGTGCCGTGCTCGCGGCGCTCGGCCTCGCGGAGGAAGCGCGGGAAATGGGCGTGACCGCCCGCGGGGTGGTGCTCCATGACGGGCTCACGGGCCGCGCGGTGATGCGTCTGCCTGTCGGACAGCGACTTGCCAACCCCCATCCCTGGCTGCTGATGCATCGGGCCGATCTCGTGGCCTTGCTTCATGGAGCGGTCCGGGCGGCGGGGGTCGAGGTCGAGACCGACGCCGAGGTGGTCCGCATCTCCCCGGAGGGAGAGCGGGCGGAGGTGACGCTGGCGGACGGGCGCTGCATGGAAGCCGATCTCGTGATAGGGGCCGACGGGGTTCGCTCCTATGCGCGCAGCCTTGTCGAGGGAGATCTTTCGCCGCGCTTCACCGGCCAGGTCGCCTGGCGGGCGCTCGTGCGCGGCATGGGCGAACATCCGCCCGAACCCCATGTGTTCATGGGGCCGGGGCGGCACATGGTCAGCTATCCCCTGAGGGGCGGTCGTCTCGTCAATATCGTGGCCGTCGAGGAACGCGACGAATGGGTGCCCGAGGGCTGGCACCAGCCTGACGATCCGATTTCGCTGGCCATGGCCTTCCGCGGCTGGTGCTCCGCCGTGCAGCTCAGGATCGAGCATGTGGCCGATGTGCATCTTTGGGGGCTGTTCCGCCACCCCGTGGCCCGCCGATGGGCCCGCGGTCGGCTCGTTCTCGTTGGCGACGCCGCCCATCCGACCCTGCCCTTCCTCGCCCAGGGGGCGAACATGGCCCTCGAGGATGCCTGGCTCCTGCGCCGTGCGCTCATGGCCGCGGAGAATGTTGCCGCCGCCCTTGCCCGCTTCGCCGCTCTCCGTCGTCCGCGCACCGAACGTATCGTCGCCGCGGCCGATCACAACAGCCGTCTCTATCATCTGCGGCATCCGCTCCTGCGCCATGTCGCGCATGGGGCGCTGGCAGCGTCCGGCCGTCTTGCGCCGCGCCTTCTCGCCCGGCGCTACGACTGGGTGCACGACTATGACGCGACGGCCGTTCCTCTCGGCTGAGACGGGCTATGGTCGGGCCCTGAACCCCCTCTCGCGCTTGAGGAAGCGGCGACGGCTGCTTTGCGCTCCGGCTCGGCTGCCTTGCCCGGCATGCGGAATTGCAGCGCCCCGTTTCCGGGGCGGTTTGCGTGCAGGGGCTCGCGCTTTCCCGGCCCGCTCCCGCCACGAGATACGGATATTCCGGATCGTTGCGCAGTCGGCCATTCGTGCTTTCGCCCGGAGGCGGACGGCTACGCGCGAGCGGGTCGGCCTGTCCGCGCGGATCACGTTTCCGACGGGTGGGGATAGTCCGTCGTCATGGCGCCGCGACGACGATTCCCATGCCGTGAACCCGGATGCCCTCTCCGCGACACGTGATCATCGGCCGGGAACGCCCTGTGGCCGAGAAAAAGGTCCAGCCGGTCCCGACGCCTTTCATGCGGCCGGGCCCGCCCCTGATGCTCATGGGGCCTGCCTGCTTTCCTGCCCGGCGCCTTTCCGGCCGGGTTGCCGCGTTCCGCGGGAGATGTCCGGAGATGCAGAAGGAACGGGTGAGAACGGGCCTCGCCTTTCCCCGTGCCGCAACTTCGGAGGGTCCCGTCATCCTTGATCGCGCATCGTGACATGTGACCGAGTGTGCGGCGCGGATGAGTGTGGCCGGTTCCGGCCCCGCTCCACCGACCGGCCGCCATGACGCGGTCCGTCGGAAGCTTGTGGACGATCGTATCACCGCCCGGATCTGTCGCGGCTACCCATGCTCCAGGACTGCCCGGCCGGAGCGGCATCGAGTGAAGTTCGTGAACGATCGCATCGCCGCCGGATCCGATGCCCGCATCCTCAGGCATTTCCGGGCGGGGCGAGGTCGAGGATGACGCGGATCGGCACATGGTCGGAGGGTTTCTCCTTCGCCCGCTGCTCCTTCTCGATGCGACAGTCGATCAGGCGATCGGCGCATTGGGGCGTGAGCAGGAAATGGTCGATGCGGATGCCGTCATTGCGCCGCCAGGCGCCGCCCTTGTAGTCCCAGAAGGTATAGAGATCGGGGCTGTCGGTGCGGGCGCGCAGCGCGTCGGTGTAGCCCAGATGGAGGATGCGGTGGAAGGCGGCACGGCTTTCGGGGCGGAAGAGGGCGTCGCCGAGCCACTCGTCGGGATGTTTCGCGTCCTCGGGCTGGGGGATCACGTTCCAGTCGCCGCAATAGAGGGCGGTCTCCTCGCGGCCGAGCAGGGCGGTCGCATGGCGACGGAGCCGCTCCAGCCAGCGCAGCTTGTAGTCGAATTTCGGTCCCGGAGCCGGATTGCCGTTGGGGGCGTAGAGGTTGCACACCCTGAGCGCCCCCCGGTCGGTGGATATGACGGCCGAGATGAAGCGCGACTGGCCCTCGTCGCCGAGCCCCTCCACATCGGCCTCGCCGTCGGGCAGACCGCGGCTGACATCCTCGAGCGGCAGGCGCGAGAGGATGGCGACCCCGTTGAAACCCTTCTGCCCATTGACCGCGACATTGTAGCCGCGCTCCTCGAAGGGAGCATGGGGGAAGGCCTCGTCGGCAATCTTGATCTCTTGCAGGCAGGCGATGTCGGGGCGGGTGTCGTCGAGCCATTCGAGGAGCCGCGGCAGGCGGGCGCGGATGCCGTTGATGTTGAAGCTGGCGATCTCGAGCGGCATGGTCCTCTCCGGGGCGGGCTGATGCGGACATCCCCGACACGCATGGCGATCGGGCGCGGTTGGCGATCGACGGATCCGTTTTCACCTAAGCGCGTGGGCGGGCGAGGGCAAGCGCAAGCGCTCATTCGGGCTGGCGCTTCTTTCCTTTCTCCTTGTCGATCTGACCGCGCCGCAGCGACTGCGGCAGGGTTTCCTCCATTGCCAGAAGGGCCGCGCCGGATATCAGCATGGCGATGCCGACGACAAGAATGCCGGTCGCCAGATCCTCGCTCCGCCCCACGGCAAGGGCCATGGCGAGACCGCCGATGGCATAGCCGAGATCGCGCCAGAAGCGATAGACCCCGAGGCTGGCTCCGCGCATCCGTGCCGGGGCGCGGTCGCCGACGGCGGCGATCAGCGTCGGGTAAAGGAGGGCCATGCCGATCCCGGTCAGGGCTGCCGCCGCGCTCCAGCCGACCATGCCGCCGGCCGGCAGGAAGGCCAGGGTCCCGAGCCCGGCAAGCCACATGCCGGCGACGGCGGGCCATTTGCGTCCGGTGCGGTCGGAGAGCGGGCCGGTGACGAGCTGACCGGCGCCCCAGACAAGGCCGTAGATCGTCGTCACCATGCCGATCTGGGGCAGGCTTGCCCCCTGGCGGTGGAGCTGGACCGGCAGAAGCACCCAGACCAGGGCATCGACGAATTTCTCCACCGCACCGGCCTGGGAGAGGAGGGCGAGGGTGCGATCGCGCAGGCTGACATGAAGAAAGGCCTCGCGCGCCGAAGGTGTGTCTGCCTGTCCGGCCGCTTCGCGTGCCTTGTCCGGCGCCTGTGACTCGCGGGCCGTCTCGGCCCGGGCATGGCCGATTGTCTCGCCGAAGAAGGCCCATCCGAGAACGAGCCCAGCGAGGATGACGAGAAGGGCGAACGCGGTCAATGTGGCCCGTGCGCCGAAGGCGGTGGCGGCCCAGGCGGCGAGAAAGCCGGCCAGCGCCACGCCCGAATAGCCCATGAATTCGTTGAGTCCCGTTGCCAGCCCGCGTTCGTGCGGATGGGCGATGTCGAACTTGGCGGTCACCGTCATCGACCAGGCAAGCCCCTGATTGACGCCGAGAAGCGCGTTGGCGAGCAGGAACCAGCCCCAGCTCGGGGCGAGAAGATAGAGGAAGGGGATCGGCAGGGCGACCAGCCAGCCGAGGAGAAGCGTCGGTCGGCGGCCCATGCGCTCGGCCATCTGCCCGGCCACGAAATTCATCACCGCCTTGACGATGCCGAAGCTGATCACGAGTCCGGCGACAAGAGCGAATGCCCCGCGGGGCAGGCCGAATTCGCTCTCGGCCAGGGGCGGCAGTACAGGCCGCTGCATCCCGACCATCATGCCGACAAACAGCACCTGCACCAGCTGCGCGAGAAAGAGCCGGCGGTTGGGTCCGAGGCCGCGGGGGGGCGCCGTCCGGTCGTCATGGGGCATGCCGTTCTCCCTGTCTTCGGGCGAGGTTTCCTCACGATCTTCCGTGATGGTGATATATCATGAACACAGAATATATTGCATCCGCAAGAGGGGGAAATCGCCGATGACGAACGCGGCATGTGTCAGGATGCCCCGACGCATGGGGAAGTCGTTGCGGGCGCCGGCAGGGGTTGTTGCCGGCGCTTCCGGCACGGCCGCGCGCTCCCGGATGCGCTTCGCCCGGATCTCAGATCGAGAAGCTGGTGCCGCAGCCGCAGGAGGAGGTGGCGTTCGGGTTGTCGATGGTGAACCGTGCCCCGATCAGTTCTTCGGAAAAGTCGATCACCGCCCCTTGCAGGAGCGGCAGGGACACCGGGTCGATCACCACCCTTTGCCCGTCCTTCTCGATGACGAGGTCGTCCTCGGCCGGATCGTCGAGCTCGATGCGATACTGGAACCCCGAGCAGCCGCCACCCTCGACGGCCACCCGCAACGCCCGCAACGTGCCGGCTGCCGCGTTTATCTCGGCGAGCCGGGCGAAGGCCCGGTCCGTCACCCTTGGAGGCAGCGCAAGATCCTTCATCGGCATGTCCTCGGCAAGCTCATGAGATCTGGAACGGCGGGGGAATGATAATCCATCGTCCCCCGAAGGACCAGAAGCGAAGAAGCGGCAGGTGGTCCGCTCGGCTTCCGCGCCGGTAGTCGTGCTCCACGCTGGCGGCCTTGCGGGGGCGGGCTGCCCCGCACCGGGCAAAGGGCGGGTCAGCCGCGAAAGCCGCGCCCGACCATCATTGACGATATGGGGCGGGACGGGCGCCCCACAAGATCGGCAGGATCGCCGGCCGCGGGGATCATGCCTGTTCACATGCACATTTTCGGCATTTCGGCTGGTCTTTGCCGCGCAAGGGCCTAGATTGCAGCTGGAACCCCCGCCTTCATGGGCAAGGCCTGCAAGACGGAAAGACGCGGACCTGTACGATGAAATATTCCAGCTGGACCGAAAGACGGGCGCCTTGGGCGAGCGATCCGCTCCGCAGCCGCGGCCGGCTCCACCCGGAGGAGGAGAGCGCCTTCCGCACGCCCTTCCAGCGCGACCGCGACCGGATCATCCATTCCTCCGCCTTCCGCCGCCTCAAGCACAAGACCCAGGTCTTCGTCGAACATGAGGGCGACTATTACCGCACCCGTCTCACCCATACGCTCGAAGTGGCGCAGGTCGCCCGCACGATGGCTCGGGCCCTCGGCCTCGACAGCGACCTGACCGAGGCCGTTGCCCTTGCGCACGATCTCGGGCATCCGCCCTTCGGTCACACGGGCGAGGAGGTGCTCGCCGAGCTGATGGCCCCCTTCGGCGGTTTCGATCACAACGCCCATGCGATCCGCATCGTTACCGCCCTCGAGCGGCATTATGCCGAGTTCGACGGTCTCAACCTGACATGGGAGACGCTCGAGGGCATGGCCAAGCACAACGGCCCGCTCCTCGGCTCCGGGCGGGATCGCGAGAACCTGCCGCCGGTGCTGGCCGAATATGACGCGCGGCATGATCTCGCACTTGCCACCCACGCGTCGCTCGAGGCCCAGATCGCCGCCATTGCCGACGACATCGCCTACAACAACCACGATCTGCAGGATGGACTGAGGGCGGGGCTCTTCACCGACGAGGAAATTGCCGCGCTGCCGCTCGTGGGCGAGGCCTATGCTGCCGTCGATCGGCGCTATCCGGGGCTCGATGCGACACGGAGGCGCCACGAGGCGCTTCGCCGGGTCTTCGGTGCCATGGTCGAGGACGTGATCGGCGAGACCGGACGCCGGATCGCCGCGCTCGGCCCCACCTCGGCGGACGATGTCCGCGCCGCAGAACACCAGATGGCCGCCTTCTCCCCCGGCATGGCGGGCAGGATCATCGAGCTGCGGGAGTTTCTCTTCAGGCGGATGTATCGCGCCCCGTCGGTGATGGAGAAGCGGGCCGAAGTGGCGGAAGTCCTGCGAGCGCTCTTTCCGCTCTACATGAAC
>WFPA01000036.1 GCA_015487815.1 Albidovulum sp.
CCCCGGCCCCGCCCATCCCGGCCGGCGCGGCGAGCGGGAACGGCTCCATGTCCCTGCCGTCCCCCGTGATGGCGGCCAGTGACAGCGCATGCGGGCCCGGGGCGCATCACCCCCTGCCGGCGTCGGGCGTTCCGCGAAAAGAAGGGGGAGGAAGCCCGGCTGGCCGGTCAGGACCGATCGATCCTCTGCCTCCGGCTCCCGGTCCCCCGCCCGGCCTGGTGGGAAAAGGCCCATCCGTCCCCGGAGCACCGCCTCCCTTGCCCGCCCTTACCTGCCATCCCCGGAGATGGCGATCACGAGGCGCACCCTTGCGGTGACGGTTTCGGTGCCGGCCAGGATCGGCGGCGCGGCTTCCATCGCCCGCATGACCGGAACCGGGCCGGGCCGCGCGCCGCTGCCGATCTCCTCGAGCGCGCGGATCGCCCCGAGCTGCAACCCGGCCGCCGCAGCCATCTCGCGGGCGCGCTCGAGCGCATCCTTCACCGCCCTGGTTCGCGCCTCGGCCGCCAGCTGCTTCCGCCCGGCCACATCGAAGTCGATTCCGTCGATCCGGTTGGCGCCCTTCGCCATCGCCAGATCGACGAGCGCACCGACGCGTTCGATCGCATCCACCGTCACCGTCAGCGTCTCCCGCGCCTCGTAGCCGGTGACGCGGGGCGGCTTGCCGGGGGAAGCGGCCATGACCGGCCGGAGCATGAGCCCCGTCGTCGCCATCCGCTCCCGCGCGATGCCGGCCTTCTCGAGCGAGGCGACCACCGCCCGCATCCGCCGGGCCATCGCCGCCATCGCCTCGCCGCCGCGCGCGGCCCGGACGACAACCCCGAGCCGCAGCCGGGCCCTGTCGGGCACGACGCGGACCATCCCCACGCCTTCGACGGTGATCTGCCCCGCCGTGCCGGCCGGCGCGACCGCCGGAGCTGCGCCCTGAACGAGCAGGCCCAGAAGCAGCGCCCGCGCGAGGGCACGCACGACCCGCCGCCCCCGTGCCGAGGGGCCTGCCCCATCACCGTTCCCGACGCCGGGTTCGACCTTCAACCGTTCGCGAAGACTGATCAAGGCCATAGTCTCATCTCCACCTGCATGTGCCATGACGGAGCGGCGATGCCGGATCGCCCCTTCCTGCTCAACCGGGACCATCATGCCAGCGCCCGGCCGGAACGCGGCCCCCGACCCCTGCATGACGGCGCGATCGGCAGGATCCTGCGTATGAAACGTTTTCACCGGATCGCGCCTCCCGATGCCGTCCGGGGGGCTGGCCCCCGGCCGCCCGCGCGGGTAAGCTGCCTTGCCGCGGGGGCGCATGCGTCCCCGAAGGTGCTCCCGGCGGACACGCGCCGGGCCCGTCACCGACCGCAGACGCCGGATTCATGCGATGACGCCGCATTTCGTCCTCGAACTCGCCCCTTCGGGCATCGGCCTCTACCACCGCCGCGCCGCCGGGGGCGGGGAGACGATCTGGGTTCCTCTCGGTGTCGTGCCGCTCGATGCCCCCGATCTGGCCGACCAGATCGCCTTTCTGCGTCGCACCGCTCTCGAACTCGACGGGGCCGGCTTCGCCACCCGACTGCTTCTGCCCAATGACGTGGTGCACTACACCCGGTTGACCGGGGAGGTCGCGGCGGCCGGCGGGCCGGACAGGATCGCCGAGGCGGCGCGGCGGCAGGTGGCACAAGAAACCGGGCTCGGAGCGGACGAATTCGTCATCGACTGGCTGGCGGATGGGGACGACATCGCCGTGGCAGCGGTCGAGAACGTCACCCTCGAGGAGGCCGAGAGTTTCGCTGTCGGCCACCGGCTGCACCCGGTCTGCTTCGTGGCCGCGCCGCCCGAAGGGGCCTTCCCCGGCGAAGTCTTTTTCGGCCGCACCCGCTTTGCCGACGAATTCATGGGAAAGGAGGCGCCGCTCGCGCGAGAGCCGCGCCCTTTCGCCCCCGCCGCCCCCGAAGGGGCGGGATCTGACGTCGCCCCTGTCACGGATGGCGGCACTGCGGCAGAGACGGAGGGGGAGGGGGAGGCCGCGGCCGCGGCCGACACCGCCCCTGCCACGCCGCCCGGAGCAGACGGGGAAACGACCGATCCCCTGCCCGATGACGGGCCGATCCCCTTCCGCCCCCGGCCGCGGACGCATCCTTCCCCGGCCGCGACGAAGATGGCCGAGGCCGCACTCGCCACCCCGGGGCGACTCGATCCGAAGGACATCCGCATCGCCCGGCCCGCGAGCCCCGACGAGGTGATTCTCGACGGCTTCGTCACCCGCCTCGACAGCAGCCGCACTGCCATTGCCTGGCGGCAGGTCCTGCCCTTGGCGATGGTGGCCCTTGTCGCCTTCGCCCTCGCCGGGGTGTGGTGGATGATCCGCCCGGTTCCGCTGCCCGAACCCGCATCCGCGCCCGAGATTGCCGGCACACCGCCCGTCAGCCTGCTGACCGACGAAAGGGGCCGGCATGACGGCGAGGCACCACCCCGTCCGCCGGCGGCGGAAAGGCCGCCGCCCCATGCTCGGAC
>WFPA01000037.1 GCA_015487815.1 Albidovulum sp.
GGCAGCGGCCGCGCCGCATGGTCCGCGACAGGATGAGCCGGAGCATCTCGAAACCCATCGTCGCAGAGAGCTTCTCCCGAAAATCGCCCTTTCGTGAAAGCTCCTCTGACGCCGCGCGAGGTCCCGCCCCCCTGTTGCCCTGCCTGTTTTCATGCTGCCGGCAATTCAGCCTCCACACACCCGGATGGAACAGCATCCTGCCTGAATTGGCCAGTTTCTGGGGAACCATCTGTTTCCACCACCCATCCCCCGCCGCTGCGGGGCGGGCGGCGGGCGCGCCGCTCCGGCAGATCCGCGCCGGTTGGCAGAGCGCCGCAACCACGACCAGGCGGTTGTGCCGGAGCGGCTGGCGACAATCGAGATCCCGACGGCAAGGCACCGGCTGTCGCTGCCGGGCGGGGCACTTCGGAGATCCGCCCCCTGCCGCCTGCATGGGCTGGCCGGGCCGCGCCCCGCTCCATCGGGGAGGGCAGACCCGGCCGAGGGTGGCGGCAGCGGCGGAATCGGTCTAGAGTGAAGCACGGCACCGGCATCGACCCCCGCAAGAGGGGCGCGGTCGGGCCGTCGAGGCAGGCACCGGCAAAGCCGGACGACACAGCGCGCGGCCGAGGCCCCGGAGAGGGCCGGGCGGCGGCAGGCAGGAGCGGGCAGGACAGGCGAATGACGGAAATTGCCCATGGCGATCTGGCGCCCGCGGCGGAGGGCGAGGCCCTGCTGCCCCGCTGGTGGCGCACGCTCGATCATGTCAGCCTCGTGGCGACGATGCTGCTCGTCGCGCTGGGGCTTCTTCTCGCCTTCGCCGCCTCGGTGCCTCTGGCCGAACGCAACGATCTGCCGCCCTTCCACTTCGTCGAACGCCAGATCGTCTTCGCGCTCGGTGCGGTCGGGGTGGTGATCGGCCTCTCCATGCTGAGCCCGAAAGGAGTGCGCCGCTTCGGCACGGTGCTCTTTGCCGCCGCCTTCCTCTCCCTCGTGCTCCTGCCCTTTCTCGGTACCGATTACGGCAAGGGGGCGGTGCGGTGGTATTCCCTCGGCTTCGCCTCGCTCCAGCCTTCGGAATTCGTCAAGCCGGGGCTGATGGTGCTGAGCGGCTGGATGATCGCCGCCGCGCTCGATCCGCACGCCCCGCCGGGGCGGCTGATCTCCTTCTTCCTGATGATGCTGGTGGTCGGTCTTCTGGTGATCCAGCCCGATTTCGGCCAGTCGGCTCTCGTCATCATCAGCTGGGCGGTGGTCTATTTCGTCGGCGGCGGCTCGCTGGCGCTGCTCATCGGCATCGGTCTTGCCGGTGCGATCGGCATGGTGGCCGCCTACAATTTCTCGGAACATTTCGCCCGTCGCATCGATGGCTTCCTCACATCCGAAGTCGATCCCAACACCCAGCTCGCCTATGCGCTCGATGCCATCCGCGAGGGCGGGCTCTTCGGCGTCGGTGTCGGGGAGGGGACGGTCAAGCAATGGCTGCCCGATGCACATACCGATTTCGTGATCGCTGTGGCGGCGGAGGAATACGGCCTCGTGCTCGTGCTCCTCATCATCGCCCTTTATCTCGCGATCATCCTGCGTTCGCTGGCGCGGCTGATGCTCGAGCGCGACCCCTTCATCCGCAATGCCGGGGTCGGACTCGTGGCGCTCCTCGGCTTCCAGGCCTTCGTCAACATGGGGGTCGCGGTGCGCCTTCTGCCGGCCAAGGGGATGACGCTGCCCTTCATCTCCTATGGCGGCTCCTCGCTTCTGGCCTCGGCCATCGTCGTCGGGCTGCTTCTCGCTCTCACCCGATCGCGGCCCCAGGGGGAGCTCGAGGCCTGGCTGCGGCGGCCGCTCCGGGCGGTGCCCGGCGATGGGGGGCGCAGCACACCGGCCGCGCTCGTCGGACGGAGAACCCCATGACGATGCGGGCAGGGGCGGAGAAAGGCGGCGGACCGGGACGCCATGCCGTGCTCGCGGCCGGCGGCACCGGCGGGCACATGTTTCCGGCCGAGGCGCTTGCCGTGGAGCTGCTTGCCCGCGGCTGGCATGTTTCCCTCATGACCGACGCCCGCGGCGTCCGCTATGCCGGCGGTTTTCCCGAAACGGTGCCGCGCATCGTCGTCAGGAGCGGGACCTGGGCCGGGCGCGGCCCGGTGCGGCGGCTTCTTGCGCCCTTCCACCTTGCCGCAGGGATGGCGGCGGCGCTCATGCGCTTCCGCCGCGCGCGGCCCGACGTCGTCGTCGGCTTCGGCGGCTACCCGGCCTTCCCGGCGATGGCGGCGGCGACGCTTCTCGGCATTCCGCGGGTGGTCCACGAACAGAACGGGGTGCTCGGGCGGGTCAACCGGCTCTTCGCTCGCCGGGTGGATGCGCTCGCGCTCGGCATGTGGCCCACCGAGCTGCCCGAAGGGGTGACGGGGGTGCATGTCGGCAATCCGGTGCGGGCGGCGATCCGCGCCCGGGCCGGGGCCCCCTACATGCCGCCCGAGGCGGGGCCGATTTCCCTTCTCGTCACCGGCGGCAGCCAGGGTGCGCGGGTGCTTTCCGACGTGCTTCCGGCCGCGCTCGCCGCCCTTCCCGAGGAGCTGCGGGCGCGGCTGCGGGTCGCCCAGCAGGTGCGGCCCGAGGACCTCGCACGGGTCGAGGCCGCCCATCGGGCCGCCGGCATGCACGCCGAAATCGCCCCCTTCTTCGACGACATGGCCCGCCGGCTTGCCGAAGCCCAGCTCGTCATCGCCCGGGCCGGCGCCTCGACCGTTTCCGAGATCAACGTCATCGGCCGGCCGGCGATCTATGTGCCGCTGGCGATCGCCACCCATGACCACCAGAGCGCCAATGCCCGCGGCCCCGCCGAGGCCGGCGCGGCGGTGGTGGTCCCCGAGTCCGAGTTCACGCCCGAGCGGCTTCGGCAGGAAATCGCCGACATTCTCGGCGATCCGTCCCGGGCGGCAGCGATGGCGGCGGCGGCCCTTGCCCTCGGCCGGCCCGATGCGGCAGAGGAACTTGCCGATCTCGTGACGGATGTGGCCGCCGGCCGCTCCGTCACGGCCACTACGGCATGACGCGAGTCCGAGGGAGAGTCGCCATGAGCCCCGCCACCAAGCTGCCCACCGACATCGGCCCGATCCATTTCGTCGGCATCGGCGGGATCGGCATGTCGGGCATTGCCGAGGTGCTGGTCAATCTCGGCTACAAGGTGCAGGGGTCCGATCTGGTCGAGAGCGACATCACCCGCCGTCTCGCCGCTCTCGGAGCACGCATCTTCATCGGTCAGCAGCCGGACAATCTCGAAGGTGCCGAAGTGGTGGTGGTCTCCTCCGCCATCCGGCCCGACAATCCCGAGCTCGTCGAGGCGCGGCGGCGCCATCTGCCGGTGGTGCGGCGGGCCGACATGCTGGCCGAACTCATGCGGCTCAGATCGAACGTCGCCATCGCCGGCACCCACGGCAAGACCACCACCACGACCATGGTCGCGACGCTGCTCGATGCCGGCGGGCTCGACCCGACCGTCATCAACGGCGGCATCATCCAGGCCTACGGTTCCAATGCCCGGCTCGGCCGCGGCGAGTGGATGGTGGTGGAGGCCGACGAGAGCGACGGATCCTTCAACCGTCTGCCGGCGACGATCGCCGTCGTTACCAACATCGACCCCGAGCATCTCGAGCACTGGGGCTCCTTCGAGGCGCTGCGCGCGGCCTTCCACGCCTTCGTCTCGAACATTCCCTTCTACGGGCTCGCCGTTCTCTGCCTCGATCATCCCGAGGTTCAGCGGCTGGCGGCCGAGATCACCGATCGACGGGTGAAGAGCTACGGTTTCAACCCCCAGGCCGACGTGCAGGCCCGCGATCTCGTCTTCGAGGGAGGGCGGGCCTCCTTCGAAGTGTTCCTGGCCGACGAGAACCGTTCGATGGGGCGCCTCAGCCTGCCGATGACAGGGGAGCACAATGTCTCGAACGCGCTGGCGGCCATCACAGTGGCCCGCCATCTTGGTGTTGCCGAGGCGGTGATCCGCGAGGCGCTCGCGGGCTTTGCCGGGGTGAAACGGCGCTTCACCCGGGTGGGCGAGGTGAACGGCGTCACCGTCATCGACGACTACGCCCATCACCCGGTCGAGATCGCCGCCGTGCTCAAGGCGGCCCGGCAGGCGACGGAAGGCCGGGTGATCGCGGTGCACCAGCCCCACCGCTACACCCGCCTTGCCCGGCTCTTCGACGATTTCTGCACCGCCTTCAACGCGGCCGACGTGGTCGCGGTGGCCGAGGTCTATCCGGCCGGCGAGGCGCCGATCGAAGGGGCCGACCGCGCCCATCTCCTCGAGGGGCTGCGCGCGGCCGGCCATCGCCATGTGGAGGCGGTGGACGGGCCGGAGGATCTCGCGGCGCTCCTTCAGCGAGAGGCCCGGCCGGGCGACATGCTGGTCTGCATGGGGGCGGGCACGATCTCGCGCTGGGCTCATGCGCTGGTGGAGGCGGCGGAGAAGGGCTGAGGCCGCGGCGCCGGCCGGGGCAGGTGCGGCGGGTCGGTCATCCTTCCTGCGGGCAGTTGGAGCCAGACGATTTCAGGTGGAGCCGCCAAACGTGCCGCGCACCTGCACCGAGGGCAGGCCCGCCCCGGGGCGTGTCCGCCGGGCGGAACGGCGAGATGTGGCAGTACGTCTGCATGATTCCGGCACAGTGCATCATGCTCGAGTGCCCAGGCTTGCGGGCACGCGCACACAGGATCGACAGGGCCGCTCTGGCCGGCAGCGCGGCCATGCCCTGCCTTGCGGGAGCACGGAGGAACGGGAGACATCGGTCAGCTCATGCCCGTTCCGCTTCCCGGTTCAGGGGGCGCACCCCCGGACCTCGTAGCTCGCGGCACCGTCGAGAAGGGTGATGCGGATATCCCGGCGGGCGATCGCGGTGTTGCCGTCGCCGTAATCGTCGATCTCTGCGGCGGCGGAGAAGCCGTCGGCTTCGGGCCGCATGGTGACGGACCGCACCCACAGATCGTCTCCCGGCAGTTCGACGACGGCCTTCGCCTCCCGCGAAGGCGGTGCCGTGCCGCTGATGCGGGCTGTGACCGCAAAGCCCCCCTTGCGGGGGCGTATGGTGCAGCGGGCCCGGACCGAGGGGGCTACAGGCAGCCGTTCCTCGAGCGCGGCGGCGATGACGGGATCGGGGCTGCGCCGATCGGGCGACAGGAGAAGGGCGATCTTCTCGCGCGCCGGAACGCAGACATCGCTGCACACTCCGAAATCGATCTCCCCCTCGAGCCGCACCGGCTTCGACGGATTCTCCGGCGTGACGATCAGCGGCAGCACCAGCCTGTGCTTGTAGCCGATGCTCTCGAGTCCGCTGACGACGAAGGGGCGCGGCCGAGGCCAGGCAATCTCGATCCGGGCAACGTTTTCGCGCCGGCGCCAGCGGAAGGACGGGGGGATGCCGGCTGCCCCGGGCACGCGCCAGTAGGTCTTCCAGCCTTCGGCAAGACGGATGTCGATCGCGGCGACATGGCGGCCGTCGGTCCGGTGCCACCCTTCGCGGACCTCGAGACGGTAGGGGCCGTCTTCCGAGGCCATGGTTCCCTCGGATGGGGCGAGAAGCGCCAGAAGGGCGATCGTCAGCCCGCGAAGTGTGCGAAATGGGAAGAGCGTTCCGGTCATCATGGCGCCAATCTCGGGCAAAGCGGCCTGCCGCGCAATCGCCATCGACAGGCCGCGCGGTCACGATTTGGGGAGGGTGGGCACGGCCGCCCCTTGCACAGGGCGCCGCGAGCCCACATCTTCACGTCATGACAGAGGATGATGACAGAAGGAAGGACCCGTCCGCGCAACAGGAGGAGGAGGCGATGGCTCGGCGCGAGGACACGCTCGCGGGCAAGCTGCTCGTCGCCATGCCGGGGATGGGCGATCCGCGCTTTCAGAAGAGCGTGATCTACCTGTGCGCCCATTCCCCCGACGGGGCGATGGGCATCATCGTCAACAA
>WFPA01000038.1 GCA_015487815.1 Albidovulum sp.
CGCGCACGAAGCGCCCGGCGGTGCCTCACGGGCTGCGCTCGAGCTTCCGCGACTGGGCGGCCGAACGGGGCTATGAAAGCGACCTTGCGGAGATTGCCCTTGCCCATCAGGTGGGAAGTGCTGTCGAACGGGCCTATCGGCGCTCCGACATGGTGGAGCGTCGGCGGGCAATGATGGAAGCCTGGGCCGATCACCTCACCGGCAGGGACGGGCGCGGACAGGTGGTTGAACTTCGGCCCTCGAGATCGGGTCAGGCCGGAAAGGAGTGATCCTCAAGAGCAGAGCCAAGCGCGCAGTCCGGCGACGCCCCCCCTGCTACATCGGCTACAATCGCTACAAACCAGCCGTTGTACCAGATAGCGCGATCGCAGCAGGGGGCAGGGCTGAGAAATCACATGTTCGAGGCAGGACATGTGTTACAGGACATGCGGGAGCCATGTTTCACGACAATCGCTCGAGATCCCATTTCGTTCTCGTGATGGCTGCGAGAGGTGGTTAGAAATGGCTCGGTTCGTTTGAACAGTTTCGGGTGGTTTCACAAGTGGATCACCCGCTCTGTCATGCTGCGACCGGTACCGGTCGCAGCGCCTCATGATATGTCAGATCGGGCGTCCGCCCGTCCAGCGATGAATGTGGTCTCCTGGCGTTGTGGAAACTGATGCAGCGGCGCAGGCCTTCACGTACGGCCATGACCCTGTCATGGTCCGCGGTCAGACCTCCTCGTATTTGATGGTCCGCCACAGCCGTTCGACGAAGACATTGTCCCGCCAGGCGCCTTTGCCATCCATGCTGATCCGGATGTCGGCGTCCTTCAGTGTCGTGATGAAGTCGATAGAGGTGAACTGGCTGTCCCGATCGGTGTTCATGATCTCGGGGCCGCCGAACCTAGTGATGGCTTCATTCAGCGCCTTCAGGCGCGGTTCGGTTTCCAGCGTGACCGACAGCCGCCAGGCCAGAACCTTGCGGCTGAACCAGTCGACCACGGCAACCAGATAGACAAACCCACGGGCCATCGGGATATAGGTGATGTCCATCGCCCAGACCTGGTTCGGCCGCGTCCCCGCAAGCTTGCGCAGCAGGTAAGGGAGATTTTGTGCGCCGGCGTTGGTTTCGACGTATTCGGCCTGCGATACAGCGCCTGGATGCCATCCGCGTCATCAGCGTCGCCACATGCAGGCGGCCGACCCTGAACCCTTCCTGGCGCAGCAGGCCCGCTCTCGCATCCGGCTGCCGGCGAACGGAAATCCAGATGCAGCTTCTCGATCCGTCGCATCAGCGCACGATCCTCGGTGCTGACAGGCCGTAGCCGGTAATAGAGGCTGCCCCTGCTGATCCCCAGAGCCGCGGCCTGACGTGTCAGGCACAGCCCATGCGACCGGTCCATCATTTCCTTGCGCTCGGCAATCGACCGGCCTTGGCGAGCGCTCCTTCCAGAAAATCGTTCTCCAGCGTCAACGTGCCGATCTTCGCATGCAGCGTCTTCACCTCCACCTCCGGCGCTTTCGCTGTCCTTACGTGCATCGCCCTCGTATGATCGAGTTCACCGCCCCGGCAAGGCGGTGGGCGGGCCGCTGATCGTTATGTGGACCCCCGAACCATCCGCGGGCCTTCGTGTCATCCGCTTCGCCCCTTTGAATTCGCCCTTGAAGCTACAGTTGCTGTAGTTCCTATGTTCCGGCTGCATCGATTCGCAGCCGGAGGCGGAAATGGCTCACGACGGAGATGGCAAGGCGCACGCTCATGGGCATGGGCATGCACACGATCACGGACACGATCACGATCCGGCCGGGGGCCTGATCGGAGGCGGTTGCT
Organism: Albidovulum sp.; assembly: GCA_015487815.1. Lineage (GTDB taxonomy): Bacteria > Pseudomonadota > Alphaproteobacteria > Rhodobacterales > Rhodobacteraceae > WFPA01. The sequence continues at coordinate 1,813 of WFPA01000038.1, forward strand.
GCGGTGCCGGCGAGGGGGCGCTGTGCGGCGACATCGGTCCGATCGGCGATGTCGATGCCGCGGGGCGCAGCTTCCGGGTGAACGGGCTCGACTGCGCCGAGGAGGTCGCGATCCTGACCCGCGTGCTCGGCCCTGCGGTCGGCGGCGAGGAGCATCTTGCCTTCGACGTCATCAACGGCCGGATGACTGTGCTCGAGAGCGCCGATCCGGTGAGCGACGAGGAGATCATCCGCCTTGTCGCCTCGACCGGCATGTCGGCCACGCCCTGGGACGCGAAGCGGGCCGAGGCCGATCATGCCGCCCATCTGCGCCGGCAGGGGCTGTTCACCGCCGTCTCGGGCGCCTTCTGGGCGGCGGGCCTTGCCTGGCATGTCGCCGAGAACGGGCTGGGAGGGGCGCTGCGGATCTTCGCCGGCCATGGTGCGGTGCCGATGCCGCCGGTCGAGAAGCTGTTCTTCCTCGTCGCCATCATCGCCGGTGTCTGGCAGGTGGCGCCCAAGGCCTGGTCGGCGGCGCGGCGGCTCTCTCCCGACATGAACCTTCTGATGGTCGTTGCCGTGACCGGGGCCGTGGCGCTCGGCGAGTATTTCGAGGCAGCGACAGTGGCGTTCTTCTTCGCCCTGTCGCTCTATCTCGAGAGCTGGAGCGTCGGCCGGGCCCGCAATGCGGTGGCGGCGCTGCTCGATCTGGCGCCGCCGACGGTGCGGGTGCTGCACGAGGACGGGCGCGAGGAGGAGGTGCCTGCGGCCGAAGTGGCGCCGGGCACGCGCTTCGTGGTGCGGGGCGGTGACCGCATCCCCCTCGACGGCGAGGTGGTCGAGGGCATGGGCGCGGTCGATCAGGCGCCGATCACCGGCGAGAGCGCTCCCGTTCCCAAGGAGCCGGGGGACGAGGTCTATGCCGGCACCATCAACGGTGAGGGCACGCTCGTCATCCGGGCGACGAAGCCGGCCTCCGACACGGTGCTTGCCCGCATCATCCGCATGGTTTCCGACGCCCATTCGCGCCGGGCCCGGGTCGAGCAGTGGGTGGCGAAGTTCGCCCGCATCTACACGCCCTCGGTGATGGTGCTGGCGCTGGCCGTCGCCACCGTGCCGCCTCTGGCCGGTCTGGGGAGCTGGGGGGCGTGGATCTACAACGCCCTGGTGCTGCTTGTCATCGCCTGCCCCTGTGCGCTGGTCATCTCCACCCCGGTGTCGATCGTCGCGTCGCTGGCCTCGGCGGCGCGCAACGGGGTGCTGATCAAGGGCGGAGCCTATGTCGAGGCGCCCGCGCGGATC
>WFPA01000039.1 GCA_015487815.1 Albidovulum sp.
CCATGATCGAGCTTGCCGAGGAAGGCATGACCATGCTGGTCGTCACCCACGAGATGGGCTTTGCGCGGCAGGTGGCCAACCGGGTGGTGTTCATGGATGCCGGCCAGATCGTCGAGGAGGCGGATCCGGAAACCTTCTTCACCAACCCGAAAAGCGATCGGACCAAGCTGTTCCTCAGCCAGATTCTCGGGCACTGAGGACATGACATCACCATCGGGAGGGGCGCCGGCGCACGAGCGCAGCGGCGCCCCTTCCCCTTGCGGGGTTTCTTGCCTTCCTGCCCGTCATGAGCAACAAGCGGATCATGCTGAAACGAAAGCGCAAGTCCCCTTCCTTCAATCCCGTCGACTGGCCCGAGGAGCCTGTCACGCCACCCGACGATCTGCCGGCGGTGGCGGTGATCCATCAGCCCTACCGGGCCGGGCCGGGGCTGGCGCGGGTGCCGCTCGACGGGCTGGTCTGGCCGCTGGGGCGGCCGAAGCGGCTCGAGGGAGCGGGCACAGTGGCCGATCTCGGCCCGGATGACCACATTCTCGTGCGGGTCAGCAAGGGGGCTCATATGCCGATGCCGGGAGTGCGGGCACGGCGCTCGGTGATGGTTCTGGAGCCGCGGGTGATCCACGGGATGCACCGGAAGATCCTGGCCCGCACCCATTGGCGCTGGTTCCGCATCTTCACCTATGACCCGGATCTTCTGGCGCGCATCCCTAACGGGATCTGGCAGCCGCCGGCGATGACCTGGGTGCCCGAATGGCGCGAGCTGGATCTGACCAAGACGCGCCTCGCCTCGCTCATTGCTTCCGAGAAGCGCGATCACGAAGGCCATCGCCTGCGCCACGAGATTGCCGACCTCATCCGCGCCGAGGGGCTCGATGTCGATCTGCTCGGCCGGGCCTACCGGCCGTTCGGGAGGAAGGCCGAAGGGCTCGCGCCCTACATGTTCTCGGTGGTGATCGAGAATTCGATCGAGCCCGGCTATTTCACCGAGAAGCTGATCGACGCCTTCATGTGCGAGACCGTGCCGATCTACTGGGGCACGCCCGACGTGCTCGAGCATTTCGACCCCGAGGGCATGATCTTCTGCCGCTCGGGGGAGGAGATCCGCGCCGCCCTCGGACGCCTCACCCCGGCACTTTACGAGAAGATGCGCCCTGCCGTTCTTGCCAACCGCGAGCGGTGTCTGAACGAATTGCACATCAGCTATCGCCGCAAGGCGGCCCGCAAGCTGTTCGAGGCAGCGCTGGCCGAGCGGGACGGCTGACGCCCCGGACATTTCGTCAGTTTCTGGAGAGTTCCATGAAGAGTTCGTCGTCGAAGGTTGCCCTCATTACCGGCATCACCGGGCAGGATGGAGCCTATCTTGCCGAGTTCCTGCTCGAGAAGGGCTACGAGGTGCACGGCATCAAGCGCCGCACCTCGTTGTTCAATACCGACCGGATCGATCATCTGATCGAGGGGCGGTGGGGCCGCGAAGGGCAGTTCAATTTCCACCACGGCGACATGACCGACAGCTCCTCGCTCCTTCATATCGTCCAGAAGGTGCAGCCTGACGAGGTCTACAATCTTGCCGCCCAGTCCCATGTGGCGGTGTCCTTCGAGGAGCCGGAATATACCGCCAATTCCGACGGGCTCGGCACGCTGCGCCTTCTCGAGGCGATCCGCACGCTGGGGCTGGCCGAGAGGACGCGCTTCTACCAGGCTTCGACATCGGAGCTTTACGGCGATGTGGCCGAAACGCCGCAGCGAGAGACGACGCCCTTCCGTCCGCGCTCGCCCTATGCCGCCGCCAAGCTCTACGCCTACTGGATCACCGTCAACTACCGCGAGGCCTATGGCATGTTCGCGGTCAACGGCATCCTCTTCAATCACGAGAGCCCGATCCGCGGCGAGACCTTCGTCACCCGCAAGATCACCCGCGGCCTTGCCCGCATCAAGCTCGGTCTCGACGAGGTGCTTCGGCTCGGCAATCTCGATGCACGGCGGGACTGGGGACATGCTCGCGATTACGTCGAGGCCATGTGGCGGATGCTGCAGCAGGAAGTGCCGGAGGATTTCGTCATTGCCACCGGCGAGCAGCACTCGGTGCGCGAGTTCGTGCAGGCGGCGGGCGAGATGCTCGGCATGGAGATCGTCTTCGAGGGGGAGGGGCTCGAGGAAGTGGGGATCGAACGGCAATCGGGGCGGGTGATCGTGCGGGTCGATCCGCGCTATTTCCGCCCGACCGAAGTCGAAACGCTCCTCGGGGATGCCTCGAAGGCGCGCGAGAAGCTCGGCTGGCAGCCCCGCACCTCCTTCCGCGAACTGGTGCACGAGATGGTCACCGCCGATCTCGAGGAGGCGCGGCGGCATGTGTGACATGGAGGGAAAGACCGGCGCGGCCCCTTCGCTGGCTCCGGTGATCTGGCCGCTCGAGGGGAAGCGCATCTTCGTCGCGGGTCATCGTGGCATGGTCGGATCGGCCATCTGCCGACGTATCGAGGGGACGGGCGTCGAGATACTGACCGCTACGCGCGAGGAACTCGATCTGACTGATCAGCATGCGGTTGACGCCTGGTTCGCCCGGCACAGGCCCGAAGGGGTATTTCTCGCCGCGGCAAGGGTCGGTGGCATACTCGCCAACGACCGCCAGCCGGCAGATTTCCTCGTGGACAATCTTTCCATCGAGCTGAACGTGTTCAGGGCGGCCCATGCTCATGGAGTGGAGAAGTTGCTCTTTCTTGGCTCGTCCTGCATTTATCCCAGACAGGCGCCGCAACCGATCCCGGAAGATGCGCTCCTGACGGGGCCGCTTGAACCTACCAACCAGTGGTATGCCATCGCCAAGATAGCCGGCATCAAGATGGCGGATGCCTATCGCCGCCAGCATGGGGACGACTTCATCTCTGCCATGCCGACCAACCTCTACGGTCCAGGCGACAATTACGATCTCGAAAGCAGTCATGTGGTTCCCGCACTCATACGCAAGACGCTGGAGGCGAAGGCGCGAGGCGAGAAGTACATCACCATCTGGGGCACAGGCCGCCCCTTGCGCGAGTTCATGCATGCCGATGACTGCGCTGACG
>WFPA01000040.1 GCA_015487815.1 Albidovulum sp.
CAGCACCGGCGGCACCGGCCGCCCCTCGGCCCCGGCCTTCTGCCCCGTCTCAACCATGAAGCCGCCTCCCTTCCCTGTCGTAGAAAACCGGATCGGTGATGCGGGCACGTATCGTCTCGCCCTCGGTGGTGAGGAAGTCGATTTCCTCGCCGATCCGATCGGGACCGCGCTCGACGAGGCCGAGGGCGATCGGCCGGCCGAGAGTCGGCGAGAAATGCGATGTCGTCACCCGGCCGATGGCGCGGCGCTGGCCGAACATGTTGATGCCGTGATCGGTGGCATGGGCCCCCACGGGCAGGAGCGTTCGCCCGTCCACCGGTTCAAGCCCGACGAGCCGCCAGCGGTCGGGCCGCCGCAGGAAGGGCCGATCGAGCCCGCGCTTGCCGATGAAGTCGGCCTTCTTCTTCGAGATCATCCGCCCGAGCCCGAGATCATGCGGGGTGACGGTGCCGTCGGTTTCGTCCCCGACGATGATGTAACCCTTCTCGGCCCTGAGGACATGCATCGCTTCGGTGCTATAGGGGGTGATGCCGAAGGGCGCCCCGGCCTCGGCGACCTTCTCCCACAGCTCCAGCCCCCGGTCGGCCGGCACGGAGAGCTCGAAGGAAAGCTCTCCAGAGAAGGAGATGCGATGAATGCGGCCTGGAATGCCGGCGATCTCGGCTGCGCGCGAATGCATGAAGGGCAGCCCCTCGGGCGAGATGTCCACCCCCTTCACCCCGAGCGCGACCAGCACATTGCGGGCCTCGGGCCCGGCAATAGCGATCTGGGAGAACTGTTCGGTCTGATCGAGGACGAAGACCTGCCAGTCCCACCATTCGGTCTGAAGCCATTCCTCCATCCAGCCGTGAATGTGACCGGCTCCGCCCGTGGTGGTGTGGCAGAGGAAGGTGTCCTCGGCGAGGCGCACCACCACACCGTCGTCGATCACGAAACCCTGCTCGTTCAGCATCACCCCGTAGCGGCAGCGGCCCACGGGCAGGGTGCTCATCATGTTGATGTAGAGCATGTCGAGGAAACGGCCGGCATCGGGCCCCTTGACGAGGATCTTGCCGAGGGTGGAGGCATCGAACATGCCCACCCGCCGCCGCACGGCCAGCACCTCGCGCTCGGCGGCCTCTTCGCGCGTATCGCCGTTGCGGAGATAGGAGAAGGGGCGGCGCCAGTCGGCGACGTTCTCCCACACCGCGCCCGCGGCCTCGTGCCAGCCGTCGATTGCCGTCTTGCGCACCGGCTTGAAGAGCGGCCCGCGCGCGAGCCCGGCGATGGCGCCGAAGGTGACGGGGGCAAAGGGCGGGCGGAAGGTGGTGGTGCCGATTGCGGGGATCGGCGCCCCCCGCGCGAGCGAGAGAGCGGCCAGCCCGTTGATGTTGGAGGTCTTGGCCTGATCGGTGGCCATGCCCCAGGTGGTGTAGCGCTTGGCATGCTCGACGCTCTCGTAGCCCTCGCGCACGGCAAGCTCGAGATCGGAAAGCTTCACGTCGTTCTGGAGATCGACGAACATCCTTTCCTTCTGCGCCGGCTTCGCCCTGCGCGGCACGACCCGGTCGTCCGCGCGAGCACCGGACGGGTGCCCCCCGGTGACAGGCAGGGCCAGGTCGGGCCGGGAGAAACCGAGGGCCTCGGCCGCCTCCAGCCCGGCATCGAGGCCGCTTGCAAGGGCAGCACCGATCTCGAGATCACCGGCCGCAGCCCCGGCCGATATCACCAGCGGTGCACCATCGCCACCGCGCGGCGGGCGGGCCGGATCGGGGCGGAAGAGCCGGGCCTCCTCGTCCCACAGGAGCTTGCCGCCCGCATGCGACCACAAATGCACCGCCGGTATCCAGCCACCGGCCATTGCCACCCCGTCGCAGGCAATGCGGGTGAGTGTCTCGCCGCTCTTCACCCGACCGATGGTGACGCTCTTCACCCCTTGACGACCGCGGGTCGCCGTCACCCCGGCACCGAGGATCACCCGCACGCCGCGATCGCGCAGCCTTCGTTCGAGCGCACCACCGCCCTTCGGGCGCAGATCGACGAGGGCCGCAACCTCGACTCCCGCCTCGAGCAGGAGATCGGCAGTGTGATAGCCTTCGTCATTGACCGTGAGGATCACCGGCCGCTCGAGCGCCGCCACGCCCCAGTTGACGAGATAATCGCGCACGGCCGAGGCCAGCATCACGCCGGGGCGGTCGTTGCCGGGGAAGACCAGCGGCTGCTCGACCGCACCTGAGGCGTTGACGACACGCTTGGCCCGGATGTGCCACAGCCGCTGGCGCAGAACCGCCCCCTCGAGCGTCCCGCCCGCGAGCGGACGGTCGAGCGTCTCGAGCGCCACCACATGACCGTGATCGTACACGCCGGCAACGAGGCTGCGGCGCCGCAAGGTCACGTTGCCCAAGGCGGCGAGCCGGGCCGTCGTTGCCGCCACCCAGTCCTCGGCCGGCATGCCGTCGATCGTCTCCCCCTCGACCGGCGCGCGCCCGCCCCAGTGATCCGCGGCCTCCATCACCAGCACCCGCGCCCCCGCACGGGCGGCCGCCTCCGCCGCCATCAGCCCGGCGACGCCACCACCCGCGACGAGCACATCGACCTCGACATGGATCTGTTCGTAATGGTCTGGGTCGGGTTCTGTCGGCGCCGGGCCAAGACCGGCGGCACGGCGGATCAGCGGCTCGTAGAGCCTCTCCCAGGCCCATTTCGGCCACATGAAGGTCTTGTAGTAGAAACCGGCCGGCAAGAAGCGGGCGGCAAGGTCGGCCACGACGCCCAGATCGAAGCCGAGGGATGGCCAGCGGTTCTGGGATCTGGCCGCGAGATCGGGCACGAGCGGCACCAGCGTCGCCCGCAGATTGGGGGTGGCCCGCGCCCCCTCTCCCACGGTCACGAGGGCGTTCGGCTCCTCGATGCCGGCGCTGAGCGGTCCGCGCGGGCGATGATACTTGAACGAACGGCCCATCAGCCGGATGCCGTTCGCCAGAAGCGCCGAGGCCAGCGTATCGCCCGGATGACCGCACATGCGTTCACCGTCGAAGACGAAAGGCATGGTCTGATGGCGGTCGATCAGGCGTCCGCCGAAAGTCACGCGCCGGCTCATGCCTTGCCTCCCTCCGTGCCTTCACCGTCAGCGCCCCGCAATGCGCCTCCTGCCGGCCATCCCTCCCAGTCCGGCACCTTATCGCGGATCCGGGCGATCAGCTCGGCCGGTGGCGCCTTCGTCTGGGCCGGATAGGTGCCGAACACTTCGAGGGTGACGGTGTGGCGGGCGGCGATGAACCACTTGCCGCAACCATGGACATGGCGCCAGCGTTCGAAATGCACGCCCATCGGGTTCCTGCGGGCAAAGAGCCAGGCCTCGAACGCCTCGTCCGAAGCGCCGGGGCCGGCCCGCACGAGATGGGCCTCGCCGCCCGGATGCAGCTCGGTTTCCTCGGCCGTGACGCCGCAATGGGGGCAGGTCAGTCGCAGCATGGGCGGGCTCCCTCCTCGGACAGGGTCTTCATGCGCGATGAGCAGGCCGCTCGCATTCCTTCTCCTCCCTCAATGCGCCACGCCGGCGGCGACGCTCTCGTCGATGAAGCGGCCCTCGCGGAAACGGCTGAGGGCGAAGGGTTCGGCCAGTGCGCCCGGCTCGCCGGTGGCGACGAGCTCGGCCATCGCCCAGCCCGAGCCGGGAATGGCCTTGAAGCCGCCCGTGCCCCAGCCGCAATTGACGTAGAGGTTCTCGACCGGCGTCTTCGACAGGATCGGCGAGCGGTCGCCCGTCACGTCGACGATGCCGCCCCATTGGCGCATGAGGCGCATCCGGCCGATCACGGGAAAGGTCTCGACGAGGGCCGTCACCGTCTCCTCGACATGGTGAAAGGCGCCGCGCTGGGTGTAGTTGACATAGCCGTCCGTGCCGCCGCCGATGACGAGCTCGCCCTTGTCGGACTGGCTGATGTAACCGTGAACCGTGTTGGCCATCACCACCACGTCGAGCATCGGCTTCACCGGCTCGGAGACGAAGGCCTGAAGCGTCACGCTCTCCATCGGCAGGCGGAAACCGGCCATCTCGGCCAGGCGCGAGGAATGGCCGGCCACGACGAGAGCGAGCTTCCCGCAGTCGATCGGCCCCTTGCCGGTATCGACGCCGACGACCTTCCCCCCTTCGGTGCGGATGCCCGTCACCTCGCAGTTCTCGATGATGTGCACGCCCATGCGGTCGAGCGCACGGGCATAGCCCCAGGCCACGGCATCGTGCCGGGCGGTGCCGCCCCGCGGCTGCCAGAGCGCGCCGAGCACCGGGTAGCGCGGACCGTCGATATTGATGATCGGCACGCGGCGCTTCACCTCCTCCGGGCCGATGAAACGGGTGTCGATCCCCTGCAGCACGTTGGCATGGGCCACGCGCTGCCAGACCCGCTTCTCGTGCTCGGTCTGGGCCAGCATCATCACCCCGCGGGGGGAAAACATGATGTTGAAGTCAAGCTCCTGCGACAGATCCTCGTAAAGCTGCCGCGCCTTCTCGTAGATGGCGGCCGAAGGGTCGTGCAGGTAGTTCGAGCGGATGATGGTGGTATTGCGGCCGGTATTGCCGCCACCGAGCCAGCCCTTTTCGAGAACGGCGATGTCGGTGATGCCGTGATTGCGTGCAAGGTAGTAGGCCGTGGCAAGGCCGTGGCCACCGGCACCGACGATGACGACCTCGTAGCGCCGCCGCGGCTCGGGCGACCCCCAGGCCCTGCCCCATCCGAGATGGTGGCGCAGCCCTTCGCGAATGAGCGACCAGGCGCTGTATCCCTTCATGCACTCCTCCCCGCTCCGTCGCACCCTGCCGCGAAAGCAGCCCGCCCCAGCCGCGTTCGGGCCGGTTTCCCGTCCACCCCGGCTGCGGCGTCACCCTGCCGATGGATGCCGGGCCAAGCCGTGCCGCGGCCCGGGTGCCGCCGATTCATCGCGCCGGCCGCCCGACGCCGCCGCCTCCCATGCGGCGCCGCCGGTCCCGTTTGCGACATGGCCGGCTGCTTCGGCCGGACGCACGCCCCTTCAACCCCTGCCGCAGATCGCCAATGGGCGCAAGATCGTGCCGGGAGATCCGGGCCCGCGGCCTTCTGCCACAGCCGCCGGACCGCATCCGCCCAGGCTCAGGAAACCTGCCAGGCGATGTCGAAGGCGATGGTGAGGATCGCGCCCCAGGCAACGGCGAAGATCCAGCTGCGGATGTAGAAACGGCTGATGCCCGAGAGCATGACGAGAGCGTGGAGAACCCGCGCCCAGAAGAACACCATCGCCGCCAGCCCCATGAGATCGCTCGTGACGCCGAGAAGGCCGGCAAGAAGGACGAGAGCGGCAAAGGGGCCGAACTGCTCGACCAGGTTGAGATGGGCCCGATTGGCCCGGCGCACCCAGTCGGGCAGATCATCCATCTCGCCGATGGCCCGGCCCGCGCGATAGTCCTCGCGCGAGGGCATGCCATGATGCAGGAAGCGGCCGATCGCCGGCGGCAGCCACAGCGAAGCGACAAGAAGCGCCGTCCAGAAAAGATAGATCTGCTCGAGGGTCATCCCGGATTCCATGTCTCACTCCCTGCGTTTCCCTTCATCTGGACCATCCCCGCCGCTGCGGCAAGGGGAATGAGCGACAAGAGGCGACTTGCCTCGCACCGGATCCGCAACCGGAACGGGTTGACAATGGCGGCCGGCCGGGGGAGGCGGAAGGGGCGGGAGATCGCCGCAAGAGCACCGCAGCCGCACAGACACGACCGACACAACGGGAGGACACCCCATGCTGGCCCTTGTTGCAAGCCCCGAGGGAAGCACGCTTCTTGCGATGCTGGCGCTTCTTCTGGTCATCGGCGCGCTGGCCGGGGTGATCGCCGGGCTTCTCGGTGTCGGCGGCGGCATCGTGCTGGTGCCGGCCTTCTACTACGCCTTCTCGGCTCTCGGCTATGAATCGCCCCGCCTGATGCAGATCTGCGTCGCCACCTCGCTTGCGACCATCGTCGTCACCTCGATCCGCTCGGTGCTGTCCCACAATCGTCGCGGGGCGGTGGACTGGGAGATTCTCAGGGGGTTTGCCCCGGGCATCGTCGCCGGGGCACTCCTCGGACTTGCCGTCGCCTCGAGTCTGCGTTCGCGCGAGCTGATGGTGGTCTTCGGCGTGATCGGGGTGCTGATCGGCCTCTATCTCGGTTTCGGCCGCATCCGCTGGAAGCTCGGTGATGCGCCACCGCGCGGTCTCGCCCGCCTGGCCCTTTCCTTCATCACGGGCTTCTTCTCGGTGCTGATGGGAATCGGCGGCGGTTCCTTCGGGGTGCCGATCATGACGCTTTACGGCGTGCCGATCCATCGGGCAGTGGCCACGGCCGCGGGTTTCGGTGCCATCATCGCCATACCCTCGGTCATCGGCTTCCTGATGCTGCCCGTCCCCCCCGAATGGCGCCCGCCCTTCACCCTCGGCCATGTCAACATCGCGGCCTTCGCCATCGTCGTCGCCATGACGACCCTCACGGCTCCCCTCGGCGTGCGTCTTGCCCATGCGATGGACCCGAAGCCGCTGCGCCGGGCCTTTGCCGTCTTCATCATCCTGATGGCGCTCAACATGCTGCGAAAGGCGCTCATGGGCTGAAGCCGGATCGCGCGAAGGAACGGCGCACCGCGAGAAGGCGCCCTCTTGTCCCCCAAGCCGACGACGACCAGCGCGACGGAGGCCGGGTGCGTGCGTCGCGTGTGCAGACGGGCGCCGGAACAACAGATCGAGAAGACGGCATGTTTGCCAGGGGGGGCACGCACATCTGCGGGCTCCTGGCCGGATTGCGCGGTAACGACTGCGACGGGGCGGCAACGCCTGCGGGCGCATGATGCCTGAAGGCAGATCAATCCCTCTTGCGGACTTCCTCGTTGGGAGCGCCCTCGCCCAGGGACGCCGTGCGCCGTCGTCCGCCGCGCCGACGCGCCAGGGAAGCGAGTCGCGCCGGCAGCGCGGCCATGATCTCGCGTCGCGTCTCGGCCGTGAGCACCGACCACCGGGCGATCTCCTCGCCCGTGCGCCCGCAGCCGATGCAGATCCCGGCATCGGGATGCAGCAGGCAGATGGCGATGCAGGGGCTCTCGATCTCGTCCCGCCGCCAGAGGGTGGCGGGTTCCTTGCCCCGGTCCTTGCCCTCCGGGCGGGGAGGCTCTTTCCCGACCGGCCGCTTCCCCTCAGCCATGCCCGTCCTCCCCGACCGACCGGACCGTGCGGCGCATGCGCTCAAGCGCCTCCTGCAGGATGATGGCGGCGGCCATGCGGTCGATCACCGCCCGCCGGCGCTTGCGCGAGAGATCGGCCGCCAGAAGCCGGTTCTCGGCCTCGACCGTCGTCAGCCGCTCGTCGCTGAAGGTGATCGGCAGCTCGGTCAGCCGTGCCAGATTGCGGGCAAAGGCGCGGGTGGACTGGCAGCGCCGGCCCTCGCTGCCGTCCATGTTGCGCGGCAGGCCGAGAACGAACCCGACCACTTCGCGCTCCCGCGCTCTGTCAAGGAGCGCCTCGGCGTCATTGGTGAATTTCGTCCGCCGGATCGTCACGAGCGGGGTGGCGATCATCCGCTCCACATCCGAGACCGCGAGGCCGATGGTGCGGGTGCCGAGATCGAGCCCCATCAGCGCCCCCCGCTCGGGCAGGGCATCGGCGAAGTCGGCGAGATCCTCGATCACGGGCATGACATCTCTCGGCAAGGCATGGGGATGGTTCCCGCAAGGTAGCCTTACACGCGGATGCCGGCAAGGACGGCGCGAAGGACGAGGGGCGGATGCACCTCGGGGCGAAGCGGCCCGAATGCCTCCATGCGAGGGGCGGGAACGGCCGGAGAGGCGCGAAGGGGGCGTTGTCGGAGCCCCCCCTTGCCCTACTGGCCGACCTTCACGCCGACGGAGGCGGCGGTCTTCTCGACAACGGTCAGGCCGGCTGCGTCTCCGGCCAGGGCCCGGCGGGCCGCCGCATAGCTCTTGCGCGCACCTTCCATGTCTCCGAGCACGCTCTTGGCGCGGATCAGCCGGGCCCACTCCTGGGCGGTGCCGCCCTCCTCCGTGAGCCGGGTTTCCAGCCGGTTCACCATCGAGCGGATCATCGCCTGGCGATCCTCCGCGCTCATCTGCTGCGCCGCAGCCACGTCTTCGCTCGATGGGCCGGGCATGGTGGCGAAGGGCGCCTTGCCCGGCGCTGGTGAAAGGTCGGGCAGCTGCGAGGGCCGGATGCCGGCCATGGCCGCCGCCTGCGGCAACTGCTCGCGGATGAGCGGCATCCACGGCGCATCGGGCGGGCTTTCCCGCGCGAGGCGGCTCCACATGTTGACGGCCAGGTCGGGTCGGCCGGTCTGCACCAGAAGGAGGCCGGTGTAATAGCGTGCCCGCGGATCGGCAGGATCACGCTTGAGAGCGGCGACAAGAGCCTTCTCCGCCTCGGGAGAAACATAGCCCCCCGCGGCCAGGATCATCAGCTCGGCGAGGTCGGCGAGGTCCTCTGCCGTGACCTTGTCGGGGCCAAGGAGATCGACCACCCGCGCCTGGGCGCGCCAGGCGGCCTTGAAGTTGCCAAGCGTGGCCTCGTGACGGGCAAGGAGCCGCTGGCCGTTGAGATCATCGGGACGATCCTTCATCAGCGTGCGGAGCCGCTCGACGAGCTTGAGGTAATTCTCGGGCGCCTCGGCCGGCGGCGGCGGGGTGGCCGCACTGGCTTCGGCCTCTTCCTGTGACGGCCGCTTGGCTGCCGCTTCGCGAATGTCGGCAAGACGCTTGTCATGGGGCAGATCCGGCAGGCCCGGCGCACCGATGCGCTGATAAAGCAGGACCGAGCCGCCGAGCACGACGAGACCTCCGATCGCCGCGGCCACGAGCCGCAGTTTCCGGCTTTTCTGCCCGTCGGCCGGTCTGTCGGCGTCCGAAAGCGCCCGGTCCGCCTCCAGCATGCGCCGCTTGATCTCGATCCGCGCCCGCTCGGCCTCGTCTTCGGCGATGACGCCACGGGCAAGATCGCGATCGACCTCGGCGAGCTGGGCCTTGTAGACGGCAAGGTCGTATTCGGCCGCGCGCTTCAGCCGCTCCCGGCGCGGGCGCAGCAGCGACCAGGCCAGAACGAAGGCGACCGCGAGGGCCAGAAGACCGGCGAAGATCCAGAAAAGGGTCACGATGGCACTCCCGAAGCTGTTGTCCCCGAAGTCTCTAGCCGTCATCGATGCCCCGGGGAAGGTCACATCTTGGCGCAATCACGACTTTCGCGGTGGATTTGCATCACATTCATGCGAAATGCCCGGCCTGCGCAGCGAGGAGGTGGCAACAAGATCAGGATGCCTTCACGGCTGCCGCATCGAGCGCCGCCGCCAACGCCCGATCGACCACCTCCAGTCCGGCTCCAGGCCGGTGTGCCTCCTGCGAGAGGATCCGCCGCCAGATTCGCGCGCCGGGCCGGCCGGCGAAAAGACCGAGCATGTGGCGGGTGATGCGCGCAAGTCGCTCGCCGCGCGCAAGTTCCCGGGCGATATAGGGGCGCATGCGCGCGACGATCGCGGCAGGAGCCGGCGCCTCCCCTTCCTCACCGAAGATCACCCGGTCGGCCGGCCCGAGGACGGCAAGGGGGCGGTGATAGGCCGCCCGGCCGATCATCACGCCATCGAGCCCTCCGTCGAGGAAACGGCGGGCGGTGCCGATCTCCTCGATGCCGCCATTGATGGACAGGTGCAGATCGGGAAAGGCCCGCTTCATCTCCACCACGAGCTCATGATCGAGCGGCGGAACGGTACGGTTCTCCTTCGGGCTCAGCCCCTCGAGCCAGGCCTTGCGGGCGTGGATCGTGAAACGGCCGACCCCTGCGGCCGCCACCCGTTCGAGAAAGGCCGGCAGCACCTCGCGCGGCTCCTGCTCATCGACACCGATGCGGCACTTCACCGTGACCTCGGCGAGCGGCCCCACCGCCTCGATCATGGCGGTAACGCACTCGGCCACGAGGGAAGGCGTCTTCATCAGGACCGCACCGAAGGACCCCGACTGCACCCGGTCGGACGGGCAGCCGACATTGAGGTTGATCTCGGCGAAGCCGGCCTCCGCGCCGATGCGGGCGGCCCGGCCGAGCAGACCGGGATCGGAGCCGCCGATCTGAAGAGCGACAGGATCTTCGGCCGGATCATGGGCGAGAAGCCGCGCGGCATCGCCATGGACGAGCGCCTGGGCGACGACCATCTCGGTGTAAAGCAGTGCGCGCTGGCTGATCTGGCGATGAAAGAAGCGGCAATGCCGGTCGGTCCAGTCCATCATCGGCGCCACGGAAAGCCGTGCCGCCTGCCGTGCCCGCAAGATCCCCCCTTCACCGGCCGGGTGGCGGACAGGAGCGGAGCGACGGGGGGTGATCGGGTCTTGCATGGGCACTCCGGCATTGTGCTGTCGCCCGGCGATCACGCGCCGGCAGGATGCCGTCCATATAGGCGATGCCGGGCGGCTTTGCACGTCCGGTCCCGGATTGTCCCGGCGAAGCACCCGGCCGCTTCCCGCGGGCCGCTCCCCTCAATGCAGGCGTATCTCGTGGTTCACATGGCGCCACTTGCCGGGCGCGATCAGCTTGCGGTGCACGAAACGCACCGAATGCAGTGGCCCCTCGATCTCCCGCTGCCAGAACTCGATGAAGCGGAAGAGCCGGGGGTAGTCGGGGGCGAGGTCGTAATCCTGCCAGACGAAGGTCTGGAGCACATTGCGATAATCGGGCATCCGGTAGATGAATTCGGCGGTCGTGAGACCATACCCCTTGAGCATCAGCTCCATCTCGGATCGGGCCATGCTTCCGGCTATCCTCCCTTGCTGTTGCCATCCTGACTTGCCCTGCCCCGGGCCGCAGCTGCCGACGAGGGCGGGAACAAGGTTGATGTTACGCCGAACAGACCATCGATCAAGGATTTTCTGACATTCAAATCAATATGTTGGCACTACCCACCGCCTGCTGACAACAGCTGCCTGCCCCGCTCCCGGATGCCCCATGCGCAAAGGGAAGGCGACGGCACCCGCAGCGTCGAGCGGCGCCCTCAGCAGGAGGGCCTCATGCACGAAGGGAAGGCAAACCCCGACCCGCCACCGCTTGCGGGGCGGGCGGCGGCGGGTCATAAGGCGGGATGTGCCTGCCCCGGCAGGCTGGCCGACCGATGGTGCGCGATGTTTCCCGGATTGCTCGACAGGCTGGATACCGCATTCTGGCTGACGGCGGCGGGCATTGTCCTGCTGCTTGCGGCCTCGGCCTTCTTCTCCGGCGCCGAAACCGCGCTCACCGCCGCCTCGCGCTCCAAGCTCAAGGCGGCGGCCGACCGCGGCAATCGGGCCGCTGCGCTGGCGCTCGATCTCACCGCCGACAGCGAACGGCTCATCGGAGCGCTTCTTCTCGGCAACAACCTCGTCAACATTCTCGCGGCCTCTCTGGCCACCCGGCTTCTCACCCGCATCTTCGGCGATGGCGGGGTGGCGGTCGCCACGCTGGTGATGACTCTCCTAGTGCTGATATTCGCCGAGGTCACGCCGAAGACCTATGCCATCACCAACCCCGAGAAGGCAGCCATGCGCGTGGCGCCTCTCGTGGCGGTGATCGTGGGCGTGCTCTCGCCGGCCGTGGCCGCCGTGCGCTGGCTGGTGAACCGGATGCTGCGCCTCATCGGCGTGCGGGCCGATCCGAAGAGCCCGATCCTCGCCGTGCGCGAGGAGATCCTCGGCGCGATCGAACTCGGCCACGCGGAAGGCGCGATGGAGAAGGCCGACCGCGACCGCCTCCTCGGCGCCCTCGAATTGTCCGACCGCACCGTCGAGGAGGTAATGCGGCATCGCTCCGAGATCGAGATGATCGACGCGGACGCACCGCCCGAGGAGATCATCCACCAGATCCTCACATCGTCCCACACCCGCCTGCCGGTCTGGCGCGGCGAGCGTGAGAACATCGTCGGCATCGTCAACGCCAAGGACGTGCTGCGCGCGCTCTACAAGGCCTATCGCGCACGGAACGAGGCATTCGACATGAGCGACTTCGACATCCTCACCGTGGCCCGCCCCCCCTATTTCGTCCCCGAGACGACGCCGCTCGATGACCAGATGCGCGAATTCCTGCGCCAGCACACCCATTTCGCCCTCGTGATCGACGAATACGGCACGCTCCAGGGCCTCGTCACGCTCGAGGACATCCTCGAGGAGATCGTCGGCGAGATCACCGACGAATATGACCGCCGCGAGGAGAAACCCGTGCCCGATGACGAGGGCGGCTGGATCGTGCCGGGCACGATGCCCGTGCGCGAGCTCAACCGGGAACTGGGCTGGGACCTGCCCGAAGACATCGCCACTACCGTCGCCGGGCTGGTGATGCACGAAGCGCGCACCATTCCCGAGGAGGGGCAGGTGTTCGCCTTTCACGGTTACCGTTTCGAGATCCTCGAGCGGCAGGGCAACCGCATCCGCCGCCTCCGCATCCGCCCGCTCGAGCCGGCAGTCGCGGAGCGGCAGGGCCGGTAGCGCGAGGAGGGCGGGGTGAGGCACCGGCGAAGCGGCCCTGCCCCTCAGGCATGCCCGGTCAGCGGCCGCGGAAGATGCCGCCGAGGATGCCGCGGATGATGGCCGAGCCGATGCGGGTGCCGACGGAGCGGGCCAGCGACTTGGCGAAGGCCTCGCCGAGACTGTCCGAGCGCCCCGCGCGGCGGCGGGTGCGGCGGCTTTCCTTCTCGCGCTCAGCCTCGCGGCGGCGGCGCTCTTCCTCCGCCGCCTTCCTCTCCTCCGCCTCGCGGGCGGCCCGGGCGGCCTCCTCGGCGCGGCGGGCAAGGATCTCGTAGGCCGATTCGCGATCGATCTCCTTCTCGTAGATGCCGTAGAGCGGCGAGGAGCGGATCACTTCCTGCCGCTCGGCCTCGGTGATGGTGCCAAGTCGCGAGGAGGGCGGACGGATCAGCGTGCGCTCCACCATGCCGGGCACCCCCTTCTTCTCGAGAAAGCTGGTGAGCGCCTCGCCGACCCCGAGCTGGGTGAGCGCCTCGGCCACGTCGATTCGCGGGTTCGCCCGGTAGGTTTCGGCCACCCGCAGGATCTCGCGCCGTTCGCGGCCGGTATAGGCGCGCATGGCGTGCTGGATGCGGTTGCCGAGCTGGCCGAGCACGTCGGGAGCGATGTCGTAGGGGTTCTGGCTGACGAAGAACACGCCCACCCCCTTCGAGCGGATCAGCCGCGCCACCTGCTCGATCTTGTCGAGCAGGGTCTTTGGCGCGTCCTCGAACAGGAGATGGGCCTCGTCGAAGAAGAGGACGAGCCGGGGCCGGTCCGGGTCGCCCACCTCGGGCAGCTCCTCGAACAGCTCCGAGAGGAGCCAGAGGAGGAAGGTGGCGTAGAGCCGCGGGCGGACCATCAGGTCCTCGGCGGCGAGGATGTTGACATGGCCGCGCCCGTCGGGCGCACGGCGCATCAGGTCGGACAGCGCCAGGGCCGGCTCGCCGAAAAGCTCGGCACCACCCTCGTTCTCGAGCACCAGAAGCCGCCGCTGGATCGCCCCGATCGAGGCATGGGAGATGTTGCCGTAGCGCAGGGTCAGCTCGCGGGCATGTTCCCCGATCCAGACGAGGAGGGCGCGAAAGTCCTTGAGATCGAGAAGCGGCATCCCCTCCTCGTCCGACAGCCGGAAGGCGATGTTGACGATGCCTTCCTGGGTCTCGTTGAGGTCGAGAAGGCGCGAGAGCAGGAGCGGCCCCATCTCGGCAATGGTGGTGCGGACCGGATGGCCGAGCCGGCCGAACACGTCCCAGAACACCACCGGGAAGGCCTCGTAGCGATAATCGCCGTCGAAGCCGATGGTCCGCGCCCGCTTCATGAAGGCATCGTGGAGCTTGAAGTCGGCCGAACCGGGCCGGGCGAGGCCGGCCAGATCCCCCTTCACGTCGGCGAGGAAGACCGGCACGCCGGCGCGCGAGAAGCCCTCGGCGAGAATTTGCAGGGTGACGGTCTTGCCCGTGCCGGTCGCGCCCGAGACGAGGCCGTGGCGGTTGCTGTATTTCAGCGGCAGATATTGCGGCTCGGTGTAATCCTGTCCCCCTCCGCCCACGAAGACGGCATCCTCCCGCAAGATGCTCACCCGTTCTTCCGCCATGCATTCCTCCCTCGCCACGTCACGTCAGGACACATGGCCGGCAGCTTCGGAAATCCCAGCCGCGGCTGCAAGAGTTTCATGGCCGCAGGAAAGAAACCACGCCCCTGCGCGGGAGAAACGGTGCTTGCACAGAGTTGCGTAAAATCGTCTCGAAAAAAACCTGCACGATTCCCACGCCATTTTTCTGTCATAATCATCTGTTAATCATTTCCTGTCATGGATGACATTGCGGGCGGACGGACCGTTCGTTTTCTTCCTCCCTGTTGGACTGGCCGCACCTTCGGGTGCGGCCTTTTTTGCCTGACCGGTGTTTCCCGCACGCCATCTTCCGCCGCGGAAGGGCATCCGCGCCACCGCCTCTCAACCGCAGAACGCGGGGTCTCCACTCATGTCAACCTGGGCGTGCCGCTCCCCCATTGGCCTTTCGCGCCTTCACCGATGACAAAACACGCAGATTACTGAAAATACGTGAATAATATTCCTGTTATCCCCGGATTGTTTCCGCCAGAGCGGCATGATCCACCATCGTCTCACAAACTGTTGACCG
>WFPA01000041.1 GCA_015487815.1 Albidovulum sp.
CCGAGCTGTGGTGCCGATCTGAAGACACTTCCCGAAGGCGGATTCGGCTGGTTCATGATCCGGCAGCTGGCCGATTCGGTCGAGTACTCCTCGAAAGATGGGCTGAACGAGCTGCGACTCGTCTTCGATGGTCCCGCAAGGCGGGCCGATCTGCCCTGAACCTTGCCGCGAGAACGGCCCGGCCGCGCGGCTTGCGGACGGTTCGCCCTTTTTCCGCATTCGAGGCCCCTGGGGCCCATGACCTGACAAGCTGTCGAAGCATGGCCGATGCCTCCGGCCGCTGCTGCACGACGTCCGCTTCCGCACCTTCTTCCACACTCCGCCCGTCTGGCCGGGCTCGCGTCAGAAATGCCTGGTCAGCGGATTGTTCCGGTGGCCCTCTCCTGTCCCCATTCGCAGATCCCGCCCGCCATGTCCTGCCGTCAGGGCCCACCCGCGCCTTCGGCTGCGCAGCTCCTCAGGATCGCACCCTCTTCCTCCCGTTTTCCCGAACAGGCTGCCGTCCGTGCCATGCTGGCCTTTCTTTGCTGCCCTTCCCTTTCGGGACATGCTCCTCCTTCCGGGCATGGAATGGACTTCTTCCCGGGATGTGCATCTTTCCCGGTTTCGTGTCTTCTTTGAAACCTGCTTCCCTTCAGGGAACCCGAATCAGAGACCGAAGGCGGACCAGGGCAGAAACTCGACCGGATCGCCGGGGACGACATCGCCCCCATCGGGAGGAAGATGCACGAGCCCGCCCGCCCAGGACAAGCCGCTCACGAGGCCGGATCCTTCGGAACGGAACACCTGCACCCGCCCATCCGCCCCGATCCGGGCACGGAGAAACTCGCTGCGCCCCGCCTTCCGGCGTTTCGTGAAGGCGGCGGGCAGGACATGGCCTTCGCCTCGGGGCCATTCCCCCCCGGCCAGTCGCGTGAGGGAAGGATGACCGAAGACCAGCGCACAGACGAAGGCCGCCACCGGATTGCCGGGCAGGCCGAAGACCGGCACGCCCCGCCACAGCCCGAAGGCCAGCGGACGGCCGGGCTTGATGGCGATGCGCCAGATATGCTGCCGGCCCTTCTCTCTCAGCAGCACCGAGAGATGATCCTCGTCGCCGGCCGAAGCCCCGCCGCTGGTCAGAATGGCGTCCACATCGCTCGCGGCCCGGTCGAGCAGCGCTTCCACCACCTCTCGCCTGTCGGGTGCATGACCGAGATCCACCGCTTCATGACCCCACCGCTCCAGAAGGGTGAGCAGCATCGGCCGGTTGATGTCGTGGATCTGGCCGGGGCCGAGCGGCGCCCCGGGCGCCTTGAGCTCGTCGCCGGTCGAGAGCACACCGACCCTGAGCCGCGCAAAGACGGGCACCTCGCCCAGCCCCGCCGCCACCAGCAGCGGGATGTCGTTGAAACGCAAACGGGTGCCGGCCGGAAACAGCGTTTCTCCGCGAGTGATATCCTCGCCCTTTCGTCGCACGTTCACCCCGCGTCGAACCGGTCCGCGAAAGGCGATCCTGTCCCCTTCGACGGTAACGTTCTCCTGCATCTCGACCGTGTCGGTCCCCTCTGGCAGCACGGCCCCCGTCAGGATCCGCACCGCATGGCCTGCGGGGACACGGCCCGAAAAGGGCACGCCTGCCGCGGCCCTCCCTTCGACCAGGGGCAGGATGTTGTCCCCCTCGCCCGTCGCCGCCTGCGCGAAGGCATAGCCATCGACCGCCGCATTCGCCGCCGGCGGGTTGTCCCGCTGCGCGATGGCAGGGGCAGCCAGGATCCGCCCCGCGGCACGGGCCACCGGCACCTTCTCGACCGCGGTGACCGGAACGAGGTTGGCTCTCAGATGCGCCAGCGCCTCCTCCACCGGTGTCCATTCGACACCGGGCGGCAGGGCAAAGCAGTCCACGCGCAACCGGGGCGGACGCACCATCAGCCGTGTCCTCCCTTCCTGACGGCCATGCCGGGGGGTGCGCCTGTCTGTTCCTCACCGCGTGCCGACGAAAGCCCGACCTCCGAAAGGATGAATTCGGCGATGGCCGTCGTATCGTCGAGATCGAAAACCGGAACGCAAAGCCCCGCGAGCGGCTCGTCGCTGGCCACGGCGCGGATGGTGGGGTCGTCACGGGCGATCAGGGGCTGCCCCGTCTCCCGCCGGTGTGCCTCGATCTTCGGGTGCCGGTCGCGCTTGTAACCCTCGATCAACACCAGATCGACCGGCGCCAGCCGTGCAAGCAGCGCCTCGAGAGGTGGCTCGTCCTCGTCCCGCAACTCGTGAATGAGTGCCCAGCGATGGCACGACGCCACCATAACCTCCCGCGCCCCCGCATGGCGGTGGCGCCAGCTGTCCTTGCCCTTCTGGTCGATGTCGAAGCGGTGATGGGCGTGCTTGATGGTCGAGACCGACCACCCCCGGCCCACGATCTCACGCACCAGTCGCTCCACGAGGCCGGTCTTGCCGGAATTCTTCCAGCCGGTGACGCCATAGATCCTCATCCCGCACCCTCCCTCACACCCCGCATCTTCGCCAGCCGGGCCTCGGCCAGAAGCAGATCTTCCGGGGTGTTGATGTTGAAGAAGGGATCGTCGCCATCGTGATCGAAAACCGCGGTTGCGGCGCCGTGGCTGTCGGTCCAGGCGACGATCTTGCGCATGCCCCTTCCGAGCGCGGCTGCGAGATCGGCCCTGAGCCGCACCGGCCAGAGTCCGAATGTCGGATGGCGGCGCACCCGCCCGCTCCCGTCCGGTGAAGCGGCCAGGGCGAGGTCGGTTTCGGCCGCCACCGAAGCCAGTTCGAGGCCAATCCTGAGATCGCGCGGCAGAAAGGGCGTGTCGGCCGCAGCCGAAACGATGGCCGCAGCCCCTTCGCGCTCGGCCCATTCGAGCCCGGCGAGGATCCCTGCCAGCGGACCTGCGAAATCCGGTACCGTGTCGGGCAGAACCGGGCATCCGAAGGCGCGATAATCATCGAGGGCGCGATTGGCGTTGATCGCAACCTGGTCGAGCTGCGGGGCGAGCCGCGCGAGCACATGCGCGACCAGCGGCTTTCCTCCGAGCGGAATCAGCCCCTTTTCGACACCGCCCATGCGCGTGCCGCGCCCTCCGGCAAGGACAAGCCCCAGAACCCTATTCATCCTGCGCCTCTCGCGCGCTCTTGCGCCGGGCCTTGCGCGGCTCCTCGGGAACGGCGGCCGGGTCGGCATCGCGCACGAGACGGTCCTCGCCGGAAAGGCAGACGAAGCGCTGCCCCCGCAGCCGGCCGATCAGCGTCAGTCCGACCTTGCGGGCGATCTCCACCCCCCAGGCGGTGAATCCCGAGCGCGAGGCGAGAACCGGAATGCCCATCAGCGCTGTCTTGATGACCATTTCCGAGGTCAGCCGCCCGGTGGTGTAGAGGATCTTGTCCTCGGGCCGCACCCCTTCGGCGAACATCCAGCCTGCCACCTTGTCCACCGCATTGTGCCGGCCGACATCCTCCATGTAGACCAGCGGCCGGTCCCTCTCGCACAGCACCGTGCCGTGAATCGCTCCCGCCTCGAGATAGAGAGAGGGGGTGCGGGAGATCGTCGAGGCCAGCCTGTAAAGCCAGCTGGTGCGCAGCTCGGCCGGCGGCAGGGTCAGCCCCTCCACCTGTTCCATGATGTCGCCGAACACGGTGCCGACCGCGCATCCCGAAGTGCGCACCTTCTTCTTGAGCTTTTCCTCGTAATCGGTTTCCCGGGCCGTGCGAACGACGACGGTGTCGATCTCCTCGTCGTAATCGACCCCGAGCACCTCGTCATCGTCGCGCAGCATGCCCTGGTTGCGGAGGAAACCGAGAGCAAGATATTCGGGCCAGTCGCCGATGGTCATGGCGGTGACGATCTCGCGGCTATTGAGAAAGATCGTCAGCGGCCGCTCCTCGACCACGCGGATCTCGACAGGGTTGCCGAAATGGTCGAACCCCTCGACTGGCCGCGTCAGACGCGGATCGGCATGGTTGGGGGGGATGATGTAATCCCCGATGTTTTCCAGTCGGCTCACCTTGCGGTCCTCCCCTGGCGAGGAAACACCTCCACCCCGGCCGATGCAACCCCCTCAGAGCGGCAGCGCCGTCGTCTTGAAGACGGTGCGGAGCGCAAAGGACGAATGCATCTGTGCCACACCCGGCAGCCGCGCAAGATAGCGGCGGTGGATACGGGCGAAATCGTCGGTATCGCGGGCCACCACCTTCAGAAGATAATCCGCCGTGCCGGCCATCAGATGACATTCGAGCACGTTCGGCACCTTTGCCACCTCACGCTCGAAGGCTTCCAGAAGCTCGTCGGCCTGCCCCGAAAGGGTGATCTCGACAAAGACGGTCGCCGGGCAGTCGAGCTGTCGCCGGTCGAGCAGGGCGACATAGCCGCGAATCACCCCGACCTTCTCCAGCCGCTGCACCCGGCGATGACAGGCCGAGGGTGAAAGATGCACCTTCTCGGCGAGCTCGGCATTGGTGATTCGCCCCTCTCTCTGAAGGATGTCGAGGATGTGGCGATCGATCCTGTCGAGTGCCGGTTCGTTGGAAGATTCTGCCGGAAAATGATCTGTCATTGCAATATTCTCCCGATCCTGAGCGGAGAGTAGGCGAAGTTTGCAAAACGCTTCAACCCGAATCGGGACAGAATGCCGCATCAGGGAGACACCGAGGGAGGCTCACAATGCGCATTGGTTGCCCGAAGGAAATCAAGCCGCAGGAATACCGCGTCGGCATCACCCCCGTGGCCGCTGCCGAGGCGGTTCATCACGGCCACGAGGTGCTGATCGAGCGTGGCGCCGGCGAAGGCGCCGGCTTTGCCGACAGCGAGTATGAAGCCGCCGGCGCCCGGATCCTGCCGGATGCGGCTTCGGTCTTCGCCGAAGCGGAGATGATCGTGAAGGTGAAGGAACCCCAGCCCGAGGAGCGCAGGATGCTGCGGCGCGGACAGGTGCTCTTCACCTATCTTCATCTGGCCCCCGATCCGGAACAGGCCCGGGACCTGATCGAAAGCGGTGTGACGGCGATCGCCTATGAAACCGTGACCGATCCGCAAGGCACCCTGCCGCTGCTGGCGCCGATGTCGGAAGTGGCGGGCCGGCTCGCGCCGCAGATGGGTGCCTGGGCGCTGCAGAAGGCCAATGGCGGCCGCGGCGTGCTGCTCGGTGGCGTGCCCGGTGTCGCCCCGGGCAGAGTGGTGGTGATCGGTGGCGGTGTCGTCGGCACCAATGCGGCGCGTATCGCCCACGGCATGGGCGCCGATGTCACCGTGCTCGACAAGTCGCTGCCACGGCTGCGCCAGCTCGACGAGGCCTTCGGCGGCGAGATCCGCACCCGATACGCTTCACGGGGCGACCTGCTCGATCTCGTCAGCGAAGCCGATCTGGTCATCGGTGCCGTGCTGATTCCGGGCGCGGCGGCGCCGAAGCTCATCCGCCGGGCCGATCTGGCACTGATGAAGAAGGGCGCCGTGATCGTCGATGTGGCAATCGACCAGGGCGGTTCGGTCGAAACGGCCCGGCCGACGACCCATGCCGACCCGATCTACGAGGTGGACGGCATCATTCACTATTGCGTCGCCAACATGCCCGGCGCGGTGCCGCGCACATCGACCATCGCCCTCAGCCACGCCACCATGCCCTTCATGCTCAAGCTGGCGGATCTCGGCTGGCGCGAGGCACTGCGCCGCGACCCCCATCTCGCCGACGGCCTCAACATCCATGCCGGCATGGTCACCAACCAGGCCGTGGCCGAGGCGCTGGGGCTGCCCTTCGTGCCGGTCGAGCAGATCCTGTCCGACCAGATCGCAGCCTGACGAAAGGGGCGGCCTCGTGGCCGCCCCGTCACATGCGCGCGTTCGGACTCAGCACCTTTCCTTCAGCGCATCGCGGATCTCCAGGAGCACCTCGAGCTCGCTCGGCCCTTTCGGCACTTCGGGGGCCGGCTCTTCCTTCTTCTCCGTCGCTTCGCGGATCCGGTTCACCGCCTTCACCATCAGGAAGACCACGAAGGCCACGATCAGGAAGGTGATCACCTGGTTGATGAAGTTCCCAAGGGCGACGACGGGGGCGCCCGCTTCTTTCGCCGCTTGAAGCGTTGGATAAGATTTTCCATCCAGAGCCATGAAAATGTTGGAAAAATCGACCCCACCCGTGATGAGGCCGATCACAGGGGAAATGATGTCGTTCACCAGTGACTTGACGATCGAGGTGAAGGCGGCGCCGATGATGATCCCCACGGCCATGTCCATGACATTGCCACGGGCGATGAAATCACGAAATTCCCCAAGCATCGTTTATTCCACTACTCCAGCTCCGGTTATGGAGTGCCAGAGTAGCGGAAAAACCTGCGTGCGGTGAATTTTCTTGCTCGGGTTGCGGCCGAGGGCAGCCTCACCCCTGCGGCAGCACACCCGTGAGCGTGTAGCGCAGGATCGCCGCCGCCTGCGCCGGCGTCTCGCATACGGCGTTGGCCGCCGCATCGATCTCCTTCAGCGCATGGCCGAATTCGGGCGGGTGGATCACGATCAACGCCTTGCCAAGCGCCACCGCCTGCCCGGCATCGAAGGCCGCGTTCCACTGGCGGTATTTCTCGCCGAAACGCACGATCACCACATCGGCCTCCCGCAACCCCTTGCCGATGCGGATGGCGTTGACGAGGGCGCTCTTGTGGTCGTGCCAGAACTTCTTCTCCTCCGGCCCGAGGATGGCCACGCCGACATCGTCGGAGGCATCATGGTCGGTCACGGGGGCGTAGAAGGTGATGTCGAGCCCCTCGCAGGCGGCGATGATCTCCTCGCGCCAGTCGGTATGGATTTCCCCGGCGAGATAGACGTTCAGATGCATTTCCTTCTCCTTCCGGCTCAGCGCCGCAGGCTGGCGCCGGTTGCCTTTTCGACCTTCTCGATCACCTTGCGGGCCACGGCCTCGATCTCCTCGTCGGTGAGCGACCTGCCCACGGGCTGGAGAACGACGGTGATCGCCACCGACTTCTTGCCTTCGCCCATCTGCGCCGCGGCCTTCGGCCCGGCGAATTCGTCGAAGACCCGCACATCCGAGATCAGCTTCTTGTCGGCCGCGCGCGCGGCACTGGCAATTGCCGCCGCCTCGACACGCTCATCGACAACGAAGGCAAAATCGCGCTCGACGGGCTGCAATTCGTGCAGTACCAGCGCCGGCCGCGTGGTGGCCTTGCGCCGGGGCAGCGGAATGGCCGCAAGATCGATGACGAAGCCCACGACCGGCCCCTTCACGTCGAGCGCGGCCAGCACTTTCGGATGCAACTCGCCGAAGAGGGCGATGGTCTTCTTCGGGCCGAGCGAGATCCGCCCGGCACGGCCGGGATGCCACCAGGGCGGCACATCCCGGAAGATCTGCACCCGCGCCGGCGCTCCGATCGCCGCCAGCACCGCCTCGACATCGCCCTTGGCATCGAAGATGTCCACCGGCCGGTTCGAGCCGTGGGGGTCACGCGGACCGGCCCTGCCGACGCGAATGCCTGCCGCCATCGGCTTTTCCTCACCGGGCTCGCCGCCGAAGAACACCGGACCGACCTCGAACAGCGCCATGTCGGCAAAGCCGCGAGCCTGATTGCGGGAAGCGGCCTTGAGAAGCCCCGGCAGCAAATCGGGCCGCATGTGGGTCATCTCCGAGGAGATCGGGTTCTCGATCCGCGTGGCATCCTCCCCGCCGCCGAAGAGCCGCGCCGCCTCGGCGTCGATGAAGGAATAGGTGACGGCCTCGTGGTAGCCGAGCGCCGCCATCTGCCGCCGTGCCCGCTGCTCGCGCCTCTGCATCGGCGTGAGCACCGGCTTCGGCACCCCGGCGGGCTTCGGCAGCGGCCTGCCAGCGAGCTTCGTCAGCGAGGCGACGCGCACCACCTCCTCGACAAGATCGGCTTCGCCCCTGATGTCGGGCCGCCAGGACGGCGGAACGGCCCATTCTCCCGCCTCGCCCTCGAAGACAAAGCCGAGCGCTTCGAGGATCCGCCGTTGCTCGGCCTCGGGGATCTCCATGCCGACGAGCGACTGCACCCGCTCCGGGTCGAAGCGGTAGCGCCGCCGCGTATCCGGGATCGCACCATCGACCACCACTTCCGAAGGCTCGCCGCCGCAGATCGAGAGGATGAGCGAGGTGGCGAGCTCGAGCCCGTCATCGGTGAATTCCGGGTCCACCCCGCGCTCGAAACGGTAGCGGGCATCGGAACTGATCTTGAGCCTGCGGCCGGTGCGGGCGATGGCAATCGGGTCCCACAGGGCGCTCTCGACGAAGACGTTGACCGTTTCCCCGGTCACGCCCGTGCGCTCCCCGCCCATGATGCCGGCGATGCTGTCCGGCCCCTCGGCATCGGCGATCACCATCATGTCGGCATCAAGGGTGTATTCCCTGCCGTCGAGGGCCAGCACCGTCTCGCCCTCACGGGCATTGCGGACGGTGAGCTGCGCGCCGGCAAGCTTGTCGACATCGAAGACATGGAGCGGCCGGGCGCGGTCGTAGGTCAGAAGGTTGGTGATATCGACGAGCGCGGAAATCGGGCGCAGGCCGATGGCCTTGAGCCGGCGCTGGAGCCAGTCGGGCGACGGGCGGTTCTTCACGCCGCGGATCACCCGGCCCATGAAGACCGGGCAGCCGCTGCCCCGGATTGCCGGGTCGATCGCCACCTTCACCGGCGAGGGAAAACGGCCCGGCACGGGCCGCACTTCAGCCGGCTTCAGCGTGCCGAGACCGCGAGCCGCGAGATCGCGGGCGATGCCGCGCACGCCGAGCGCGTCGGGGCGGTTGGGGGTGATGGCGATCTCGATCACCGGATCGTCGAGCCCGGCCCAGTCGATGAAACGGGCGCCGAGCGGCGCATCTCCGGGCAGCTCGATGATGCCGCCATGGTCGTCTGAGATCATCAGCTCGCGCTCGGAGCACAGCATCCCGTTCGACTCGACCCCGCGGATGACGCCGGGCTTGAGATCGACCCCTGTGCCCGGAATGTGCGTGCCCGGCGGCGCGAAGACCCCCACCAGCCCTTCACGGGCATTGGGGGCGCCGCAGACCACCTGCACCACCTCGGCCGCACCATCCGGCCCCTCGGGCCAGGTTTCCACCATGCACACCTTGAGCCGGTCGGCGTCGGGGTGCTTCTCGGCCGAGAGCACCCGGCAGATGCGGAAGGCGCCGAGCGTCTCGGCCGGATCCTCGATGCCCTCGACCTCGAGCCCGAGATCGGTCAGCGCCTCGGCGATTTCGGCCACGGAGGCCTCGGTGTCGAGATGTTCCTTCAGCCAGGAGAGGGTGAATTTCATCGCCCGAGCCCTCCATGCAGGGTGGGAATGTCGAGTGCGGCGAAGCCGTAATGCTTCAGCCAGCGCAGATCACTCTCGAAGAAGGAGCGCAGATCGGGAATGCCGTATTTGAGCATCGCCAGCCGGTCGATGCCCAGTCCGAAGGCGAAGCCCTGCCACTCGTTCGGGTCGATGCCGCCGGCCTCGAGCACCTTCGGATGCACCATGCCCGAGCCGAGGATTTCCATCCAGTCGTCACCCTCGCCGACCTTGAGCTGCCCGCCCTCCCACGAGCAGCGGATATCGACCTCGGCCGAAGGCTCCGTGAACGGGAAGTGCGAGGCGCGGAAGCGGAGTTCGACATGATCGACCTCGAAGAAGGCGCGGCAGAATTCCTCGAGCGTCCATTTGAGATTGGCCATCGAGATGTCGCGGTCGATCGCCAGCCCCTCCACCTGATGGAACATCGGTGTGTGGGTCTGGTCGTAATCGGAGCGATAGACCCGCCCCGGCGCGATGATACGGATCGGCGCGCCATGGGCCTCCATCGCCCGGATCTGCACCGGCGAGGTATGGGTGCGCAGCACATGGGGCGGCCGGTCGTCTCCTTCGGCGCGGTGCATGTAGAAAGTGTCGAACTCCTGCCGCGCCGGGTGGTGCGGCGGTATGTTGAGCGCGTCGAAATTGTACCAGTCGCTTTCGACCTGCGGCCCTTCGGCCACCGAAAAGCCGAGCTCGGCAAAGATGGCGACGATCTCCTCCGTCACCTGGCTCACGGGGTGCACCGTGCCTGCGGGCCGTGGCCGCGCCGGCAGGGTGACATCGAGCCATTCCTTCTCGAGGCGCTTCGCGAGCGCGGCATCGGCCAGCGCCTCGCGGCGGGCGCGGATGGCGGCGTCGATCTCGTCGCGCAGGGCGTTGAGCGCCGCGCCGACGGTGCGCCTCTCCTCCGGGCTCATCTTGCCGAGCGTGCGCATCTTCAGGCTGATCTCGCCCTTCTTGCCGAGGGCGGCGATCCGCACCTTCTCCACCGCGGCCTCGTCCTCGGCCGCCTCGATCTGTGCGAGGTATTTCTCGCGCAACGCTTGAAGATCGCTCATTGTCTGCCGTCCTTCGCTGCCGCAGCGCCCGGGCCGCGGGTCGCCCTTCTGCTAGCCACAGCCGGGCGGGATTGCAAGGCAAGGGCGGTTGCATGGCGGCCCGGGAAGAGGCTACCAGCAAGGGGGCGAAAGGAGGACGGCATGGCTGGCACGGGCGAAAGGATGCGTCGCTGGAACGGACCGGCGCTCTTCTCCTACGGGTTCAGACCGATGTTCCTCATGGCGGGGATGTGGAGCCTCGTTGCCATGGGGCTGTGGCTGGCGATGCTCACCGGCCGGATCGAACCGCCTGCCCCCTGGAGCGGGGTCAGCTGGCATGTGCACGGCTTCCTCTTCGGTTACATGGGGGCGGTTCTTGCCGGCTTCCTTCTGACTGCCGTGCCCAACTGGACCGGGCGGATGCCGGTCGTCGGCCGGCCGCTCGCCGCCCTTGCCGCATTGTGGCTGATCGGCATCCTGCTGCACTGGGCCCTGCCCGCGCTCGGGCTGTGGATCGAGCCGGCCTTCCTGCCGCTCCTGGCGCTGCTCCTCTGGCGCGAGATCATCGCCGGCGGCAACAGGCGCAACGTGCCGGTGGCCGCCCTCGTCAGCCTGCTGGCCCTGGCTCATCTCGTCTTCGACTGGCAGGTGGCTGCGGAAGGTGCGGCGCTTGACGGCACCGCCCTTCGCAGCGCCGTCGCGGCGGTGGTGCTGCTCATCTCCCTGATCGGCGGGCGGGTGACCCCCAGCTTCACCCGCAACTGGCTGGTCCAGCGCCGCGATCCGCATCTGCCGGCGTCCTTCGGCCGCATCGACCGGGCGACGATGGGGTTGAGCACGGCGGCGCTCGC
>WFPA01000042.1 GCA_015487815.1 Albidovulum sp.
ACATTCATTCTGCATTCAGCTTTATCGCGTTGAACATTCAGCGCACCGAATGCGAGGGGAAGCCCGAAGGGGCACAGGAGGACTGGACATGGACATCAAGCGCATTTCGCCCGACTTCGCCGTTTCCGGGCAGATCACGCCCGCGGACATGGCCGAGCTGGCCCGGCAGGGTTTCTGCACCGTCATCTGCAACCGGCCGGACGGCGAGAGCGACGACCAGCCCGCCGCCGAGGCCGTGGCCCGGGCCGCCGAAGAAGCCGGCATCACCTTCCGCTATCTGCCGGTGAAGGGCGGCGAGATCGGCCCCGAGGAGATCGCCGCCTTCGGAAAGCTGCTCGCGGACAACAAGGCGCCGATCCTCGCCTATTGCCGCACCGGCACCCGCTCGATCACCCTGTGGTCCCTGGTCAACGCGCCGCGGCTGCGCCCGGAAGTGCTGCTCGCCACCGCCGAGCAGGCCGGCTATGACCTCTCCCGCCTCGCCGAGGAGTTCGCCGCGCTGCACGAGAACCGGCCCTTCAACCTCTCGGCCGAGCATCACGATGTCGTCATCATCGGCGGCGGCGCGGCCGGCCTCGCGACGGCGGGCTCGCTTCTCAAGCGCAACCCTGATCTCGACATCGCCATCGTCGAGCCCAGGGACGAGCACTACTATCAGCCGGGCTGGACGCTGGTCGGTGCCGGTGTCTTCACCCGCAACCAGACCCGCAAGCCGATGGCCGCCGTCATGCCGAAGGGGGTGAAGTGGATCCGCCAGGCGGCCGCGGCCTTCCTGCCCGAACAGGACGAGGTGATCCTCGAAAACGGCGAGGTGCTCTCCTACAGGCAGCTCGTGGTCGCACCCGGCATCAAGCTCGACTGGGACCGGATCGAGGGGCTGCGCGAGACGCTCGGGCGAAACGGCGTCACCTCGAACTACACCTGGGACACCGCCCCCTACACCTGGGAGCTGGTGAAGGGGCTCGAGAAGGGGCGCGCCATCTTCACCCAGCCGCCCATGCCGATCAAATGCGCCGGCGCACCGCAGAAGGTGATGTATCTCTCGGCCGATTACTGGCACCGCAAGGGCCGGCTGAAGGACATCGAGGTCGAATTCTACAATGCCGGCGCCGTGCTCTTCGGCGTGAAGGAATATGTCCCGGCGCTCGAGGAATATGTCCGCAAGTATGACGCCAGACTCAATTTCGGCCATACGCTGGTAAAGGTCGATGGCGCGAACAGGGTCGCGACCTTCGAGGTGACGGACGAGAACGGCACCCGCCTCGTGGAGCGCGAATTCGACATGCTCCACGTCTCGCCGCCGCAGACCGCACCCGACTTCATTCGCATTTCGCCGCTCGCCAATGAGGACGGCTGGGTCGATGTCGATCAATACACCCTGCGTCATACGCGCTATCCGAATGTCTGGAGCCTCGGCGATGCCTCCTCGGCCCCGAACGCCAAGACCGCGGCCGCGGTCCGCAAGCAGGCGCCGGTGGTGGCGGAGAACATCGTCGCGGTGATGGCCGGAGGCGAGCCCGTGGTCGGCTACAACGGCTACGGCTCCTGCCCGCTGACGGTTGAGCGCGGCAGGATCGTGCTCGCCGAATTCGCCTATGGCGGCCAGCTCGACCCGAGCTTCCCCGCCTTCATCCTCGACGGACGCAAGCCGACACGACTTGCCTGGTTCATGAAGGAGAAGCTGCTGCCGCCGATGTACTGGCATCTGATGTTCCGCGGCCATGAGTGGCTTGCCGAGCCCCAGCCGCTGAACGAACTGGTCCCGGCCGCGGCCGAGTAATCGGCCCGGCAGGACACGTCCCGTCCCGTGTCCACCGGCCATGCCCGTCCTCCTCCCGCGGGCATGGCCGGATCGGGGCGGCAAGGACGCCGCCCCCCGGGGGCGGATCATTTCGGGAAAGGCGCGAAGATGAAACCGGATGCCGCAGGAGAAGGCCGGAAGCGGGGCGCGGGCTCAGCCCTTGCCGCCCTCGAGTCGCGACGCGTCTTCGATCCCGAACGCCTCCGCCGCCGGGCCAGCCTCCGGCAGATGCAGCGCGAGGCGGCCCAGAAGCGCATCGCGATTGGCGGAAATGTCGGCGATGCTGACCTTGTCGAGCACATCGAAGAAGGCGCGGGTGGCACGATTGATCGCCGCCGAGAGCTTGCAGACACCCAGAAGCGGGCAGGTGTTGGTCGTCGGATTGAAGCATTCGACCACCTCTATCGGCCCCTCGGTCAGCCGCAACACCTCGCCGACGGAGATCTCCTCCGCCGGCCGTGCGAGGCGAAAACCGCCGCCGCGTCCGCGCACCGTTTCGAGGAACCCCGCCTGCCCGAGCTCGTGCACGATCTTGGTGATGTGAGAATTGCTCAGCCTGTGTGCCTTCGCCACCATCGCCACCGTCGTCAGCCGCGGGTGGCGCAAAGCCGCCATCTGCAGGGTTCTGAGCGCATAGTTCGAATAGGACGTCAGCTTCACGAAATTTCTCCCCGGGGCTGGCGTTTCCTCCTATCATGTTCATCGGCCGGCCTCCATACGGGGGCGGCGCGGCGCCATGCCCCGGCATGGGCCACAACAGGAGAGTGACAGATGTTCGGCTTCGAAGCACTGGATCTCGCCCGGTTCCAGTTTGCCTTCACGGTGATCTTCCACATCGTGTTTCCGGCATTCTCGATCGGGCTTGCAAGCTATCTCGCCGTCCTCAACGGCCTCCACCTCATCACGGGCCGCGAGGCCTACATGAGGGTGTTCAACTACTGGAAGACCATCTTCGCCGTCGGCTTCGGCATGGGGGTCGTGTCGGGCATCGTCATGTCCTACCAGTTCGGCACCAACTGGGCGGTATTCTCCGACAAGACCGGCCCGGTCCTCGGCCCGATGCTGGGCTATGAGGTGCTGTCGGCCTTCTTCCTCGAGGCGGGCTTCCTCGGGGTGATGCTCTTCGGGCGCGAAAGGGTCGGCCCGAAGCTGCACTTCCTCGCCACGGCGATGGTCGCCCTCGGCACCTTCTTCTCCGCCTTCTGGATCCTGTCGGTGAACTCCTGGATGCAGACCCCGGCCGGCTACACCCTCAATGAGGCCGGGCAGTTCGTGCCGGAGAACTGGCTCGAAGTGATCTTCAACCCGTCCTTCCCCTACCGCTTGGTGCACATGCTGCTCGCCTCCTACCTCACCACCGCCCTCGTGGTCGGTGCGGTGGGGGCGTGGCATGTGCTGCGCGACCGCTCGAACGACAGTGCCCGGCTGATGCTGTCCATGTCGGTCTGGATGCTGCTCTTCACGGCACCATTGCAGATCCTCGCCGGTGACGCCCACGGCCTCAACACCCTCGAGCATCAGCCGGCGAAGGTGGCGGCCATGGAAGGCCATTACGAGGGACACCCTGAGGGAGGGGCACCGCTCATCCTCTTCGGCATTCCCGACGACGAGGCGGAGACGGTGCATTACGCGGTGGAGATCCCCTATCTCTCCTCGCTGATCCTCACCCATGATCTGACCTCGCCGCTCAAGGGCCTCAAGGACTTCCCGAAGGAGGACCGCCCCCCGGCCGAGATCGTCTTCTGGAGCTTCCGGGTGATGGTCGCGCTCGGCTTCGCCATGCTGTTCCTCGGCCTGTGGGGCACCTGGGCGCGGATGCGGGGCAGGCTCTATGACAGCCCGCTCCTTCACAAGGCGCAGATCCTGATGGGCCCCGCGGGCTTCGTCTCGGTGGTCGCCGGCTGGATCACTACCGAGGTCGGCCGCCAGCCCTTCACGGTCTATGGCCTGCTGAGGACCGCCGAAAGCGCCTCGCCGATCGACACCCCGGCGGTGGCCAGCTCGCTCATCGCCTTCGTCGTGGTCTATTT
The DNA here is from genome assembly GCA_015487815.1 of Albidovulum sp. Lineage (GTDB taxonomy): Bacteria > Pseudomonadota > Alphaproteobacteria > Rhodobacterales > Rhodobacteraceae > WFPA01. Next base: position 3,832 of record WFPA01000042.1, read on the forward strand.
CGCGGTCTTCGGCGCCGGCACCTTCTACATGCTCCGGCTGATGGGCAAGGCGCCCGAATGCGCCTCGGATGACGACATCGAGGGGCCGCTCGTCGGCCTCGCCCCGACAACCCCCGTCACCGGGCATGTTCCGGCCGGCGAGTGATACCGCAGAAGAGGAGACGGAACCATGGAACTCGATCTTCCATTCATCTGGGCAGGTCTCATCGCCACTGCGGTGCTGATCTATGTGCTGCTCGACGGGTTCGACCTGGGCGTCGGCATCCTGTTTCCCCTCATCCGCGGCGAGCGGAACCGGGATCTGGCCATGAACACGGTCGCCCCGGTCTGGGACGGGAACGAAACCTGGCTCATCCTCGGCGGCGGCGGCCTCTTCGCCGTCTTTCCGCTGGCCTATGGCGTGGTGATGTCCGCGCTCTATGCGCCGATCACCGCCATGCTGCTGGCGCTGATCTTCCGCGGCGTGGCCTTCGAATTCCGCTGGCGGACGCGGCGCGGCAAGTTCCTGTGGGACTGGGCCTTCTTCGGCGGCTCGATCATGGCCGCATTCGCCCAGGGCATCGCCCTCGGTGCTCTTGTGCAGGGAATCGAGGTCGCTGACCGGGTCTATGCAGGCGGCTACTGGGACTGGCTCACGCCCTTCTCGCTCATGACGGGTGTGGCCCTCGTCATAGGCTACGCCCTGCTCGGGGCAGGCTGGCTGATCCTCAAGACGGAGGATGCCGTCCAGATCATGGCACGCAACATCGCCTGGCTTCTCGGGCCGCTCTTCCTCATGATGATGGGGCTCGTGAGCCTGATCACCCCCTTCCTCGAGCCGGTCTATTTCGAGCGCTGGTTCAACGGGCCGACGGCGATCTTCTCCTTCATCGTCCCATTCCTCGTGCTGGTTGCGGCGTGGCATCTCTTCACCGGGCTCAACGATCTTGACGATGCCCGTCCCTTCCTCGCCACCGCCAGCATGTTCATCCTCGCCTTCATCGGCCTCGGGCTCAGCTTCTATCCCTATATCGTGCCGCCCTCGATCACGATCTGGGATGCGGCCGGGCCGGACATCTCGCTCGGCTTCCTTCTCGTCGGCACCGCCGTGCTCCTGCCGCTGATCCTCGGCTATACCGCCTACGCCTACTGGGTGTTCCGCGGCAAGGTGAAGGCCGGCGAGGGCTATCACTGAGGAGGACCCGCCATGCTGAAACGGATCGGATGGTTCGTTCTTCTCTGGCTCGGCGGCGTGATCGCCCTGGCCATCGTCGCTTCGCTCATCCGCATGGCCATCATGTAGCCAGCAGCATGAAAACCCATCGAAGGCCCGGCTCCGGCCGGGCCTTTCTGTTCGTCACAAGGAGGGTCACACAAGGGGCTCACAAGGGGAACGTCTCCTCCAATTGCTTGACAATCGCGGCCGGGCGAAGAAGCTGGTCCCATGACTGACGATGACGGCAGGAAGTCACGCCACGAAAAGGGCCTTGCCATCCGGCGGCGCGTGCTGGGCGAGACACATGTCGCCCGCGCCGCGGCCGCGGCCACACCCTTCGACACCCCCTTCCAGGATTTCATCACCGAAGGTGCATGGGGGACGGTCTGGGCCGAAGGCCCCTGGTCCTTGCGCGAACGCTCGATCGTGACGCTTGCGCTTCTCGCGGCCGGTGGCCACTGGGAGGAATTCGCCATGCACCTGCGGGCCACCGCCCGCACCGGCACCCGTCCCGAGGACGTGCGCGAGCTTCTGATGCATGTCGCCGTCTATGCCGGCGTGCCGGCGGCCAATCACGGCTTCGCCATCGCCCGCGAGGTGCTGGCCGAGATGGGGACCAACCTTGAGGCCCTGCCGCCGCGCGGGTCGGCCGAGGAGGAGGACAGGACCGATGAGCGATGATGTCACGCCCCGGCCTCGGGGTTCCTTCTATCCACGCCGCCGTGACGACTGGCACCCGCCGGCGCTGGCGCCGCGCTACCGCTCGAGCACGCTGCGGGCGCCGCGGCGGGCACTGATCTCGATTCCCCAGGGCTGGGGCGAAATCACCGGACCGGTCTTCGGCCAGAACATGCTCGGCGAGCTCGACAACGACCTGCTGCGCAATTTCGCCCGCCCCGGCGAAAGTCCGATCGGCGAACGGATCATCGTGCACGGCCGCGTGCTCGACCAGGACGCCCGCCCCGTGCCCGGCGTTCTGGTCGAGATCTGGCAGGCCAATGCCGGCGGGCGCTACCGCCACAAGAAGGACGGCTACACGGCGCCGCTCGATCCGAATTTCGCCGGGCTCGGCCGCACCGTCACCGACGCCGAAGGGCATTACGAATTCCGCACCATCCGCCCCGGCCCCTACCCTTGGCCGAACGGCCCCAATGACTGGCGCCCGTCCCACATCCATTTCTCGCTCTTTGGTTCGGGCTTCGCTCAGCGGCTCATCACCCAGATGTATTTCGAGGGCGATCCGCTGATCGAACGCTGCCCGATCGTCAACACCATTCCCGACCCGGCGGCGGTGGACATGCTGGTGGCACGGCTAGACATGAATGCCTCGCTGCCGATGGACGCGCTCGCCTGGCGTTTCGACATCGTTCTGAGGGGCCGTCGCTCGACCTATTTCGAGAACCGCCCCGAAGGCAACTGAACGGAAAGGGCAGAACATGGCGAACGAGCCCGAATATCTCGACGAAACCCCGTCCCAGACCGCGGGACCCTATGTCCATATCGGCACGGTGCCGAACTTCCTCGGCATCGAAGGGGTCTATGCGGAAGATCTCGGCGCCCGCATGCTCGACGAACACACGAAGGGCGAACGCATCACCATCACCGGCCGGGTGCTCGACGGGGTGGGCGCGCCGCTCAGGGATGCAATCGTCGAGATCTGGCAGCCCGACGCCGCCGGGCTCTTCCCTTCGCCCGAGGAGCGGCGCGGCGCGGCCGACCCGCATTTCACCGGCTGGGGCCGCTCGGCTTGCGATTTCGACACCGGCCTCTTCCGCTTCGCGACCATCCGCCCCGGCCGCGTGCCACTGCCCGACGGGCGGCTGCAGGCGCCCCATGTCAATTTCTGGATCGCGGCGCGCGGAGTGAACATCGCCCTGCACACACGGATGTATTTCCCCGACGAGGCAGCCGCCAATGCCGAGGACCCGATCCTTGCGCGCCTGATGGCCGAAGGGCGCGGCGAAACCCTCATCGCCGAGAAGACCGACGAGGGCTTTCATTTCGAAATCCGCCTGCAAGGGCACAGGGAGACGGTGTTCTTCGACGTCTAGGCCGCCTCACGCGAGAGACCGCCTCACGCGCCGTAATACTCCCTGAACCACTCGACGAAGCGGCGGACGCCCTCGCGCACATCGGTCTGCGGCCGGTAGCCGGTGAGGCGCTGCAGGAGCGAGGCATCGGCCCAGGTGGCCGGCACGTCGCCCTTTTGCATCTCCATCAGATTCTTCTCGGCCGTCACCCCGAGCACCTCCTCGATCGCCTCGATGAAGTCGAGAAGCCGCACCTTGTCCGAATTGCCGATGTTCACCACCCGGAACGGCGCCACCGGCGACAGGCTGTCGCCCTCGGCGATCGCCTCGGGGCTCTCGGGCCGCTCGGGAACCGCGTCGATCAGGAG
>WFPA01000043.1 GCA_015487815.1 Albidovulum sp.
CAGGCCGTCATCGAGAAAGCCAGACGAGGAGAGCTATGACCAGCGCCCTGCACAGAGCCGCAATCGCCGAGCGCATGACCGCGTTCCTGCGGCGGCGCGCGAAACCACGCCACCTGCAGGCGGACGAGCAGGCCGCGGCCGCCGAGCTCGAGGCCCTTGTCCGCCGCTGCGCGAGCCATGCGCCGACCGACCCGGAGGCGCTCGCCGAGTGGTGGCCCAGGTTCGAGCGCCGGCTGGAGGACATCGGCAACGGCAGGCATTGGCCAACTCCGAAGGAGGTCAGCCAGGCGGCGGCAACGACGCCACAGCCGGCAGCAACTGACATGCAGCGCGGAACTCCCGAGGTCGGGTCATGGGCGTGGCGCCTCGACGTCAAGGCTCGTCGCATCGCCGCCGGGTTGGACTACTTACTGCGAAACGGACGTCTGGGGGCCAATCGCCGTTGAGCTTCTTAGGTCCGGCCGCGTTACGAAAGAACAGATCGACCGTGCTCGCAGGACGTTCGTCGCATCGTGGATCCGTGCCTGGGGCGAAGAGGAAGCCACTCGAAGGGCTTCTGTTCTGGCCGCTAAGCACAGCGCCGCGGAACGCCTGCATGACCAGCGGCGGCCGCGCCCGGTTGGCACGCGGTTCGACGTGTCGGACATCGTGAAGACCGTGCCGCGCGTCATGGCCAAGGCATCGAGTCAATTGAGGACGGCGCATGATGCTGGCGCATAGCGCGCATAACGCGCCAAGCACGCCACGGGAGCGTGTAGACGACCCGCGGAACCCCGTTTTCGCCGCTCACGGCGTCTCTCAGGCGGATTTCTTCCGGTCGAGCCCAAGCGCCTCCCGCAGGATGCGGTTCACCCGCGCGGACATGCTGCCGCCGTCGCGCTCGCCCTCGCGCTTGAGAACAGTGACCACCTCCCAGTCAAGCATCAGCTGGGTGCGCCGCTTCTTCGCTTCCTCCGGCAGCGGTGGCCGTCCACGGCGGGCATGGCGCAGGTCCTCGGCCGTGATCTCGCGCACTTCGTCGTCAGGACCGATCAGGGGTCTGCTATCTGAAGTCATCGAACAATCTCCTCTCTCTCCGGTTCGCCTTGCGGAAGCTGATCACCCGCACCCGGTCACCACGGATCGTGTAGGCGACGATCATCAACCGGTCGTCGAGCTCTGCCATCGCTACCTCGCGGACCTCGCCGTAGTCGCGGCGCGTGTCCGGGATGATCACGGCATTATCCCAATCGAGGCGGGCAACATCGGCAAAGTCGATCCCCCGCTCCCTCAGCGTCTTCTCCCGCTTCGCATCGTCCCATTCGAGCTCCATGGGTAAAACATACACACAAAAAAACAGCATTCAATATATATACACACAAAAAATGGGGGACCGCGGCATGACATCCGCGTCGCGCTCCTCAGATACCGTCCGGTGCGCCTTCGCCCTGCCGCCGGATACGGCGGTCCGGATCGAGGGCAAGGTAGCGGCGGCCATGCAGGCGATGATGGCGCGGAGTGACAGCCCAGCAGCCGCGCACGAAGGCCCGCGCGAGCTGGTGCTGCGGCTCCTGCGGGGGCGGGGCGAGCTCACTGCAGGCGACATGGCGGCCATAAGTGGTTGGCGATACAGCCGTGAGTGGATCGTGGTGGCAGCGAATGAGCTCAACAGGCAGGGCCTCGTCGAGATCGAAAAAGTCGACCAGATTAACATCTACCGGCTCAGGAGGCAGGCATGAGCAGCGTCAACAAGGTGATCCTCGTCGGCCATCTCGGGAAGGACCCGGAGGTGCGCTCCCTCCAGAGCGGCGGGCGGGTGTGCAATCTACACATCGCCACCTCCGAGCGCTGGAAGGACCGCAACACCGGAGAGCGGCGCGAACGCACCGAGTGGCACTCGGTGGCGATCTATTCCGAACCGCTGGTACGCATTTCCGAGCAATATCTGCGCAAGGGCTCGAAGGTCTATCTCGAAGGCCGGCTCGAGACCCGCAAGTGGCAGGATCAGTCGGGGCAGGACCGCTACTCGACCGAGGTGGTGATGAGGCCCTACCACTCGCAGCTCGTGCTGCTCGACAGCCGCGTCGGAGCAGCTCCGCAGCAGGCGCAGCCAGCACAGGCCGCACAGCCGGCGGCGAAAGAGGTCGACGACGACATCCCGTTCTGAGGCAGGAGGAGCACGATGCCCAGGCTGACACTGGAGCAGTGGGAAGAGATCAGGGCCCGCTACGAAGGCGGCGCGTCGGCAAGGGAGCTGGCGCGCGAGTTCGGCGTGCATCACAGTGCCATCAGCAAGCGCGCGCGCCGGGAGGGATGGCATGACGGTACGGACGTATCCAAAGCCGTAGTCGCAAAGGCGAAGGCGAAAGTCGACGGAGTGATAACCGGCGTCGACCCGCGAAAAAAGGCCCTTGCCATGGACGCAGCCGCCGACAGGGTGGCAGACGTTATCAAGCGGCACCGCGCGGACTGGGATGCCCACCGCCAGCGCTTTGGCCATGTGCCGGAAGATTTCGAGCAGGGAAAACTGGCGAAGATTTCCGCCGAGATGCTGCGCATCCGCCACCAGGGAGAGCGCCTCTCCTGGGGCCTCGAAGAGGCGAACCCGGCGCCCCAGATCACCATCACGCGGGAGTGGTAATGGAGAGCACCCTCGACATCCGCATCGAACCGCCACAGCTTCACGACGGGCAACGGGCGATCCTCAAGGCCGATGGGCGCTTCAAGGTTGCGGCCTGCGGACGGCGCTTCGGCAAGACGCGTCTGGCCTGCGAGTGGCTCACGCTGTTGCCCGGTGGGGCGATCGACGGGCGGCCCGTGGCCTATTTCGCGCCGACCTACAAGCTGCTCTCGGAGGTGTTCGGCCTGATCGAGCGCACGCTGAAGCCGGTGACGGCCCGGGTCAACCGCACCGAGATGCGGATCGAGCTTGCCACCGGCGGCGTGATCGACTTCTGGACGCTCGAGGACACCGACGCCGGGCGCGGCCGCCGCTATGTGCGCATCGTAATCGACGAGGCGGCCCATGCGCGCCACCTGAAAGACGCATGGGAGCAGGCGATCCGGCCGACGCTGACTGATTTCCGCGGCGAGGCGTGGTTCATCTCGACGCCGAAGGGACTCAACTATTTCCACGAGCTGCACCGTCGCGGCGACGATCCGGGCTGGCCGGAATGGACCAGCTTCCGCATGCCTACCGCTGCCAACCCATTCATCGCGCCGGAGGAGATCGAGGAGGCCCGCAGCCAGCTGCCCGAGCTGGTGTTTCGCCAGGAGTATCTCGCCGAGTTCGTCTCCATGGGGGCAGGGCTGGTGCGCCCGGAGATGATCCGCGAGGGGCGCGCCCCGGTCGGACTGCCGGTCACGATCGGCGTCGACCTGGCCATCTCGACCCGGGAGGGTGCCGACTTCACGGCCATCGTCGCCATGGGAAAGGACCGGGACAGCGGCCGCATCCACATCGTCGAGGCCGAGCGCTTCCGTGGCGAGTTCCACGAGATCATCGCCCGCATCAGGGCGGCGGCCGAGCGTCACCGGCCGCGCCTGATCGCCGTCGAGAAGGTTCAGTTCCAGGCCGCCGTCGTCCAGGAGCTGGCGCGCACCACGCCCCTGCCGATCCGCGGCATCAGCCCGGACCGGGACAAGGTCACGCGTTTCCTGCCGCTTCTGACGCGCTACGAACAGGGGCTGGTGCTGCACGATCCGGTCGGCGTACCGGCCTGGTTCCGCGACGAGATCATCGCCTTTCCCGAAGGCTCGCATGATGACGGGGTCGATGCCGCCTCCTATGCCTATGCCGCTCTTGACCTCGGAGCAGGTCCGGTGGCGATCCCGGGCAGGAGGGTGTTCGCATGATCGTCTGCACCACCATGGATCTTCTTACGGAATACCTCGGGATCGACACCGCCCTGCGCCTCGTCGAGACCCTCGGCGGATGCGACATTGTCGTCCCGAAGCGGCAGGCCGGCGCGACATGGGAGCGCCTCGTGCGGGCCGTGGGCGAAGAGGAGGCGCGGCGGATGACGCGGTTCTTCGGAGGCGAGAAGCTCTACATCCCCCTCAATTACGCCGGCTGGACGGCCGCCAAGCGCGAATGGGTGCTCCGACAATGGCGCGCCGGCCGCTCCATCGAGGAGATCGCGGAGGAGGCCGTCTTCGGCCAGCGCCACACCCGCCGCTGGGTCCGCCGGGTGATCGCCGCCGCCGACGAGATGACCCGGCAGACGGACCACAGGCAGCTCGAGCTGCCGTGGACGAAGCGGAGAGGGTGAGCTGACGGTTTGGTAGCCGAGGCGCATTGACTCGCCCGTTCGGCTCCCCGCATGTTCCCCGACAATCAGGGCGGGAGAGACGCATGCGATTGAGCTGGCCGGAAGTAAGGGCACGCGCTGCCGAGTTTGCGCGCGAATGGCAAGGGAAGGGCTACGAGAAGGGCGAAGCGCAATCTTTCTGGAACGATTTCTTCGATGTCTTCGGCGTGCCCCGCAGGCGGGTCGCCCAGTTCGAGCGGCAGGTGGAAAGGCTCGGCGGCGGCACCGGCTTCATCGACCTGTTCTGGAAGGGCGTGATGCTGGCCGAGCAGAAAAGTACGGGGCGCGACCTCGGCGATGCCCGCAGGCAGGCGCTCGATTATCTCGACGGGCTGAAGGATTCCGAACTGCCCCGCTATATCGTCCTGTCTGACTTTCAGAACTTCTCGAGATGCTCGATCTCGAAACCGGCGAGGAAACGTGTTTCAAGCTGGAGGAATTGCCGGACAACGTCGAGAAATTCGGCTTCGTCCTCGGGGTCACGCCGGCCACATTCCGCGACGAAGACCCGGTCAACATCAAGGCCGCGGAACTGGTCGGCAGGCTCCATGACGCGCTCGAGGACGCCGGCTACACGGGGCACGATCTCGAACGCTTCCTCGTGCGTATCGCCTTCTGTCTCTTCGCCGACGATACCGGTATCTTCGAGCGCAACCTGTTTGTCGACACACTCGAGAGCCGCACCCGCGAGGACGGGTCAGACACCGGCCCGTTGCTGGCTCAGATCTTCCAGCTGCTCGACACGCCCGAAGAGCGCCGGCCACGCAATCTCCCCGCCGACCTCGCCGCCTTTCCCTATGTGAACGGCGATCTGTTCTCTGAGAACCTGCCAATCCCCGCCTTCGATGCCGGGATGCGCGAGAAGCTCCTAGAAGCCGCCCGCTTCGACTGGTCCGGCATCTCACCGGCGATCTTCGGGGCCCTGTTCCAGTCGGTAATGGACCCGAAGGCCCGCCGGGCGCTTGGTGCGCATTACACCTCGGAGAAGAACATCCTCAAGGTGATCAGGCCGCTGTTTCTCGACGAGCTGAGGGCGGAGTTCGAGCGCGTTCGCTCCCTGAAGACCCATCGCCGCCGCCGCCTCGAGGCTTTTCACGAAAGGCTCGCCTCGCTCACCTTCTTCGACCCGGCATGCGGCTGCGGCAATTTCCTAGTCATCGCCTATCGTGAGCTTCGCCAGCTCGAGATCGACCTTCTGAAGGAGCTGCAGGCCGAGCGCGAGGATGCGCGCACCATGGAGCTCGACGTCCAGCTCATCTCCCGCATCGACGTCGATCAGTTCTACGGCATCGAGATCGAGGAATTCCCCGCCCGTATCGCCGAGACCGCGCTGTGGATGATGGATCACATCATGAACGAGCGGCTCGGGCGCGAGTTCGGCAAGGCCTATGTGCGCATCCCGCTTCGCAAGAGCCCGAACATCCGCAATGCCGACGCGCTCGAGCTCGACTGGGCCGAGCTTCTGCCGCCGGAGCGATGCAGCTATCTCTTTGGCAATCCGCCCTTTCTCGGCTCGAAGGTCCAGACCGACGCGCAACGGGAGCAAGTGCGGCGCATCGCGGACCTGGGCAGATCTGGCGGCACGCTCGACTATGTTGCCGCCTGGTTCGTCAAGGGCGCCGAATACGCGGCGGCCGCAGAGGAAGCCGGGGCCAGGCCGCCGCGCATCGGCTTCGTCGCCACGTCCTCGATCTGCCAGGGCGAGCAGGTGGCCCAGCTCTGGCCGATTCTCTTCGGGCGCGGCGGGGTGGAGATTTCCTTCGCCCACCGCCCGTTCAAGTGGGGCAACGAGGCGCGCGGCGTGGCGCAGGTTCATGTGGTGATCGTCGGGCTTGACCGGCGCGGCCGCGAGCCGCGGGACAAGCGGCTGTTCCTCTATGAGACAGTCACCGCCGACCCGCAGGAGGCCACGGTGCCGGTCATCACCGCCTATCTCACCGACGGCCGCAGGCTGCGAAACCCGCATGTCGTGGTGAAGGAGGAGCCAAGGCCGATCAACGGGATGCCACGCGTCGTCATCGGTTCAAAGCCGATCGATGGCGGCCATTACATTCTCAGCGAAGAGGAATACCGCGAACTTGGGGCATCCAGCCCCGAGGAGGCGCGCTGGTTCCGCCCCTATATCGGTGCGCAGGAATTCCTCAATGGCGGCAGGCGGTGGATCGTGCATCCCGACTCGATCCCGCCGGAGGAACTGCGCCGCCTGCCAGGCATCCTTTCGCGTATCCGCAGGGTTCGCGCCTATCGCGAAATGAGCAAATCCGCGCCGACGCGGACACTGGCCGCAACACCAGGCGCCTTCCACGTCACCGTCATCCCAGACCGCCCCTTCCTGGTGCTGCCAGAGGTGAGTTCGGAGCGGCGCGACTACATGCCCATCGGCTGGCTCGAGCCGCCGGTGATCCCGAGCAACAAGCTCCGTATCCTGCCTGACGCTACGCTCGGCCATTTCGCCCTTCTGACCTCGGCCATGCACATGGCCTGGCTGCGGCTGGTCGGCGGGCGGCTAAAGAGTGACTATCAATATGGTATCGGCACTGTGTACAACACCTCCCCCCTGCCGCCGGGCGGGCTTGGGGCCGTGGCCACACCGCGCATCGAGGCGCTGGCGCAGGCGGCGCTCGACGCCCGCGCCGCCCATCCCGGCGCCAGCCTCGCCGATCTCTACGACCCCGACACCATGCCCGCCGATCTGCGCGCCGCCCATCGCGCGCTCGATCGCGCCATCGACCGCCTCTATCGCCGCCAGGGCTTCGGGTCCGAGATCGAGCGCGCCGAGCATCTGCTGGCCCGCTACGAGGAGATGACCGCCGCGCTCATCGCCTCCCGCAGGCGGGGTCGCCGGCGCAACCGCTGACGGGCCGCAACCGTCTGCCGGACCACGGTCCTGCCGCCCGGTCCGCCGATGCCCGCCATGGTGCCGGCATGGCACGCAGGGCAAACATCGCCGCGCTGGCGGCGGCGCATTCGGTCGAGCGCATCTTCTCGCGGTTCTCCTGGCTCGGGGACGCGGACGCGCTGCTCGCCCGGCTCGGCATCACCCGCCGCGAGCTCAGGCGCGTCGCCGATGACGACGAGGTCTCGGCGGCGCTCGAGACGCGCAGCCACGCGGCGATCAACACCCCGTGGCGGGTCGAAAGCACGCGGGCGCGCGTACGGGACTTCATGACCCGCGCGATCGAACCCCACGTCAACGAAATCCTCTCCGCCGCATGGGAGGCCGTGCCCTACGGCTACGCGGTGTTCGAGATCGTCTATGCCCGCGGCGCCGGTCCCGATCAGGGGCGCGTCCTGATCGACAGGATCATCCTCTGCCCCTTCGAGTGGTTCGTGCTCAGGCCCGACGGGCGCATCCTGTGGGCCGACACCCGCCTCGAGGCCGATCCGCGCAAGTTCGTTGCCGTGGCGAGCGGCGCGACGTTGCGCAAGCCCATGGGCGAGGCCCTGCTCGCGAAGGCCTACTGGCCCTGGTATTTCCGGACCCATGGCTGGCGGCTGTGGGCGAAGTTCCTCGAGCAGTCCGCCGTCCCGCTGCTGATCGGGCGGACCAGCGGCATGCGGGACGTCGTGATCGAGGCGCTGGCCAAGGTCACCTCCGGACCGTCCATCGTGGTCAACGGCGACGGCGACGTGAAGGCGGTCGCCACGCCCGGGGCAAAGGGCGGGCAGTTCGCCGAGTTCGAGCTCGGTTGCGTCCGTCGCATCCAGCGCCTGATCCTTGGCCAGACGCTGACCTCCGGCACCGACGGCGGCTCCGGCAACCGGGCGCTCGGCGAGGTGCACGAGCGCGTGCGGGACGAGAAGCGCCGCGCCGACATCCGGCTGATCTCCCGTGCCGTGCAGGCGGTGCTCGACCGTCTTGCCGTGCTGAACGGCCTGCCCGAGGCCGGGCGCTTCGTGATGGAGGACGGAGTCGGGCTGGAGACGGAGCGGGCTGCCCGCGACGAGGTTCTCCACCGCATCGGCGTGCGCTTCACCGAGCGCTACATGCGCGAGAAGTTCGGCCTCGACGAGGACGATTTCCGGATCGTCGAACAGACCGCCGGCCAGGGCGGCAACGCGGTTCCGTCCGCCATGGCGCTTTCGGCAGACGGGCCGTTCACAGGGGGGCAGCAGATCATCGAGGACGCCGTCGCGGCCCTCGCGGGAACGGCGCCGCAACCCGTTTCGCCAGAAGCCATCGCCTCGGCCATCCGCGGCGCCCGCGACGAGGCAGATCTGGTCGCGCGCCTCGGCGTGGCCATGGCAGGAGCGGACGACGCCGCCTTCCGCCAGGTGCTGGAGCGGGCCATGACGGGCGCCGAGATCACCGGCCTGATCGAGGCCGAGCGCACCGCCGAAAACTGACATGGCTGCTGACGGCTCCGTTCCGTTCGACGAGCCATTCGACGTGCAGGTGGCCCGTGCCCGTGCGCGCGGTGTGGCGCTGCCAGACGCCTTCCACGCCCTGAAGCCGGAAAAGCGCGCCCTGGCCTTCACGGTCTCCGGCCTCGCCCGGCTCGATCAGGTGCAGGCGGTCGCGGACAGTCTCGTCCGGGCGCAGGCCGAGGGATGGAGCTTCGCCCGCTGGAAGGCCTGGGCGAAGCAGCAGGACTGGTCGCTGCCGCGGCACCGGCTCGAGACCATCTTCCGCACCAACCTGCAGACGAACTACATGGCCGGCCACTGGCGGCACTTCGAGATGAACCGGGCCCGGCGGCCCTGGCTGATGTTCGACGCGATCAACGACAGCCGCGTGCGCCCCAACCACCTCGCCCTCGATGGCGTGATCCGCCATATCGACGACCCCGTCTGGGACCGGATCAGCCCTCCGCTCGGCTTCAACTGCCGCTGCACGCTGCGGTCGCTGACCGACCGTGCCGCCCGTCGCCGGGGCGGCCGGACCGAGAGCGTGCCCGCGGAAGGCCATGCCGACAGGCCCGGATGGGGGAAGAGGCCGAAGAGGCTGCTCGAGCGGCTGGCCGGTGTCGTCGCCGAGCGCGCCGGACGTTGCGACGTGGGGTCCCTGTCATCCGACCCGACAGGTCGACCGATCTGGTGCTCAGAAGCACGCGCCGGGGAGCTGCTTTCACTGCTCATGGCCTACACGCAGCCGGACGAGGAGACGGTGCGACGCGCCGTGGCAACGACGCTCTTTCGGGATTTCATCCATGGGGCGCCCGGCACACCCGATCTCTGGCCGATTGCGGCGCTGCCTGACGATCTGATGGCGCTGTTCGGCGTTCGGAACCCCATCGTGTGGCTGTCGCGACAGACGCTTGACGTGCACCTGCGGCGGCATCCCGAGATCGGCGCGGACGAGTATGCGCTGATCCCCGCAATCATCGGCAGCGCCGACATCTGGGCCGCCGCGCGTGAACGGCATTATTTCATCGTGAAGGGCTCCTATCGGCTGACGGTGAAGGTGGAAAGAAGCCGGGAATGGGGATGGGCGATTTCGCTCTTCCGTACAGGCGCGCGGAAACTGGTGCCGCCATCTGCAAGGCTGATCCGGCGTTTCAGATGAAAAGCAGCTGGTCGGGGCGGCGTATCCCGATTGCCTCATCATGCACCTTGCGGCGCAAGGACAAGCCAGCCTGATAGCCCAGCCGCAGCAGCATACTCGATCAGCAGGCTCTGATCAACAAATGTGGAACGAGGCTGCGACGATGTCGCGAGACGGAGCTCCTGAAGGCAGCCAGCGCACCGGGCGGGGCTTTTGCATGAGCACCCCGTATCCGCTCCAGCGCCACCCTGCGCCTTGCCGGACGCCGGTCCGGCATATTTCCCTTCGCCGATGTCCGATACTCCCCCGGACTTCCATCTCCGGGGGACACACATGGACGACAGGCAGTGCAGGCGGGCCGAGATCACCTTCTCGGTCGGGAAAACGGAAGCCCGGGAGGGCGGCGGCGTGAGGTTTGCCGGCGTCGCCTATTCAGGCCGGGCCATCGAGCAGTGGGGGCAGCGGTTCGCGGTCGACCTGTCCGGCATCCCGGTTCCTCTTCTCGTTGATCACCAGAACAGCATCGACGCCATCGCCGGCAAGGGGCGGGTCTTCCGTGCCCCGTCCGACGACGGCGGATCTGAGCTGCGCATTGAGGGAGAGCTGACCGGCGCGACCGGTGCCGGCGAGCGCATCGCGACGCTCATGTCCGACGGCTTTCCGCCCAGGATGTCGATCGGGTTCAGGGCGGCATTCCGGGAGGTCGAGGGCGA
>WFPA01000044.1 GCA_015487815.1 Albidovulum sp.
CACATCCGCCAGCCGCGGCACTTCTCCTGGTCGATGAGGACGATGCCGTCCTCCTCGCGCTTGTAGATCGCCCCCGACGGGCAGGAGGCGACGCAGGAGGGGTTGAGGCAGTGCTCGCACAGCCGGGGCAGATACATCATGAAGGTGTTCTCATAGGCCCCGTAGATCTCCTTCTCGACGGCCTCGAAATTGTAGTCCTGCGAGCGTTTTTCGAACTCGCCGCCGAGGATCTCCTCCCAGTTCGGGCCCTTCTCGATCTTCTCCATCCGCTCGCCGGTGACGGCCGAGCGGGGCCTTGCCGTGGGGAAGGCCTCCATCTCGGGCGCCGACTTGAGATGGTCGTAGTCATAGTCGAACGGTTCGTAATAGTCGTCGATCTCGGGCAGGTTGGGGTTGGCGAAGAGCTTGGCCAGCACCTCGACCTTGCCGCCCTGCCTGAGCTTCAGCTTGCCCGAGCGGGTGCGGACCCAGCCGCCTTTCCACTTGTCCTGCTTCTCCCAGTCGGTGGGGTAGCCGGTGCCGGGCTTGGTCTCGACATTGTTGAACCAGGCGTATTCGACGCCCTCGCGGCTGGTCCACACGTTCTTGCAGGTGACGGAGCAGGTATGGCAGCCGATGCACTTGTCGAGATTGAGCACCATGCCGATCTGTGCGCGAACTCTCATTGGGCGATCTCCTTCACATCGAGGGCGTCGGCGGCCGGATTGTCGAGCCATTCGACCTTCTTCATCTTGCGGACGATGACGAACTCGTCACGATTGGCGCCGACGGTGCCGTAGTAGTTGAAGCCCCAGCTCTGCTGGGCATAGCCGCCGATCATGTGGGTGGGCTTGAGCACGGTGCGGGTGACCGAATTGTGGATCCCGCCGCGCTTGCCGGTGATCTGCGAGCCCGGCGTGTTCACGATCTTCTCCTGGGCGTGATACATGAACATGGTGCCGTCCTTCATCCGCTGGGAGACGACGGCCCGGGCCACCAGCACCCCGTTGGTGTTGAACACCTCCACCCAGTCGTTGTCGACGATGCCGGCCTTCCTGGCGTCGTTCTCGGAGAGCCACACCACCGGCCCGCCGCGATTGAGCGTCAGCATCAGCAGGTTGTCGGAATAGGTGGAATGGATGCCCCATTTCTGGTGCGGGGTGATCCAGTTGAGGATCACGTGCGGCTCGTCGCCGGCGATCGGCTCGGCCTCGGGGACGGTCTTGAGATCGACCGGCGGCCGCCAGGTGACGAACCCCTCGCCGAAGGCCCGCATCCACTCGTGATCCTGATAGAGCTGCTGACGGCCCGTCAGCGTGCGCCACGGGATCAGCTCGTGGACGTTGGTCCAGCCGGCATTGTAGCTCACCTCGTGGGACTCGATGCCTGACCAGATCGGCGAGGTGATGATCTTGCGCGGCTGGGCGGCGATGTCGCGGAAGCGGATCTCCTCGTCCTCCTTGGGCAGGGCGAGATGGGCGTGTTCGCGGCCCGTCACCTTCTCGAGTGCCTGCCAGGCCTTGACCGCGACCTTGCCGTTGGTCTCGGGTGCCAGCATGAGCACGGTTTCGGCCGCCTCGATGTCGCTCACCATGCGCGGCCGGCCGGCCACGGGGCCGTCCTTGTGCACGCCGTTCAGCGCCTTGAGATGCTCGACCTCGTCCTGCGTCTCCCAGTTGAGCCCCTTGCCGCCGTTTCCGAGCTTCTCGAGCAGCGGCCCGAGCGAGGTGAAACGGTGATAGACCTCGGGGTAGTTGCGTTCGACGGCGATGAAGTTCGGTGCCGTCTTGCCCGGGATCAGGTCGCACTCGCCCTTCTTCCAGTCCCGCACCTCGGGCTGTGCCAGCTCGGCCGGCGTGTCGTGCAGGATCGGCAGGGCGACCACGTCGGTCTCCTCACCGAGATAGCCCGGCACGATCTCGGAGAACTTGCGGGCGATGGCCTTGAAGATCTCCCAGTCGGATTTCGACTCATAGGCCGGATCGACCGCCGCCTGCAGCGGGTGGATGAAGGGGTGCATGTCCGAGGTGTTGAGATCGTTCTTCTCGTACCACGAGGCCGTCGGCAGCACGATGTCGGCATAGACGGCGGTGGTGGACATGCGGAAGTCGATCGTCACCAGAAGATCGAGCTTGCCTTCGGGCGCCTTCTCGTGCCAGCGCGCCTCCTTCGGCAGCGCCTCGCCCCGCTCGGCGATGTCGCGGCCGAGAAGCCCGCTGTCGGCGCCGAGCAGATGCTTGAGGAAATATTCATGTCCCTTGCCCGAGGAGCCGAGGAGGTTCGAGCGCCACACGAAGAGATTGCGCGGCCAGTTCTCGGCTGCGTCGGGATCCTCGCAGGACATCTCGATCTCGCCCGACTTCAGCTTCTCGGCGACATATTCGGCGACCGGCCTGCCGGCCTCCTTCGCCGCCCGGCCGACCTCGAGCGGGTTGGTCCTGAGCTGCGGTGCCGAGGGCAGCCAGCCCATCCGCTCTGCGCGGATGTTGTAGTCGATCATCCTGAGATCGGCCCATTCGCCGTCGGGAGCGGTGGGCGAGAGGATCTCCCCGGCGGTCAGCGTCTCGTAGCGCCACTGGTCGGTATGGGCATACCAGGCCGAGGTCGAGTTCATCTGCCGTGGCGGGCGCGACCAGTCGAGGGCGAAGGCCACCGGCAGCCAGCCGGTCTGCGGGCGCAGCTTCTCCTGGCCGACATAATGGGCCCAGCCGCCCCCCGACTGGCCGATGGCACCGCAGAAGACCAGCATGTTGATGATCCCGCGGTAGTTCATGTCCATGTGGTACCAATGGTTCAGCCCTGCGCCGAGGATCACCATCGAGCGGCCGCGGGTCTTCTCGGCATTGGTGGCGAATTCGCGGGCCACGGCAATGATCCGGTCGCGGGGAACGCCGGTGATCCGCTCGGCCCAGGCCGGGGTGAAGGGAATGTCCTCGTCATAGGAACCGGCGACCCATTCGCCGCCGAGCCCGCGGTCGATGCCGTAATTGGCGGCGAGCAGGTCGAACACTGTCGCCACCTTCGCCTCGCTGCCGTCGGCGAGGCGGACGGTCTTCACCGGCACGTTGCGCTCGAGCACCTCCGGGTGATCGGTGGCGGTGAAGTTCTCGGTCGCCCGGCCGCCGAAATAGGGATAGGCGACGGGCACGACATCGTCATGGTCCTCGTCGAGAATGAAGGTGAGGGCGAGCTCGGTGTCCGCATCGGCGGCCTTCTCCTCGAGATTCCACCTGGCCGAGCCATCCCAGCGGAAGCCGATCGAACCGTTGGGCACGACGAGACGCTTCGCCTTCGCATCCCAGGCGATGGTCTTCCACTCGGGGTTCTTCTCCTCGCCGAGCCCTTCGGCCAGGTCCGATGCTCTCAGGAAGCGGCCGGGCAGGAAGCGGCCGTCCTTCTCCTCGAGCCGTACCAGCATCGGCATGTCGGTGTAGCGGCGGGCATAATCCTCGAAATAGGGCACCTGCCGGTCGATATGGTATTCGCGCAGGATGACATGGCCCATGGCCAGCGCCAGCGCGGCATCGGTGCCCTGCTTGGGGTTGAGCCAGATGTCGGCGAACTTGGCCGCCTCCGAATAGTCGGGGGAGACGACGGCCGACTTGGTGCCCTTGTAACGCACTTCGGTATAGAAATGGGCGTCGGGCGTGCGGGTCTGCGGCACGTTCGAGCCCCAAAGGAGCAGGAAGCCGGCATTGTACCAGTCAGCCGATTCAGGAACGTCGGTCTGCTCGCCCCAGGTCATCGGCGAGGCCGGCGGCAGATCGCAATACCAGTCGTAGAAGCTCATGCAGACGCCGCCGAGAAGCGAGAGGTAGCGGGTGCCCGCGGCATAGGAGATCATCGACATTGCCGGGATCGGCGAGAAGCCGAAGATGCGGTCGGGGCCGTATGTGCGGATGGTCCAGGCGTTGGCCGCGGCGATGATCTCGGTCGCCTCGTCCCAGCTGGCGCGCACGAAGCCGCCCTTGCCGCGACGGCTGACATATTCGGCCCTGAGCACCGGGTCGCTCTGGATGCGCTCCCAGGCCTCGATCGGCGAGAGGGTCTTGCGCAGCCGCCGCCAGGTGCGCAGCAGCCGCCCGCGGACCAGCGGCGTCTTCACCCGGTTGCCGGAATAGAGATACCAGCTGTAGGAGGCGCCGCGGGCGCAGCCGCGCGGCTCGTGGTTCGGCATGTCGGGCCGGGTGCGCGGATAGTCGGTCTGCTGGGTTTCCCAGGTGACGATGCCCGACTTGACGTAGATCTTCCACGAACACGACCCGGTGCAGTTCACGCCATGGGTCGAGCGGACGATCTTGTCGTGGCGCCAGCGGTTGCGATAGCTCTCTTCCCAGTCGCGAGGCTCGGCGGTGGTGATGCCGTGCCCGTCGGAGAATTCTTCGAGCTTCGCCGGCTTGAGGAAGTTCAGTCTGTCGAGGAGTTGGCTCATCGGGGCAGCTCCCTGTTGCGGATTTCGGAGGGCCGGGCGGCACCGTGCCGCCCGGCGTCAGCTGTCATCAGGGGTTCTTCACGTATGCGCCGGGGCGCAGGTAGAACCACCAGTTGAGAGCGATGCAGAAGGCGTAGAAGATGGCGAGGCCGTAGAGCGCCACTTCCGGGGTGCCCGCCTTGATCTGTTCGCCGATCACCTTCGGGATGATGAAGGCGCCATAGGCGGCGACGGCCGAGGTCCAGCCGAGCACCGGGCCGCGGCGCTCGCGCTCGAAGATCACCGCGATGGTGCGGAAGGTCGAGCCGTTGCCGATGCCGGTGGCGGTGAACAGGATCAGGAACAGCACCATGAAGGGCAGGAAGTAGTCCTGCGGGGTCGGCGAGGCATAGGCCAGCTTCAAGAGCCAGGCGACGCCCACGGCCGAGAGCACCATCACCACCGAGATGATCTGCGTCACCTTCGCGCCGCCCGCCCTGTCGGCCCACATGCCGCCCACCGGACGGATCAGCGCGCCGATGAAGGGGCCCATCCACGCATAGGTGAGCGCCGAAGGCCCATCGGGGTTGATGGTGTTGTGGGTCAACACCCCGTCCACCATGATGTGCTGGAAGCCGAACACCACCTTGATGGCCAGCGCGAAGGCGGCCGAGTAGCCGATGAACGATCCGAAGGTCATGGTGTAGATGATCGTCATCGCCCAGGTATGCTTGTCGCGGAAGATGCGATACTGGCGGTTGAGATTGCTGCCGATTTCACCCGGGATCGCCCTGAGGGCCAGCACGGTAAGGATGATGACGATCGGCAGGACGATCCATTTCGACAGCATCCAGCCCGCGCCGCCTACCTTCGCGGGCAGCATCAGCCACAGGCCGAAGGCAGCGGTGACAAGGCCGATCGCCAGCATGCCGGTGAGCATCGCGAAAGCGGTGATCGGGTGGGGCGGTTCCGGCGTCACATGGGCATCACGGATGTTGTTCATGCCGAACCAGGTGGCGAAGGCCAGCGGCACCAGCGGGATCAGCCAGACATAGCCGGCATTCATGATCCAGGTTTCGGTGCCGGCGGGGATCTTGCCGATCAGCGTGCCCGACGGCGCCTTGAGCACCATCGGCTCGGCGCCGAGCAGCGGTGCGAACAGCGCCACCGTCATCGCCAGCGGCACCACGATCTGCATGGTGGTGACGCCGAAATTCCCCAGCCCCGCATTCATCCCCAGCGCATAGCCCTGGATGCGCTTGGGGAAGAAGTAGCTGATGTTGGACATCGACGAGGCGAAGTTGCCGCCACCGATGCCCGACAGGAGCGCGAGGATCTGGAACACCCACAGCGGCGTGTTCGGGTTCTGCAACGCGAGGCCGGTGCCGAAGGCCGGGATCATCAGCAGAGAGGTGGTCCAGAAGATCGTGTTGCGGCCACCGGCGATGCGGATGAAGAAGGTTTCGGGGATGCGCAGCGTCGCCCCCGACAGCCCGGCGATGGCCGACAGGGTGAACAGCTCGGCCTTCGAGAAGGGATAGCCGAGATTGATCATCTGCACGGTGATGATGCCCCAGTAGAGCCACACCGCAAACGAAACCAGCAGGGCCGGAATCGAGATCCAGAGATTGCGGTTGGCGACCTTCTTGCCCCAGCTTTCCCACTGTTCGGGGTCTTCGGGGTTCCAGCCTGTGAGATCCTTGGCCATGGGATGTCTCCTCGTTGGGAAGATGAAGGGGCAGGCGCCGCCCTGGGCGCCTGCCATTCTTTCGGGTCAGCTGCCGCTCGGAGGCACGGGAGCCGTCGGCACGTCGGAGAGGTATTTCTCCTCCCGAAGCTCCGGATACTTGGCCCGCTCCATCCGGCGGATGGCGACGTGCATCCAGATCAGCGACACGCCGACGATGCCGAAGAGCAGCATGAACGGGGTGGTCCAGATTCCGGTGAGATCGAGCAGGGCGCCGAAGGCGATCGGCAGGAAGAATCCGCCGAGCCCGCCGATCATGCCGACGAGACCGCCCACCGCTCCCACATGGTGCGGGTAATAGACCGGAATGTGCTTGTAGACGGCCGCCTTGCCGAGGCTCATCACGAAGCCGAGCACGACCGACAGCGTCACGAACAGCCACAGCGGCACGCCGAACTCGAACTCGATGGTCCCGCGGATGCCGTAGATGAGGTAATGGGTCCGCGGATAGCTCATGATGAAGAGCACCGCCAGCGAGACGATGAAGGTGAGATACATCACGAAACGGGCGCCCCACCTGTCGCTCATCCAGCCGCCGAGCGCCCGGAACACCGAACCCGGCAGCGAGTAGAGGCCCGCGAGCACGCCCGCCGTCGTCAGCGGCAGTGCATAGGCGCCGACATAGTAGCGCGGCAGGAAGGACGCGAGGGCGACGAAGCCGCCGAAGACGAAGAAGTAGTAGGTGGCGAAGCGCCAGACCTGGAGCTTCCTGAGCGGCGCGAGCTGCTCCGAAAGCGGCACCGGCGGCTTGCCCTCGGCGCGGCGGCGGGCATGTTCGGGATCATCCTTGGCGAGGAACCAGAACAGAAGAGCCGTGGCTACGAGAACGAGGGCGTAGATCTGCGCCGTGCCCTTCCAGCCGAAGGAAACGACGAGGAAGGGTGCCACGAAGTTGGTCACCGCAGCGCCGACATTGCCGGCGCCGAAGATGCCCAGCGCCGTACCCTGATGGTCCTTGTCGAACCAGCGCGACACATAGGCGATGCCGACGATGAAGGAACCGCCGGCAAGGCCGACGCCGAGCGCGGCCAGAAGGAACATCGGGTAGCTGTCGGCCCAGGTCAGCACCCAGACCGCGGCAGCGGTGATCAGCATCTGCAGGGTGAAGACCAGCCGGCCGCCGAACTGCTCGGTCCAGATGCCGAGGAAGATGCGGCTGATCGAACCCGTCAGCACCGGCGTGGCGACGAGCAGGCCGAACTCGGTGTCGTTCAGACCGAGCTCCTGCTTGATGCGCACGCCGATGATCGAGAAGATCGTCCACACGGCGAAGCACACCGTGAAGGCGAAGGTCGAAAGCCCGAGCGCGCGCCAGCTCTCGGAGCGTGCAATCTTGCCGGAAGTATCCATCTGTCCCTCCTTGATCTGGCCCGTTGATCGGCAGGTGCCGATCCGGGCCCGCCACGGGGGCCGAAACCCCGTCTCGGCCGGACCATGGCGCTACCGGAGAGACGATACCTTGACCCAGATCAATTGACCAAAGGTAATCTATTGAAAATAAAGCGTTTTTGACAAATACCCTCCCTTTCCGACACATCTTTCGCCTCGGCGGCCGAGGTTTTTCGTCTCCCTCCTTGACAAAATGTCGCGATAGCGTTTGACACATATCAAGCAGCCATCGGGGCCTGTGGGAGAACGGCATGAAGCGCGAGCACATCGAGCAGGTGCGGCCCTGGCCGCCCTTTGCCGCCATGGCACCCGAGAGTTTCGAATCGCTGATGCGCGGGGCCTATCTCAAGACATTCCCCGCCGGCTTCGAGCTGTTCGCCGAAGGAGAGCAGGCGGATTTCCTCCATGTGCTGGTGGATGGGCGGGTCGAACTCCATGCCAGCTGGCGTGGTCGGGAGACCACCATGGCGATTCTGACGCCAGGCGCGTCCTTCGTCCTGGCCTCCACGGTGCGCGATGCCCCCTATCTGAAGTCGGCCCGGACGCTTGAGCGTTCGCGAATCGTAATGGTGCCGTCGGAGGATGTGCGCAGCGCCATCGCCACCGACCCCACCTTTGCCGTGAGCATGATCGACGAGCTGGCGCGCTGCTATCGGGCCTCGATACGCCATTCCAAGGAAATCAAGCTGCGGACTTCGACCGAGCGGCTGGCCAACTGGCTCTTGCGGCAGAGCCGCCGGGCGGGCAATGCCGATCGCTTCCCGCTGCCGCTCGAGAAGCGCCGCATCGCCGCCTATCTCGGCATGACGCCCGAAAGCCTCTCGCGCGGCCTCAAGGCGTTGGCGGCGCACGGGGTGAAGGTGGAGGGGGGCGAGGTCGTCATCGAGGACCGGGCGCGGCTCGAGAATTACGCCTCGCCGACGCCGTTGATCGATCAGCCCGAAGACCCGGTTGCGCCGACAGGGGGAGGCTGAGAGGGCGCTCTTGGGCGGATGGGGGGCCGGTTGCGGCATGCGGTCGAGGCCGGTATGGCGAGAAAGCCGGCGGAGAACAGCCGCGCGGCGCGAGGGTGCGGTCTTCGCCATGCCGCGGCCGGGAGAACCGCTCTCCATCATGCCGGAGCCGGCCGACGTCCGCGGGGGGCGGTTCACGACTGCGGATTGCCGATGAGCTGATGAGCGGTCGGAGGACGCGGATGATGGCAGGGGGCGTCGTGGTGCCCGGGGGCGGATTCGAACCACCGACACGCGGATTTTCAGTCCGCTGCTCTACCAACTGAGCTACCCGGGCCTCGGGCTTCCGCCCTCGGTGGCGGCTTATTAGGCCAAGGGGCAGGGGCAGGCAAGAGGGGCGCGACGATTTTTTGCGGTGCGTCGCCCGCCCGTTGCGTCTGCGGGGAAAGGCAGAGGAGCAGGCTGTCTGCCAACGGAAAGCGAGGGGAAGTCGCATCGCCGCCGCTTCACGAAGGGCGCGGTTCCCGCAACGGATGGTCGCTCTCCTCGGTCTCGAAATCGGGTTCGTCTTCCGTCGCCGGAATGGCGTAGCGGCCGCCGAGCCAGCGCGCCAGATCGATGTCGGCGCAACGTTTCGAGCAGAAGGGACGGTAACGATGAATCGCCGGCTTGCCGCAGATCGGGCAAGGCCGTCGGGTCCTTGATGCGTCTTTCGCTTCGCGTTGCGCCATCGGCCTCTCCTTCAGCGCTCCGCACGCGGCCTGATGCCGAAGGCTTCGAGAAGGCCTGTCCGGTGAAGCGGCATCCGGTCGCGGCGCCTTTGCAGTTCGAGATGGCCGAGATTGGTCCAGCCGAGGACGGCGGTGTCGATCCCGTCGGTCCTGAGGGCGGCCTTGAGGGCGTCTTCCAGTGCCTTGCGGTCCTTCTTCGGCATCGGCGCCATGTCGATGACGATCTGCCCGCCCAGCCCCCGCAGCCGCAACTGCCGCGGCAGCTCGCGGGCCGCGCGCAGGTTGGTCTTGAGCCCGGCGGCGGGGGAGGTGTCGCCGCCGGTGTTGACATCAACCGCCACCAGCGCCGCGGTGGGCTCGATGACGAGGGAGGCCCCCTGTCCGATCGGCACTTCGGGCGAGGCCAGCTTCTCGATCTCCTCGACCACGCCTTGCTCGGCGAAGGCGCCCATCCTCTCGATCACCTCGTCGGGTGCCGGCACGGCCCATTCGCTCCAGGCGAAGGTGTGGGCGTCGGGCGCGGCAAGGAGCAGCTCCGGGCCGTTTCCTGCCCTTTCTGCCAGCACCTTGCGGGCGAGATCGACGAGCCTTCCGAGTTCCTCGGCAATCACGTCGGCATCCTCTCCCGCCGCCGCCGAGCGCAGGATGAGGCCGAGCCGTTCCCTGTCGGCCAGATCGCCCAGCACCTCGACGCCGATTTCCTCGAGCCGGTCGCGTTCGGCATGGCCTCTCACCTGGCGCGAGACATTGACGCCGGGCGCGTCAGGGGTGACGATGCCGAGGCGGCTCTTGAACAGGAGGCGGGTCGAGACGATTGGCGCCTTGCCCGCTTCGGGCCAGCCCGTCACCTGCACGAGAAGCGGCTTGCCTGCGGAGACGCCCTTGACATTCTTGAGAAAACCCTGCCGGCCGCCGCCGAGATCGACGAAGATCCCGCCCATTCCCTTGATCGGTCGGCCGGCGACGGCCCGGTAAATCGCACCAGGCCGCGGCAGGTCGGGATCGGCCGGGTCGATGACGAGGTCCTGCAGCCGCCCATCGACCATCAGCGCCGCCGCAGGGCGCCCCTCGATCTCGTCGAGCACGATCATGCGGCCCTTCATCGGCGGCTCTCCCCTGGCTGAGCTGAAACGTCCGTGGCCCCTTCCGTCACCCGGTCCGCTCCTGCGACCCAGCCGGCCCGCACCGGATAGCCCGCAGCCTCGAGGAGCCCGGCCGTCTCGGCCAGTGGCAGGCCGACAACGCCGGTGAAGGAGCCGTTTATCCACGGGATGAATGCGCCGGCCAGCCCCTGAACGGCATAGGCGCCGGCCTTGCCGTGCCATTCGCCCGAGGCGAGATAGGCGGAGATCTCGGCCTCCGAAAGCCTTTTCATCCTGACGGTGGTAACGACATCGCGCAGCCAGCACCGCCCGTCGCGACGCAGGGCAATGGCGGTGATGACCCGGTGGCGGCGTCCCGAAAGGAGCCGCAGCATCCGCTCCGCATCCCCGGCATCGGCGGGCTTGCCGAGAATGCGCCGGCCGAGGGCAACGGTGGTGTCGGCGGCAAGCACGATTTCGCCCGGCGCGGTGGTCACGGCGTCGGCCTTGGCTGCGGCGATGCGGCGGCAATAGGCACGCGGCAGCTCGCCCCGCCCGGGCGTCTCGTCGATCTCGGTGGCCCGTATGTCGTCGGGCACGATGCCGATCTGTGCGAGAAGTTCCCGCCTGCGCGGTGAGGCCGAGGCCAGAACCAGCCGCGGTCGGCCTCCTGCCGCTGCCATGGTCATCGCCCTACTTGAAACGGTAGGTGATGCGCCCCTTGGTGAGGTCGTATGGCGTCATCTCGACCTGCACCCGGTCACCGGCAAGAACCCGGATCCGGTTCTTGCGCATCTTGCCGGCGGTATGGGCGATGATCTCATGGCCGTTGTCGAGCTCGACCCGGAACATGGCATTGGGCAGCAATTCCTTCACGGTACCGGGGAACTCGAGGACGTCTTCCTTGGCCATGGTCTCTCCTTTGCGTGTTCTGTGTGCTCGTGCCTGATCTCCGGCCCCGAGGGCCGTGTCGTGGGAATCGATGCCGTGTCGGGCGACGGGATGCCCGGCAAGCGCGAAATACACGACACCCCGCCCGCCGGGCAGGGATTTCGCGCCCTAGATGGGCGCATCGGCGGAAAAAATCAAGCATGAAGCGAGATGGAGGGGGAAACGCCGTCAAGGTGCTCGGGGGGCAGAGCCGCCCGCGGCCGGAAGAGGCAGGCGCGTCATCCTTATCCATCCATGCCGGTTTCGGACGCCTCGTCTTCGAGCGGCGGGCCGAAGCGCGAGATGATGCGGTCGCGGATCTGGTCGCGGGTGAGACGGTAGGCGGCCAGCTTCTCCTCGCGGCTCTCGCCAAGGCCGGTCGGGTCGAGCACCGGCCAGTATTCGACATCGAGAGCGTGAAAGCGGGTGTAGTCGAGAGCGCGGCGATGGGCGGCGGGGGAAAGGGCGATGACGAGATCGAAGCTGGTGAGATCGTCGCCCCATTCCTCCATTTCGTCGAAGCTGCGGGTGCGGTGTCGCGAAAGCTCTATGCCGATCTCGCGGCAGACGGAGACGGCGAAGCCGTCGATATCAAGATCGGACCGCACCCCGGCCGACTGCACGAAGACCCGGTCACCGAAATACTTCTTCATGATGCCTTCGGCCATGGGCGAGCGCACCGCGTTGTGATCGCAGCAGAAGAGGACCGATCCGGGCAGCCCCCCCGCCACGCTCAGCTCCTCCCGGCGAGGGCGCAGATCAGCGTGAAGAGCCGCCGGGCCGTCATCCGGTCCATGCGGACCTTGCCCTCGAGCCGCTCCATCACCAGCCGCGCCCCCTCGTCATGGATGCCGCGCCGGCCCATGTCGATCGCCTCGATCCGGCTCGGCGGCAGGTTGCGCACGGCGTCGAAATAGGCGTCGCAGATCTGGAAATAGTCCTTCACCACCGGACGGAAGGGAGTGAGAGAGAGGTGGAATTCGGCGATTTTCTCGCGGCTCTGGGTCGTGATGTCGAACACGAGGCGACGCTCGCGCATCGCAAGATGCAGCCGGTAGGGGCCGGCCGGTGCCTCCCTGCCGCTGCGCGGCGGCAGGGCGAAGGCGTTGTTCTCGAGAAGGTCGAACAGCGCGACCTTGCGCTCCTGCTGCATCTCGGGCGTGGGAGCCGGCAGGTCGGCATCGTCCAGGGTGACCTCGATCAGCCGGTCGCTCTCGGCAAAGCCGGGCGGCGGCCAGCCCGCCCCTTCGGCCTCAGCCATCGGCTCCTCCCTCGGCGCCGTCGCGGTTGAGCGCGGCGCGCCGCAGCGCCACCGACAGCCCGTGCGCCTGAAGCCCCTCGGCCGCGGCCAGTGTCTCGGCCGCCGGGCCGATGGTGCCGAGCGCCTCCGGCGTCATCCGCGAGAGGGTGGTGCGCTTCATGAAATCGAGCACCGAAAGGCCCGAAGAGAAGCGGGCCGAACGCGAGGTCGGCAGCACATGGTTCGGCCCGCCGACATAGTCGCCGATCGCCTCCGGCGTCCAGCGGCCGACGAAGATCGCCCCGGCATGGCGCACCCTTTCGGCAAGAGTGTCGGCGTTGTCGGTGAGGATCTCGAGATGCTCGGGCGCGAGCCGGTTGGCAAGGGCCACGGCCTCGTCCCAGTCCCTGACGGTGATGACGGCGCCGTGGTGCTTCCAGCTCCTGCCGGCGATCGCGGATCGGGGCAGCGTCTTCAGCCGCTTCTCCACCGCCTCGGCGACCGCCCGGCCGAAGGCGGCATCATCGGTGATGAGAACCGACTGGGCGCTTTCGTCATGCTCTGCCTGGGCCAGAAGATCGACCGCCACCCAGTCGGGATCGTTGCCGGCGTCGGCGATCACCAGAACTTCGGAGGGGCCGGCGATCATG
>WFPA01000045.1 GCA_015487815.1 Albidovulum sp.
CGGCCTCGACCACCGTCGTGCACCACGCCAACCAAGCGCTGAGGGCGCACAAGCTCTTCCACAGGGACAAGGACTACATCGTCCGCGGCAGCGAGGTGGTGCTGATTGACGAGTTCACCGGCCGGATGATGCCGGGCCGGCGGCTTTCCGACGGGCTGCATCAGGCGATCGAGGCCAAGGAGGGCGTGCCGATCCAGCCCGAGAACGTGACGCTCGCCCAGGTCACCTTCCAGAACTATTTCCGCCTCTACGAGAAACTCGCCGGCATGACCGGCACCGCCATGACCGAGGCCGAGGAATTCATGGAGATCTACGGCCTCGACGTGGTGGAGGTGCCGACCAACCGGCCGGTGGCGCGGATCGACGAGCACGACCGCATCTACCGGACGGCGAAGGAGAAGTATGACGCCATCGTCGAGAGCATCCGCGAGGCTCACGAGAAGGGCCAGCCGGTGCTGGTGGGCACCACCTCGATCGAGAAGTCGGAATATCTCTCGGGGCTTCTGAAGAAGGCCGGCATCCCCCACAACGTGCTCAATGCCCGCTATCACGAGCAGGAGGCGCAGATCGTGGCCGAGGCCGGGCGGCCCGGCGCCGTCACCATCGCCACCAACATGGCCGGCCGCGGCACCGACATCCAGCTGGGCGGCAATGTCGAGATGCGGGTGCTCGAGGAGCTGGCGAAGAACCCCGAGGCCGATCCAGTGGAAGTGCGCAAGCGGATCGAGGCCGAGGTGGCGGCGGACAAGCAGAAGGTGATCGAGGCCGGCGGCCTCTACGTGCTCGGCACCGAACGCCACGAGAGCCGCCGCATCGATAACCAGCTGCGCGGCCGCTCCGGCCGGCAGGGCGACCCGGGCCGCTCGGCCTTCTTCCTCTCGCTCGAGGACGATCTTCTTCGCATCTTCGGCTCCGAACGGCTCGACAAGTTCCTCGGCCGGCTCGGCATGAAGGAAGGCGAGGCCATCATTCACCCCTGGGTCAACAAGTCGCTCGAGAAGGCGCAGGCCAAGGTCGAGGGGCGCAATTTCGACATCCGCAAGCACCTGCTCAAGTATGACGATGTGATGAACGACCAGCGCAAGGTCATCTTCGGCCAGCGCCGGGAGATCATGGAGGCGGAGGACATCTCCGACATCATCACCGAGATGCGCCATGAGGTGATCGACGATCTGGTCGATACCTATCTGCCGCCAAAGACCTACCCCGATCGGTGGGATGTCGAGGGGCTGGCACAGGCCGTGGCCGAGAAGCTCGGTATCGAGGCGCCGATCGCCGAATGGGCGGCCGAGGAAGGGGTCGATCAGGATGCGATCCGCGAGCGGCTCATGCGGGCGGCGGACGAGTTCATGGCAGCCAAGGCGGTGCAGTTCGGCCCCGAGGCCATGCGCCAGATCGAGAAGACCCTGCTGCTGCAGACCATCGACGAGAAGTGGCAGGAGCATCTTCTCCGGCTCGAGCACCTGCGCTCGGTGATCGGCTTCCGCGGCTATGCCCAGAAGGATCCGCTCAACGAATACAAGACCGAAGCCTTCCAGCTGTTCGAGGCCATGCTCGACGAGCTGCGCGAGGAGGTGACCCAGAAGCTCGCCCATGTCCGGCCGCTGACCGAGGAGGAGCGGCAGGCGATGATCGAGGAGATGATGGCCCGGCAGCGCGAGGCGGCCGAGGCCATCGGCCTCAAGGAGCTGCCGGGGGACGATCAGGTGAAGGGCGCCCCGGCGGAACGGCCGAAGCCGCTCGTCGAGGGGTTCGACGAGAACGACCCCTCCACCTGGGGCAACCCGGGGCGCAACCAGCCCTGCCCCTGCGGTTCGGGCAAGAAGTTCAAGCACTGCCACGGCAGCCCCGTGCGCCAGCAGCAGGGCTGAGCCCATGCGCAAGCTTCTGCCCGAGCGCTGGTCGGATCCGGCGGCCTACGGGGCGGGCTGGTCGGAACGCAACGAGAGGCTTCTGGCCCTGGCGGAGGGTGCCCTGCCGGAGCCGGCGGGGCTCGATTTCTCCGAATATGGCTGCGGCCCCCATGCGCCTTTCGCCGCGGCGGTGGCGCGGGTGGACGAGTCGGCCGGCCGCAGGCCCCGCAAGGTGCATCGCTTCGACCGCAAGCGATGGGACGAGGGTTGCGGCCTCATCGATTTCAATGAAGGGCGGCTCGACGAGGCGGTTCCGAGCGCCGTCGGTGTCTTCAGCGGCGTTCTCGAATATCTCGACGATGCCGATGCCGCCCTGGCCTTCGCCGCCCGCCATCACCGCTGGCTTCTGGCGAGCTACGCTCCGGTGACGACCCCGCCGCACAGGCTCAAACCCTATGCCGCCGAGATCGACCGGCGCGCCTTTCATCATGGCTGGCGCAACCACCTTTCGGCCGACGCCTTCGTCGCCCTGATCTCCCGTCACGGCTTCATCATCCGCACCGGCCTCTGGAAGGAGCAGATGCTGGTGCTGGCGCAGCTTGCGGCGCGCTGAGCTGCGGCCGCATCGGCGGGCTTCACCGGCCGCGCTTTCGCACATTCTCCTCAAATCGTCGGCATTTGCCATAATCGCGTCAATCTACCGCCCTCTTCCGCTGGTTGAGTGAACCTGTCCGATCAACGGGTGCGAATCGCAGCAGGGCAGCAGGAATGAAGATGACGCTCAATGACAAGTTGCTGACCGGGCTGACCCTGGTCTTCCTCATCGCCGCCGTGGCGATCCTGAGCCAGAATGCCGAGCGGATCGCCGAGGTATTGGAAGGGGAAGGGGCGCATGCGGCCGGCGATGATGTCTACGCCGTCCTTCCCGGTGTGCCGACATTGCTGCCCGTGACCC
>WFPA01000046.1 GCA_015487815.1 Albidovulum sp.
CGGGTGAGGTTGACCCCGAACTGGGAAAGCCCGCCGGCATCCCCCAGCCGCTTGCGCTCCCGCCCGCCGACGCGATCGGCGAAGGGGGCGGGATAGCCCGTGCCGCCCTTCCAGGGCAGGGCCCCGATGTCGATCTTCGGCATGGCTCACACCCGCTCGATGATGGTGGCCGCCCCCATGCCCGAGCCGATGCACAGCGTGGCAAGGCCGGTTTCCTTGTCGGAGCGTTCGAGCTCGTCGAGCAGCGTGCCGAGGATGATCGCTCCCGTCGCGCCGAGAGGATGCCCCATGGCGATGGCGCCGCCATTGACGTTGAGCTTGTCGTGATCGACGTCGAAATAGGTCATGAAGCGCAGCACCACCGAGGCGAAGGCCTCGTTGACCTCGAAGAGGTCGATGTCGCCGATTTCCATGCCGGCCTCGCGCAGCACCTTCTCGGTGACGGGCACCGGGCCGGTGAGCATGATCGTCGGGTCGGTGCCGATCTTGGCAGTGCGGACGATGCGGGCCCGGGGCTTGAGCCCCCATTTCTCGCCAAACTCCTTCGAGCCGATCAGAACGCCACCGGCGCCATCGGCGATGCCCGAGGAGTTGCCGGCATGGTGGACGTGTTCGATCTTCTCGAGCTCGGGGTATTTCATGATGGCGATGTTGTCGAAACCCGGCATCACCTCGCCCATCTCCTTGAAGGAGGGCTTGAGAGAGCCGAGGGTCTGCATGTCGGTGTTCTCTCGCACCATCTCGTCATGGTCGAGGATCGGCAGGCCGTTGATGTCGCGCACGGTGAAGATCGACTTGTCGAACCGGCCTTCCTTCTGGGCCCGCGCGGCCCGCTTCTGGCTCTCGACGGCGTATTCGTCACACATGGTGCGCGAGAAGCCGAACTTGGTGGCGATGATGTCGGCCGAGATGCCTTGGGGCACGAAATAGGATTTCATCGCCAGATAGGGATCGACGGCGATGGCACCGCCGTCCGAGCCCATCGGCACGCGGCTCATGCTTTCGACGCCGCCGGCGATGTAGCCGTCACCCATGCCGGCCATCACGTGGGAAGCGGCGAGATTGACCGCTTCGAGCCCCGAGGCACAGAAGCGGTTGATGGAAACGCCGGGGATGCTCTCGTCGAGATCGGAGTAGAGCACCGCCGAGCGTGCAAGGCAGGCGCCCTGTTCGCCGATCTGGGTGACGTTGCCCCAGATGACGTCCTCGACGGCGTGCCCGTCGAGATTGTTGCGCTCCTTGATCTCGTTGAGCACGAGAGCCGAAAGGCGCACCGCCGGCACCTCGTGCAGCGTGCCGTCCGGCTTGCCCTTGCCGCGCGGGGTGCGCACGGCGTCGTAGATATAGGCGTCTTTCATGGTCGTTCTCCTTCAGTGATGATGGTTTCCGGCCGGCGAAGTTCGATCTGGCCGACCGCGAAGACCGCGAGTTTCAGCAAGAGGATGATCACAAGGCCTCGCAGATGGGGGGTGGAGGAAGTCAGGAGCAGGAGGATCGGGACTTCCAGCAGATGCGCTGCGAGAAAGGCCACCGCAGCTGTCCGGGACAGGGTGGCCCAAGCGGCGCGGGTCGCGCGGGTGGCGTTGGCGACCACACCGCCGGTCCAGTCGAGGGCGAGAAGTGCGAGGAGGGCACCTGCGAGCCCGTCGGGGCCCTCGCGCCATGTGGCAGCGGCGGCCAGAAAGCCGAGCAGCCATGTCAGGATCACGCCCGCCGGGTGGGGCGATTCACCATGGATCAGGCGCAGGATGGTCCGCATCCTCTCAGCTCCTCTCCGACGGATTGCCGGGCATGAGGTCATAGGGGTGTTTCCAGCCCTCGAGGGTCTCGATGCGGCCGAGCCAGGCATCGATGTTGGGCCATTCGGCGCGCTCGAAGCCGAAGGGCTCGGGGTAGAACAGGTAGCCGCAGGCCGAGAAGTCGGCCATGGACGGCGCGTCGCCGACGATCCATTCGCGCCCCGCCAGGTGATTGTCGAGCACCCTGAAGGCCGAGCGCAGCCGCCCCTTGAGGAAGTCGGTGACGGCCGCGGGCGGGCGCTTCTCCTCGGGCAGGAAGTTGAGGAGGAAGCGCGTCTGCCCGGCGACGGAGGAGAGCTTGTGGTTGTCCCACAGTACCCAGCGCCAGATCTCGCGGCGCTCTTCGGGCGAGCGGCCGCCGAAGCGGCCCGTCTTCCCGATGATCCAGTCCTGGATCACGCCCGACTGGCTGAGCACCGTGTCGCCGTCCACCAGCACAGGCACCTCCCCCATCTCGTTGAGCCGGCGATATTCGGGGGTGCGTGTCTCGCCATGAAAGAAATCGACGAAGACCGGCTCCCAGTCGAGGCCCGAGAGCTCCATCGGCAGGGCGGCCTTGTAGGAATTGCCGCTTTCACCGAAGCAGTAGAGTTTGGCCGTCATGGATCTTCTCCCCGTTCTGATGCGTCCGTATCGGGCCGCACTTGAATGAAACTCTCCGTGTTTTCCGGGCTTGAAGCCCTTTCCGCGGCAGCCGTTAACCCCCCGTTCAGACCTTTCTGCCATCCTGTTCCTGTGGGGCCCTTCCCCCCCGGCGTCGGGATGCGCCCCTCCGCCCCCTCGGGCATGTCCCGGCGCCCTGTCGCCGGCGGCTCCGGTGCGGTCCCGGCGCGGCCCCGGGGTGGCCCCGGGGTTGCCATGGGCCAGGAGCGATCGTTCATCAGAGGTTGCGAGCAATGATCTCCTTCATGATCTCGTTGGTTCCGCCGTAGATCCGTTGCACCCGCGCATCGGACCACATCTCGCCGATGGCATATTCCAGCATGTAGCCATAGCCACCATGGAGCTGGAGGCATTCGTCGAGCACGGCGCATTGCTCGTCCGTCAGCCAGTACTTGCACATCGCCGCCTGCTCGACATCGAGCCTGCCGGCGAGGTGGGCCTCGATGCAGCGGTCGAGGAAGATGCGCGCCACGGTCGTGCGGGTCTTGCATTCGGCGAGCTTGAAGCGGGTGTTCTGGAAGTCGATGATGGGCTGGCCGAAGGCCTCGCGTTCGCGGGTGTAGGCGATCGTTCGGGTCACCGCCCCTTCCATCGCACCGACGGCGCCACAGCCGATGATGAGCCGCTCCTGCGGCAGCTGTTCCATCATCTGGATGAAGCCCTGCCCCTCGGCACCGAGCAGGTTTTCGCGCGGCACCGGCACATTGTCGAAGAAGAGCTCCGAGGTGTCCGCCGCCCTGAGCCCGATCTTCTCCAGCTTGCGGCCGCGGGTGAAACCCGGCGCCTCGTCGGTTTCGACCACAAGAAGCGAGACGCCCTTCGCCCCGGCTTCGGGGTCGGTCTTGCAGGCGACGATGATCAGGTTGGCATGGCCGCCATTGGTGATGAAGGTCTTCTGCCCCGTGAGGCGGTAGATGTCGCCGTCCCTCACCGCGCGGGTGCGGATCGCCTTGAGGTCGGAGCCGGCGGAAGGCTCGGTCATGGCCAGCGCGCCGACAAGCTCGCCCGTGGCCATGCGCGGCAGCCAGCGCTTCTTCTGCTCCTCGGTGCCATAGGCAAGGATGTAGTGGGCGACGATGCCCGAATGGATGCCGTGCCCCCAGCTGGCGAGGTTGAGCCTGGCGGCCTGCATCAGGATCACCGCCTCATGTCCGAAATCGCCACCCGCACCACCATATTCCTCCGGGATCGAGGGCAGCAGGAGGCCGAGAGCACCGGCTTCACGCCAGGTTTCGCGGTCCATCTCGCCCTGCTTGCGCCATTCCGGCAGGCGCGGCAGCCATTCGCGGGTGATGAAGTCGGCGGTCATCTCCGCCAGCATGCGATGCTCGTCTGTCATCCAGGGCGACGGGAACAGGGGCAGGTCACTCATGGCTGGCTCCATCGGCTGGCAAAGGGGAAAGGCACTCCCGGCCCCCCTTCTTTCGGGAGTGGGGGGAGAGGTGCTGCTGTCCGGGGCGCGGATGGTGCGCGACGCGTGCGCCTCTCCGCCCGGTTCCCCCGCAAGGGGCTGGGGAAGATTTCGGCCCGGGATGAAGGAGGCGCGTGAGAGAGGCGCCGGGTCCGACACGCGGGGAGTGCGTTCGTGCGACTGACAGGGCGGACGGGGCACTGTCTTCCGGTCCGCTTTTTCCGGCCGCCGCCCGCCGGATGGCGTTCCGCACGCTGCGGGCGTGGCGGGAATGCTTCCTGCACCCGGAGGGGGGATGCCGCTCCCTGCCCGCCGGCAAGGGTCGGCTCTCTTGCCTTGACCGGGCAGGGGGGAAGGAGCGGCTCCGGGTGTGTTCCTGCCCTGTCGGCCGCGGAAAGGCAGCCGCAAGTGCCTTCGCGCCAGGCGGAAGACCGCCTGCGGAGAGCCACCGGAAGATCGGCTCATCTTCGGCGCTCCGGTCCCGGCGCGGTCGGCCGCAGGGGTGGATCATCCGTTTTCCTCCTTACCGGCAGGGCGTTGACGATGGCGACCGTTGAAGCGTTCCAGGGCCTTTTCCAGCCGCACCGGGTCTGTCAGCCGGTCGAGCTCCTCGAGCAGCATGTTGAGAAGCGCCTCACGCGGCTGGCGGGTTTCGGCCTCGAGCCGGCGCAGCCGCCGGTCGGCCTGCGGCGTGAGGCCGATCCGCAATTGCCGTGCCGTCCTGAGCCGTGGCCGCTGCATCCTGTTCCCTTTCGTCCTTTTTCTTGCGTGCCTTCAACGCCCGATCAGGAGCGAGTGCCCGCAAGCGGGCTGGAGAGACGGAGGAAGCAGGTCCTGTCCCTCGGGAGAAACGGGTGCCGCCCGGGAGAATGGGTGCGGGTCGCAAGCATCGTCATCCTCCGTCGCCTCCCGTTTCATGCCGTCTCCCGGCCCGAGTGGATCTGTCCGCCGTGCCAGCCTGCGGCGACGTTCCGGCCTGCCGCTGCCGCCCCGGCGCTCCGGTGACCGGTCGGGCTCGAGGCGCCATGCATGCCTGCCCCTGAGGTCCGGCGCAGCGCCCGCGAGGCACGGGGCGGCGAGTGACGCTTCACCCGGAAGGCAGTGCACCGCTCGGCCGCGGTTGCCTGTCGCGCCTCATTTTCCCTCTCCCGGGCCGGTTGCATGATGCCCCTCAGAACTGGTCCTCCCCGAGCGCCATCAGCGCCTCGGAACCGGTCTGGATGCGGTCGAGATGCAGCGCCGTCGCCGGCAGCTGCCGCTGCATGTAGTAGCGGCCGGTGACGACCTTGGCCTCGTGGAACGCCTTGTCTTCCGTTCCGGCGGCGAGCGCCTCCATCGATGTCTTCGCCATCTGCGCCCACATGTAGCCGAGGCAGACATGGCCGAAGAGGTGCATGAAGTCGTAGGAGCCGGCGAGCGCGTCGGCCGGGTTCTTCATCCCCGCCTGCATGAAATACATCGCCGCTTCCTGAAGTCGTTTCGACGCCGCCTTGAGCGGATCGAGGAAATCGGCCTTGAGCGCCTCGTTGTCCTCGTTCTCCTTGATGAAGCGCTTGATCATCTCGAAGAAGGCCATGGCATTCCTGCCGCCGTCCGAGCCGAGCTTGCGGGCAACGAGGTCGAGCGCCTGAATGCCGTTCGCTCCCTCGTAGATCATGGTGATGCGGGCATCGCGCACGAACTGGCTCATGCCCTGTTCCTCGATGTATCCGTGGCCGCCATAGATCTGCTGCGCCTCGACGGTGGCCTCGAAGCCCTTGTCGGTCAGGAAGCCCTTGATGACCGGGGTGAGGAGCGAGATCAGCCCCTCGGCATCCCTGTCGCCCATGTGCTTGGCCCGGTCGATCAGGATCGACGACCAGAGGATAAAGGCCCGGGCGCCCTCGACGAAGCTCTTCTGGTTCATCAGCATCCGCCGCACATCGGGATGGACGATGATCGGGTCGGCCGGCCTGTCGGGATATTTCGGCTGCGGGATCGCCCGTCCCTGCAGTCGCTCGCGGGCATAGAGCACGGCATTCTGATAGGCGGCCTCGGCCTGGGCCAGCCCCTGGATGCCGACGCCGATGCGCGCCTCGTTCATCATGGTGAACATGTTGCGCAGCCCCTTGTTCTCCTCGCCGAGGAGCCAGCCGGTGGCGCCGTCATAGTCGAGCACGCAGGTGGCGTTGGCGTGAATGCCCATCTTCTCCTCGATCTTGCCGACGGAGACCGGGTTGCGTTCGCCGAGAGAGCCGTCTTCGTTCACGAGGTATTTCGGCACGATGAAGAGCGAGATGCCCTTGGTGCCCGCCGGTGCGCCCGGAATGCGCGCCAGGACGAGATGAACGATGTTCTCCGCCAGATCGTGGTCACCGGCGGAGATGAAGATCTTCTGGCCGGTGATCCTGTAGGAACCGTCGGGCTGGGGCTCGGCCTTGGTGCGAAGAAGCCCCAGATCGGTGCCGCAATGGGGCTCGGTCAGGTTCATCGTGCCGGTCCACTCGCAGGAGACTAGCTTCGGCAGCCATTTCGCCTTCTGCTCCTCGGTGCCGTGGGCGTGGATGGTGGAATAGACGCCGTGGGTCAGGCCCGGATACATCATGAAGGACTGGTTGGCCGCCACCAGCATCTCTCCAACTGCGGTGCCGACAAGGTAGGGCATGCCCTGCCCGCCATAGTCGGGGTCACAGTCGAGGCCGGTCCAGCCGCCCTCGCGCAGCTGGTCGAAGGCCTCCTTGAAGCCCTTGGGCGTGCGGACGCAGCCGTTCTCGAAATGGCAGCCCTCGCGGTCGCCGGGCAGGTTGAGCGGGGCGAGCACCTCCGAGGCGATCTTGCCGGCCTCCTCGAGGATGGCGCCGGTCATGTCGTCGGTGAGTTCGTCATAGCCGGGCACGTCCTGCCGGCTGATGCCGAGAACCTCGTGCAGCACGTATTGCATGTCGCGGACGGGGGCTTCGTAGATGGGCATGGACCTCTCCTCGGATCGGTGTTGGCGGGCGGCTTCCCTCGGGGAAGCCGGCAGGTGTTGTTGCGGTCACTCGGCAGCTTTCGCGGCCGCGTCGCCGTCGCGTCCGGCGTCTCCGGTGCCGTTCTGGAGACGCTCGAGCTCGGCGAGCTTGCGCTCGCCCCAGGCCAGCTGCTCCTTGAGATCCGCAATCGCCCTGTCGAGTTCGGCGCGTTGGGCCTCGAGCTCGGCCAGGTGCTTGAGCGCCAGCTCGTAGGTGGCCTTGTACTGGGTGTATTGCTGGTCGCCGACATAATAGAGATCGAGCAGACGGCGGATCTCCTCGAGCGAAAAGCCGAAACGCTTGCCTTGGAGCACGAGCTTGAGCCGCGCCCGGTCGCGCCGCGTGTAAAGCCGCGTCTGCCCCTTGCGGAGCGGCGCGAGCAGCTCCTTCTGCTCGTAGAAGCGCAAGGTGCGGGGCGTCACCCCGAATTTCTCGCACATCTGGCGAATGGTCAGGAGCTCGTCATTCACGGTTGGCGATCCTCCGCTGGTTCCGACCTGTTCCGGGCGGCGCGCGGCCGCGCCTCCTTCACAAGAAATGGCAGCGGGAAGGGAGTCGCTCAAGAAGAAAGTTGACGTTTGCGTCAAGTTCGACGCAACGTCACGAATGCGCCCTCCGCAGGAGCGGAGCGGGAAAGTCACGATCCCGGGCCGCTTCCGCCTGCGGCAAGTGGCGGCCAGCGTCCGGGCGTCTCGGCCCCGGAACGGAACGGCCCGAACCCCATCTCGGCGCCAGAGGGTGGCCGGGCAGCGGGCGGGTCGACATGCCGGCACCATGCGGCGTTCGTCCGCCCCCTGCGGCATTCTCGTCTCCTTGCGGAAGCGATCAGCCTTGGGTGCCTTCCTCGGCCCGTCCGGCGCGCCCCCCAGCCAGTTCGGCCTTCCGCATTTCCTCGAGATTGCGCCGCGTCTGGTTGCGCAGCTCGCGCAGCTCGCGGATCGCCTCCTCGAGCTGCCGCCGCCGCGAGACCAGCTCCTCGAGCTGCCGTTCCGACATCTCGAGCAGCCTTTCCTTCTGCAACCGGGTAGTCGGGTCGATATCGTAGAGATTGAGCCACTGGCGGATCTCTTCGAGAGAGAAGCCGAAGCGGCGGCCGCGGAGGATGAACTTCATCCGCACGATTTCCCGCGGGCCGTAATAGCGTGTCCGGCCTTCGCGCTCGGGGGAGAGCAGCTCGATGTATTCGTAATGCCGCAAGGTCCGGGGCGTCACGCCGAAGCGTTCGCACATCTCCTTCAGGGTCAGCCTTTCCTCGGGCATGGGCATTCCTGTCCGCATGATGCCCCGGGCAAGGGGCAGATGCGCGCATGATGGCCCCTGACGGGGCGAATGGCAAGCAGGGGCGGGGCTTGCACCGGCCGACGCTGCGGGCGAAAAGGGATGGGCAAGGAGGCACGAATGAGCGGGAACGACGGCAGGAAATCGGGCGGGGAAGCGCCTGCGACGCCCCATGAGGAAGTGCTGGCGAAGCTGGCGCGCCAGTTCATCGAGGCCATTCCCCACGCGAAGGCGCTCGGGATGGTGCTCGAGGAGATCGGCGCCGGCGAGGCTGTCATCTCCCTGCCCTGGCGCGAGGATCTTGTGGGCGATCCGAAAAGCCGGGTGGTGCATGGCGGCGTGGTTTCGGCCCTTCTCGACACCGCGGGCGGGGCGGCGGTCATGTCGCATCCGGCGGGTCCCTCGGGCACGGCGACGCTGGACCTCAGGATCGACTACATGCGCCCGGCCCGCCCCGGCGCCCGCATCACCGCCCGGGCAGAATGCTACCATGTTACCCGGTCGGTCGCCTTCGTGCGGGCCACGGCCGACGACGGCACAGCCGATGTGCCGGTGGCCACGGCGGCGGGGGCCTTCACCGTCGAGGCGCCGGTCAAGCCGGTGCCGCCCGAGGGCGGCGGGGAGCGGAAAGAGGGGGGAGAGCAATGACTCGCGGGCCCGAGCCGGTTCAGAAGATCAAGGAGCGCCGCGACAAGGCTCTCAAGGCGCTGGTCGGGCAGGTGCCCTATATCCGCTTTCTCGGCGTCAGCTTCGACCGGCGCGGAGACGAACTGACCGCCGTCATGCATTATGACGAGAAGCTGATCGGCAACCCCTTTCTGCCGGCGTTACATGGCGGAGCGACGGCGGCCTTCCTCGAGATAGCCGCCATCATCGGCCTTGCCTGGAGCCGGATCTTCGAGATGACGGAAAACGGTGTGCTCACGCTCGAGGATCTTGAAGCCGGCAACATGCCCGATCTGCCGAAGACCATCGACTTCACGGTGGATTACCTGCGCCCAGGCCTGCCGCGCGACGCCTATGCCCGCGCCCGGGTCAACCGTTCGGGGCGGCGCTACGCCTCGGTCCATGTCGAGGCGTGGCAGGATCGGCGTGATCGGCTCTTCGCCCAGGCGACGGGCCACTTCCTCATGCCCCGGACCGACATGGCCGACATGGCGGGGCAGGGATGACGGCGACCGCCGCGCCGGCGCCGGCGAGGCTCGGCCATCGTCGGGTGCTGGCCATTGCGTTGCCGATTGTCATGGCCAATGTCGCGGTGCCGATCCTCGGCGCGGTCGACACCGGCGTTGTCGGCCAGCTCGGGCAAGCCGCACCGATCGGGGCGGTCGGCATCGGTGCCTCGATCATCACGGCGATCTACTGGGTGTTCGGTTTCCTGCGCATGGGCACCACCGGCCTCACCGCCCAGGCGATGGGGGCGGGGGACGGGGCCGAGGTGGCAGCCAGTCTTCACAGGGCCCTGCTCGTCGGTCTTGTGGCGGGGCTCGCCTTCCTCCTGTTGCAGAAGCCGCTCTTTGCCGCCGCCCTCGCGCTGGCGCCGGCCTCGGCCGAGGTCGAGCGGCTGGCGCGGATCTACCTTGTGACCCGCGTATGGTCGGCACCGGCGGCGATCGCCCTTTACGGGGTGACGGGCTGGCTGATTGCGCGGGAGCGGTCGCGCAGCGTGCTCGTGCTGCAGCTGTGGATGAACGGGCTCAACATCCTGCTCGACATCCTCTTCGTGCTCTTTCTCGGGTTCGGGGTTGCTGGGGTGGCGGCGGCAACGGTGATCTCCGAGTGGAGTGCGCTTCTGCTCGGGCTCTGGCTCTGCCGCGACGGGCTGAGAGGGCCGGCGGCGGCGCTCTGGCGCAAGGTGGCGGAACGGGAACCGCTGATGCGGATGTTGCTGGTCAATCGCGACATCCTCATCCGCTCGGTGCTGCTTCTGGCCGCCATGGTCAGCTTCACCTTTCTCGGCGCGCGTTTCGGCGACCCGACACTTGCGGCCAACCAGATTCTCCTGCAGCTTTTCTATGTCACGGCTTATGCCCTCGACGGTTTCGCCTTTGCGGCCGAAACCCTCGTCGGGCAGGCGCTCGGCCGGCGCAACCGGGCAGCGCTTTCGCGGGCGGTGTGGCTGGTTGCGCTCTGGACCGCAGGAGTGGCGGTCGCTCTCGGCATCGGCTTCGCCCTCTCCGGCCCTCTCCTCATCGATCTGATGACCACCGCGCCCGAGGTGCGGGCGCTGGCGCGGCTCTATCTGCCCTGGGCAGCGCTCATTCCCCTGACCGGTGCGGCCACCTGGCTGCTCGACGGCATCTTCATCGGTGCGACACGCGGGCCCGACATGCGCAACATGATGGCCGTCTCCTTCGCCATCTATCTCGCGGCTCTGGCGCTGCTTCTGCCGCCGCTCGGCAATCACGGGCTGTGGCTCTCGCTCCACATCATGCTGATCGCCCGGGCGGCGACGCTCGCTCTGCGCTATCCGCGGATCCTTGCCGCCGCCGATGGGCGGGGCTGAGAGGCGAGGCCGGGCGCGTCTTTCTTCCGAGGTTCCTCAGAGGATCTCGCGCACCTTTTCCGGCGGCCGCCCCAGCACCGCCCTGTCGCCGCGAATGACGATCGGTCGCTCGATCAGGCGCGGATGGGCGGCCATGGCCCTGATCAGCGTCTCGTCGTCACTCTCCTTCGAGAGTCCGAGCTCGCGGAAGAGCGGCTCCTTCGTGCGCATGATCTCGATCGGCCGCTTGCCGAGCCTGGCGAGCACGTCGCGGATCTCGGCTTCGCTCGGCGGCTCGTCGAGATAGCGCCGCACCTTCGGGGTGATGCCGTGCTCTTCGAGCAGCTTCAGCGCCGCCCGCGATTTCGAGCAGCGCGGATTGTGCCAGATGATGATGTCGTCGTGCATCTCGTCCTCTTTCTGCGGGGGAAGGTGGGGCAGGACGGGTCAGGACGCAAGAGGCGGAGCGGCCCATTCGGCTGCGCCCGTGCCCACGGCTTCGGCCAGGCTGGCAAAGCCCTCGCGCGCAAGGATGGCGTCGAGCCCGGAGAGAATCTCGGGAACGAGCGACAGGCCGCGCCAGACAAGGGCGGTGTAGATCTGGAGAGCGGAGGCGCCGGCACGGACCTTCTGCCAGGCGTCCTCGGCCGAAGCAATGCCGCCGACCCCGATGAGCGGCACCTTTCCGCCTGTTTCGCGGTGGAGCCGGGCGAGCACCTGCGTC
Organism: Albidovulum sp.; assembly: GCA_015487815.1. Classification (GTDB taxonomy): domain Bacteria; phylum Pseudomonadota; class Alphaproteobacteria; order Rhodobacterales; family Rhodobacteraceae; genus WFPA01. The sequence goes on from WFPA01000046.1 coordinate 11,351, forward strand.
GAGCGGCGAAAGAGCGGCCGGCCCGAGAGTCCGCCCTTCTCGGCGGCCACCGGCCCCGAGACGCCGGGTCGGGCGATGGTCGTGTTGGTGGCGATGATCCCGTCAACGCCGCTCTCAAGGGCGACGGAGGCGATGTCGGCGATCTCGGCCCCGGAGAGATCGGGAGCGACCTTGATGAAGATCGGCAGCGGCCGGCCGAGGCCCAGGTCTTCGCGGGCGGCGACGGTGCGGGCGATGATGTCCGCCAGCGCCTCGCGCCCCTGAAGCTCCCTCAATCGTTCGGTATTGGGCGAGGAGACATTGATGGTCGCGAAATCGACATGAGGGCCGCACAGGGCCAGCACGCGGCCATAGTCCGCCGCGCGATCGGAAGAATCCCTGTTGGCGCCGAGATTGATGCCGATGATGCCGTCCTTCGGCCTGCGGGCAAGGCGGCGGGCAACCGCCTCGGCCCCCTCGTTGTTGAAGCCGAAGCGGTTGATCACGGCACCGGCCTCGGGCAGGCGGAAGAGCCGCGGGCGCGGGTTGCCGGGCTGGGGGCGCGGCGTGACGGCGCCGACCTCGATAAAGCCGAAACCGGCCTTGAGAAGCGGGGCGACGGCCACGGCGTTCTTGTCATAGCCGGCGGCAAGGCCGAGCGGGTTCGCAAGTTCGAGCCCGGCGAGGGAGGTGCGCAGGCGCGGCAGCTCCGGCACCTTCGGCAGCGGCGCGAGGCCGAGCCGCAGGGCCGCCAGTGAAAGATTGTGCGCCCGCTCGGGATCGAGGCGGTGCAGGAGGGCGAGCCCCGCCTTCTCGAGCATTGTCACACAAGAGCCTCGAGGAGCGGTCGGCCTTCCTCGTCGAAGACGACAGGCCGGCACCAGGCCACCTCATCGAGCCGCAGGGCGCGATAGAGATGGGGGAATCGCTGGCCGCCCCGGGCCTCCTCCCAGCGCAGTTCCTCGCCGAGCAGCGCCTCGTCGATTGCGGCCAGGAGCAGTTCGCGCTCCTCGGCGAAATGGCGGCGCATGGTTTCGGCCAGCTGCTCCATGGTGGAGAAGTGGATGAAACCGTCGCGGATGTCGGCAGCCGAGCCGAGCGTCTGTCCGTGCAGCTCCAGCGTGCGCCACTCTTCGATGCGGAAAACCTTGTAGATCATGCTGCAATCCTAGCGCGCAGCGCCTCCGGGGACAAGCGAGAAATCCCTGTCGCTGCTGATGTGGGATGGATGCGGGAGAGCGTCAACCTCTTGCGTTTTCTCGGGTTTTCGCATGCACGCCCAGTGCCCCTTGCCAAATCTGCAGCAAGGGGGCAGGGAAGGGCGAATGGCGCTTCGGATGCGAAGCGCAGGGTCGGTCGGAAGCACGCAACAGGAGCAGGACGAGATGGAAGGGGTGGTTCGCTTCGGGACTTTCGCAGCGCTTGCGGTAACGATGGGTGCGCTCAGCGCCTGCGGCACGCCCGAATATCGCGCCGAAAAGGCCGCTTGCGAGGCCGAATGGACGCGGCGCATACCGCCCAGGATCGTCGAGAAGGTGGTGACGCGCACCCGGGTGGTGCCGATGGGCGAGGAACTCGTCTGCAACAGGACCGCAGCCGGCGTCCAGTGCGTGAGGAAGCCGGTCATGGTCGAGGAGCCCTACGAGGCCGTCGAGGCGATCGACATCAACAAGCCGCGGCGCGATGCCGAGATCGCCCGTTGCACCGCCGAGCGCTGCACGCGCCGCTATGGCGACCCCGCCTGCCGCGTGAAAGGCTGAGGCGGAGCGTCCGTGCCGTGGTTCCAGGCTGCCGTTCCCTTTTCTGCCAGAGCCCGGACCGGGCGCGCCCCGGGGGAGGACCGCGCCGGCGGCGGCCGTCCATCACGTCAGGCGTGGGCCGGGCGCCCGCTGGGTGTGAGGCATCATCCGGCAGGGTGTGAGCGCGGCGATACCGGACCCGTGCGCGTGCGAACGAGGGCAGGGCGGCCCGTGCGCGTGCCCATGTCCCCGAGATCGGGTACGGGGTCCCGGGAGGCGGGCAGGCATCGCCGGTCGATGCCTTGCCGGCGACGCCGGGGCCGCAGGCGCAAGGTGAGGCGGCGGCACGGGAGGTGCTGCGGCCCTTTCGGGCGCCTGGTCCCGTCGCAGCGCCATGAGGCGGCTCCCGGCCGCACCGCACTTCAGGGGCGGGTCAGGAGGCCCTGTGCCCCGAGCCACTCCTCGAGGGCCGGGCGCGTGTTCTGGGCGCCGGAGCGGCGGGCCTCGTCGATCACCTGCCGCACCTCGGACAGGGAGACGGCGCGCATGAGCTCCTTCACGGGCCCGATCGAGGTGGCCCGCATCGACAGGGTGCGGATGCCCATGGAGGCGAAGGCCAGCGCCTCGACCGGTCGGCCGGCATCCTCGCCGCAGAAGGAGAGTGGCGTGCCATTGAGGCGGCAGCGCTCGACGATCTGTTCGATGAAGGTCAGGAAGCTGACATTGAGCGTGTCGTAGCGGCGGCGCACCCGCTCGTTCTCGCGATCGGCAGCGAAGAAGAACTGCTTGAGATCGTTGCCGCCGATCGAGATGAAATCGGCCATCTGGAAGAACTGGTCGGGGGCGAAGGCGAGCGAGGGCGTCTCGAGCATGGCGCCGATCTCGACCCTTTTCGGCATTCTCGTGCCATGAGCCTCTTCCCAGGCCAGCGTGTCGAGAAAGATCTGCCGGGCCTTCTGGAACTCCTCGAACTGGGCGATGAAGGGGAACATGACGATGAGCGGCCGGCCGCGCGCCGCCCGGATCAGCGCCTGAAGCTGCATCCTGAGAATGCCCGGCCGGTCGAGTCCGACGCGGATTGCCCGCCAGCCGAGGGCCGGGTTGGGTTCGTCCTCCCGCTTCATGTAGGGCAGAACCTTGTCGGAGCCGATGTCGAGGGTGCGGAAGACGATGCGCTTGCCGCGGGCAGCATCCATCACCCGGCCGTAAAGCTCGACCAGCTCGC
>WFPA01000047.1 GCA_015487815.1 Albidovulum sp.
CGGAGACCGGCCGCGAGGGGGTGGCGGAGCTCGAGACCATCGCCGCCCTTCTCGAGGGGCAGGGCTATGGCAGCGACCGGATCCTCATCGACCCGTCGGTGGTCCGCGGTCTCGGCTACTATACCGGGCCGGTCTTCGAGGCCGAGCTTACTTTCGAGATCACCGACGAGAAGGGGCGGCCGCGGCAGTTCGGTTCGGTGGCAGGAGGCGGCCGCTATGACGATCTTGTCAAGCGCTTCACCGGCCAGCGTGTGCCGGCGACGGGCGCCTCGGTCGGGGTTGACCGGCTGCTCGCGGCTCTCAAGGCGGTGGAAGGCCCGCGCGCGGCGGCCACAGGGCCGGTGGTGGTGACGGTGATGGATCGCGACCGGCTCGGCGACTACATGGCGATGGTGAACGAATTGCGCCGCGCCGGCATCCGGGCCGAAATGTATCTCGGCAATCCGAAGAATTTCGGCAACCAGATGAAATATGCCGACCGCCGCGGCGCGCCGATCGCCGTCATCCAGGGCTCCGACGAGAAGGCCCGCGGCGTCGTCCAGCTCAAGGATCTCGTGCTCGGCGCGAAGATCGCCGAGAAGGCTTCGCTCGAGGAGTGGAAGGCCCGCCCCGCCCAGCGCGAGGTGGCCCGGGCCGATCTCGTGCCCGAGGTGCGGCGGATGCTGGCGGAAGGGGCGGACGATGGCGAAGGCTGACGCCATGTCCGCACCCGCGGCCATTGCCGATCCGGCGGCACGCGAAAAGGCGGAGGCCGGGGCGCTTCTTGCGCGCTTCGCCGAGGGGGCGACGCTGTTCGATACCGACATTCTCCAGCCGGCCGAAACCCTGCTCGACCTCTATGGCGAGGACATGCGCGCCCGTGCCTATGTCACCCGCGACCCCATGCGCGGCGAGCTGATGCTGCGCCCGGATTTCACCGTGCCCCTGCTCAAGGCCCATCTGGCTGCTGGCGGTGGTACGGCATGCTATGCCTATGCCGGCAAGGTCTTCCGCATGCAGGAGCCGGGCAGCGGGCGGCCGAGCGAATATCTTCAGGTCGGTCGCGAGCATCTTGGCGGCGAGGATCCTCTGGCCGAGGAGATCGCGCTCTTTCTCAAGGTGCACGAGGCACTGGCCGATCTGCCGCTGCGGATCGAGACCGGCGATGTCGGTCTCCTTGTGGCGGCGGTCGAGGCGCTCGACACCAGCCGCGCGCGCAAGGATGCGCTGATGCGCCATCTGTGGCGGCCGGTCCGCTTTCGCGAACTGGTCGAGCGGTTCGGCGGCCGTCGTGCGCCGCATCCCGCGCAGGCGGCACTCCTGGCGCGTCTCGAACGGGAAGGAGTAGAGGGGGTGATGGCCGGAATCGGCGAAATTCACGGCCTGCGGGAGCGGGACGAGATCGCCGAGCGGCTCGAGGCCCTTCTCGAGGAGACCCGCACCCCACCGCTTTCCGCAGCCCGTCTCGAGGCCGTCGAGCGGCTGCTGGCGCTCGATTGCCCGCTCGGTGAGGCCTTGCCGGCTCTCGAGACGATCGCCGCCCGTCTGCCCGGCATGGAAAGAGCGGTCGGGCATTTTGCCCGGCGCGTCGAGGCGCTGGCCGGTGCCGGCATCGACCCGCGAAAGGTGCGCTTCGCCGGCAGCTTCGGGCGCACCTCGCTCGAATATTACGACGGATTCGTCTTCGGACTCATGGCCTGCGACCATCCTGATCTGCCGCCGCTGGCGACGGGCGGACGCTACGACGCGCTGGCCGCGCGGCTCGGCGGGGCGCGCCTGCCGGCGGTCGGGGCGGTGGTCCGTCCCGGCCCCGTGGCGCTCCTGAGGGAGGGAGGACGATGAGCCTGCGCCTTGCCGTGCCCTCAAAGGGCCGTCTCCAGGAAGCGACCTTCGACTGGTTCGGCGCCCGCGGCATTATCCTGCGCCGCACCGGCTCGGGTCGTGAATACGCCGCCGCCGCCGACGGTGTTGCCGGGCTCGTCGTCGAGCTCCTGCCGGCCTCTGAAATCGCTCGTGACCTGGCCTCGGGACGGATCCATCTCGGAGTGACGGGCACCGATCTCGTCAACGAGAAGATCCCCGACCCCGGGCGGGATGTGCACTCCCTTGCCGAGCTCGGCTTCGGCCATGCCGATCTGGTTCTGGCGGTGCCGGAGGCGTGGGTGGACGTGAACACGGTGGATGATCTCGATGACGTGGCCGCCCGCTTCCGTCGCCGCCATGGCCGCCGGCTGCGCATCGCCACGAAATATCACCGTCTCGTGCGCGATTTCCTGCGGGTGAAAGGGGTGGCCGATTACGCTCTCGTGGACAGCCAGGGCGCGACCGAGGGCACGATCCGCAACTGCACCGCCGAGGCCATTGCCGACATCACCTCGACAGGCGAGACGCTCCGGGCCAACCGGCTGAAGATCCTCGAAGACGGGCTCATCCTGCAAAGCCAGGCCGAGCTCTTCCTCTCGCGCGCGGCCGGATGGACGCCGGGGGCAAGGGCGGTTCTCGAACGCCTTGCGGATACGCTTGCCCTGCCCTTGCCCGAACTTGCCTGAAAGGGGCCCCGGGCATCTCGCCATGCACCGGCGCTCAGAGCCTGACCCCGATCAGGCCGAGAGCCTCGCTGATCTCGTCTGGCAGGGCTTCTTCCCCCGCCTTGCGGGCAATGTCGGACGGGGCCTCGGCGGCAGGGAGGTAGCGCCAGCCCTGGAAGGGACGCCGGGGCACCGGCAGGGTGCGGACAAGCTCGGGCGAAAGATGGATCGCGCAGCGGCGGATGCCGTCCTCGCCCGCCCGTTCCTCGAGCGCGAGGATCTTCTGACGGGCGCGGATCTCGCCCCGGATCACCCAGTAGAGCGAGCCGCCGGCAAGGAGCTCGCTGGCCCGACGCGGGAACATGCGCGTGACATGGACCGGATGCCAGTTCATGGGGTCGGACGCGGCGGCGCGGCGCCGGGCGATCGATGCTTCGAGGGCTTCGACACTGTCGATGCCGACGCAGAGCTTGAGAAGATGCAGCCCGCTGCTCATGCCGTATCCGCTCCCGCTGTTGTCTTCCCGGCCCGTGCACTCGCCAGCCCGTGCCCTCGCCCGGCGTCGGGCAGGCGGCTGTGCGGCGATTTCGCGCCGGCCGAAGGGCTCCTCTCTCACCTGCCCCTTTCCTGCGCTGCCCGCAAGGGGCGCGAGAGTGCGGCGGGGGCCGACATCGTCATTCCTTCCCGTCGATCAGAGCCAGCCGTCGCAGGCTTCCGGCGGGAGGTGACCGGTTCAGCCCCTTGCCCGCGGGGCGCATCCGGCACCGAAGGCCGATCCGTCGTCGCCGGCGGCAGGGGGGTGGAGAGTGGCCCATTTCGGTCTTTGCCGCCATTGACCGCGTCCTGGCGGAAGCATAGGTTGAGTGTCCCCCGCCTTGCGTGCCGACCGCCGCATCGGCGGGACGTCCGCGCCATGCTCGCTCTTCGGGGGCGCAGGACCCGAGCCGATCATCCGCCAGCTGCCGGGACACAGCCATGAGCCGCTTCGCCGCCCCGATCGCCGAACGAATCTGGGACCTGAAATACCGCTTCAAGACGCCCGAGGGCCAGCCGATCGACGCCACGGTAGAAGACAGCTGGCGCCGTGTCGCCCAGGCGCTCGCTGCCGTCGAGGAGAAGCCCGGGGAATGGGAGGACAGGTTCTATGCCGCCCTCGAGGATTTCCGTTTCCTGCCCGCGGGGCGCATCCTCGCCGGTGCCGGCACCGGCCGCGACGTCACGCTCTTCAACTGCTTCGTCATGGGCACGATTCCCGACAGCCTCGAGGGGATCTTCGAGCATCTGAAGGAAGCGGCCCTCACCATGCAGCAGGGCGGCGGGATCGGCTACGACTTCTCGACCCTGCGTCCGCGCGGAGCTCTCGTGAAGGGAGTCGGGGCCGATGCCTCCGGGCCGCTCTCCTTCATGGATGTGTGGGACGCGATGTGCCGCACCATCATGTCGGCCGGCTCGCGCCGCGGCGCCATGATGGCCACCATGCGCTGCGATCACCCCGACATCGAGGATTTCATCACCGCCAAGCAGGACCCGGCCCGGCTGCGCAACTTCAACCTTTCGGTGCTCGTCACCGATGCCTTCATGGAAGCGGTGAAGGAGGACCGCCCCTGGGATCTCGTCTTCGGAGGCAAGGTCTGGCGCACGGTTCGCGCCCGCGATCTGTGGGACCGGATCATGCGGGCCACCTACGACTATGCCGAACCCGGCGTGATCTTCATCGACCGCATCAACGCCATGAACAACCTCGCCTACTGCGAGACGATCTCGGCAACCAATCCCTGCGGCGAGCAGCCCCTGCCGCCCTATGGCGCCTGCCTTCTGGGCTCGATCAACCTGGCGCGGCTGGTGCGCCGGCCCTTCGAGGAAGGTGCCGAGATCGACGAGGCCGCGCTCGAGGAGCTGGTGGCCACCGCCGTGCGGATGATGGACAATGTCGTCGATGCCTCGCGCTTTCCGCTCGAGGCCCAGAAGCGCGAGGCAGAGGCCAAGCGCCGCATCGGCCTCGGGGTGACGGGGCTGGCGGATGCGCTCCTGATGCTCGGGCTGCGCTACGGCTCGGAGGAGGCGGCACGGCAGGCCGAGGCCTGGATGCGCGCGATCACCCGCGCCGCCTACCGCGCCTCCATCGCCCTGGCGAAGGAGAAGGGGCCCTTTCCGCTCTTCGATGCCGAGAAATATCTCGCCTCGGGCTTCATGCGGAAGATGGACGAGGACATCCGCGCCGAGATCGCCCGTCACGGCATCCGCAACGCCCTTCTCACCTCCATCGCCCCCACCGGCACGATCTCGCTCTATGCCGGCAACGTCTCCTCGGGGATCGAACCGGTCTTCGCCTATGCCTACAGGCGCAAGGTGCTGATGCCCGACGGCTCGCGCGAGGAGGAGGAGGTCGTCGATTACGCCGTGAAGCTGTGGCGGGAGAAATTCCCCGGCCGGCCGTTGCCCGACCACTTCGTCGATGCCCAGACGCTGGCGCCGGCCGATCATGTGCGGATGCAGGCGGCGGTGCAGAAATGGGTGGACAGCTCGATCTCGAAGACCATCAACCTGCCCCAGGACATCTCCTTCGAGGCCTTCAAGGATGTCTATCTCGACGCCTTCGAGAGCGGCTGCAAGGGCTGCACCACCTACCGGCCGAACGAGGTGACGGGCTCGGTTCTGTCGGTGTCCGAGAAGGAGGAAAGCGCCCCCGAGGCCGACAAGGGCGCCGAGGTGGTCTATCTCTCCGAACCCCTGGCCCGGCCGGAGGCGCTCGAGGGGCGGACCTACAAGCTCACCTGGCCCCATTCGGAACACGCGATCTACGTCACCGTCAACGATGCCATCGTCAACGGCCAGCGCCGGCCCTTCGAGGTGTTCATAAACTCGAAGAACATGGAACACTACGCCTGGACGGTGGCGCTTACCCGCATGATCTCGGCAGTCTTCCGCCGTGGTGGCGATGTAAGTTTCGTCGTCGAGGAGCTGAAGGCGGTGTTCGACCCGCGCGGCGGTGCCTGGGTCGAGGGCCGCTACGTGCCTTCGATCCTCGCGGCGATCGGAAGCGTGATCGAACGCCACATGGTCGAGACCGGTTTCCTCGAACGCGAGGGGATGGGGCTCAAGCAGGATCCGCAGCTCAGGGTGAGCGTTGCCGGGCAGGGGCACGGGCCGACCGGCGGCAAGGCCGGAGGCGCCGTCTGCCCCAGCTGCGGCAGCGGTGACGTGCAGATGGCCGAGGGCTGCCTGAGCTGCCTTGCCTGCGGCTTCTCGAAATGCGGCTGAGCCGGGCCGATGGCCGAACGGTACGCCCATTCCCTGCGCGCGCGCATTCGTGCAATCCTCGAAGGCGAGGATGAGCTTGCGAGCGCCATCGTCGGCGGCGTCATCAATGCGCTGATTGCGATCTCGGCGGTGGCGATCTCGCTCGAGACGGTGCCGTCGCTGCCCGCAGCTGCCCGCCGTTTCCTTCTCTGGCTCGAATTCTTCGTCTCTGTGGTGTTCGCCCTCGAATACGCCCTGCGGGTCTGGGCCGCACGCCGGCCGCTGCGCTATGTCTTCGGCTTCTGGGGTATCGTCGATCTGCTTGCTTTCGCCCCTACGCTCCTTGCCGGTGGGGAAGGGATCTGGGGTGTGGTGCGGGTGCTGCGGCTGATCAAGCTCGTGCGCCACTGGTCGGCGCTCGATCGGCTGGTGCGGGCTCTCATCCGCATCCGCGACGATCTGCTGGTGTTCCTCTCGATCGCGGCGCTCCTGATCTATGTCGCCGCCGTCGGCATCTACCATTTCGAGCACGAGGTCCAGCCCGAGGCCTTTTCCTCGATCCCTGCCTCCCTCTGGTGGGCCATAGCCACCTTCACGACGGTGGGTTACGGCGATGTCTATCCCGTGACGGCAGGGGGAAAGATCTTCACGGCGATCATCCTCATCATCGGCCTTGGTGTCGTCGCGGTTCCGACCGGCCTGATCTCGGCGGCTCTCATCGAGGAACTCGAGGCCGAGCGGCGGCGGCGGGATGCCCGGCGTCGCCGTTCTCGGGCGCATGAGACGCAGGCGGCGGGAAACGGGCGTGGCCAGGGCACGGGAGACAGCGACGGGGCGTCGCCCGCTGATTGACGGCACCGGCCTGCACCGGAGCGGTGCGACCCGCCCGATTTCTGCCATCTTTCCTTTCTAGCAAGAAATGCGAGCGAAAACCGGTGCGTCTCAGATGATTCGCACCCCGCACGCCTCACGACAGGGGCGGCGGCTTGTGAGGCAAGTGAGGCAAGGCTGGGGTGCCATGAGCATGGGGCAGCCGCACATGGACAGGGCAGGGAAGGGCGCACGCCGCCGGGCGGTGCGCCTGTTGCCCATGCCCGCTTCCGTGCGGCGGTTGCTGCTGATGGTTCTCGTGGCCTCCGTTCATGTCGTGTCATTCCTCGCCATGGATGCCCCCGAAGGGCGGACGGGGGAGATGGCGGCTCGATCGGTGCCCGCTCAGGAGCTGCCGCGCAAGCGCGTCGGTGTCGTCCGTTTCTTCACCAACGACCAGATCGGCGACGGTCAGGACCGCTGGCGCACCGGGTCCTACCAGGTCAGCTTCATCCAGGCCCGCAACTGGAGCGAGCGGCTCGGCGAGCATTTCGGCGACGTGGCCGAAACCCGTCTGCGCAGCGAGATCATCGCACCAGCGACGCTTGCCATGACGCCCCCTCTCGACCGCCCCTATGCCGGTGTTCTTTCCGTCGGGCGGCATTTCTGGTGGCGGCGGGGCGTGCTCGATCTGAGGATCGGCGCCGATCTGGTGCTGATCGGTCCGGCTTCGGGCATGTCCGCCTTTCAGGGATTCGTGCACAATCTTGCCGGCCTGCCGCAGCCGACGGTCTATTCGAGCCAGTTGGGCAATGCGCTCTACCCGACGGTCTCGGCCGCCGCCACCCGCGAGATCCGCCTCGGAAGGGATTTCATGCTCTCGCCCTTCGTGGAGGCGCAGGCCGGGGTCGAGACCTTTGCCCGCATCGGCTTCGATCTTGCCTTCGGACGGATGGGGGACGGGGTGGTGCGCCCGCGCGACGTGGTCAGCGGGCAGCGCAATTTCGGCACGCGCACCATGCGCGGCACGGGCTGGTCCTTCACCTTCGGCGGAGACATCGCCCGCGTGGCAGCCTCGGCCTACCTGCCCGAAGGCGCGGGTTATGCCCCCGAACCCTGGCGCAGCCGCCTGCGCCTCGGCATGGCCTATGGCGGGCGACGCCACGGCTTCTTCTACGGGCTGACCTGGCTCGGTCGCGAATTTGCCGGCCAGCCCACGGGACAGGTGGTCGGCACGCTTTCACTTGCTCTCGATTTCTGATTCATTCCCGCGCGTGAACAGGAGGAAAAGTACGAAAGGACCATCCCGACAAGAGACAGAAATACCGGCCCAGCGGTGTCGTTATCCGAGGATATCGGAAAGGGTCGGGTGACAGGCAGACAGGTCAACAGGGAGGCGGACAAGACCCGCAAGGGCGACGCCCGATCGAGCAGGACCAATGGAACAGCACAGCCACCACAAGCCCCGCGCGGGGCTCATTGCGATCGTGAAGGCAAGCCAGACCTATTTGCGCGGACGCACCGGCACCTATGATGCCCCGCCCGCAATCGGCGACATCTGGACATGGCAGGGCGAGGCGGCCCGGATTCCCCTGCAGGAGGAAGCGTCAACCCCGCAATGGCGGGAATGGGCACCGGCCCTTGCGGCGGTCGGTGCGGCAGGCCTCGGCGAACCAGTCGGAAGACCGGCTGCTCCGCCGGTTCCGCAATCCGGGCCGGGCGTGCCGGACGAGGCATTGCCCTTTCCTCGGATCGTTGTCAGCGACGGGGCGCGGCGCTTTCCCTTCGAGGTGGTGCCCGGCCCCTCTCCCGAGGAAACCTTCCTCGTCTTTCATCAGGGTCTGCCGCCGCGGCGCCTGCGACTCGAGATCGTCGAGATCAGCGGTTACGAGGACATGGCGGTCGTGGCGGATCGGGTTGCAATGGACGGGGCGCTCCCCGCGGGTTTTGCCGGCGCAACGCTCCTGCCGACGCCGTCCGGGCCGGTGCCGGCCATGCAACTCAAGGAGGGGGGCGCGCTTCTCGACGAGGCAGGCGTGGCGGTCGGCATCCGTCGGCTCGGGCGGCTGGAGGCGAGCGGCGCGCGCATCAAGGCCTATCCTGAACTGGCCCCCCTCGCCCTTTGCGGCAGCCCAGGCCTGATCCTGGCCCCCGGTCAGACGGTGGTGCATGAGGGGGCGGGCGTGCCGGCGCTGATGGGCTGTGAGCGGGTGGCGATTCCGGCGGGGCTGATGCGGACCGGAGGGCATGTGCGGCCGCTGCTGCGTCCGGGACGCAAGGTGGTCTATGTCGAGCCGGTGCTCGAACGACCGGCCATCCTCTCCATCGGCGGCAGCCGCCTGGCGCTGAGGGGCGGTGCGGCCGAGGTTCTGCCCGCGGGCCTGGCCCTGGCCGATGCCTTCGCAGCCGAGCTGATCCTTGGTCTCGGCATGGCGATGCCGGCGCCGGGACGGGGCTGGCCGGCGGAGATGGGCGCCCTGTCCGCCTGACCGGCATTCGCGGGGGCAGGCGCAGAAGGCCGACCCGTCCCGGGCGTGGTGGTCATCCGAAGGCGGCGCGTCATACCGTCGTGCCGACGACATTGCCGACAAGGGCGGTGATCGCCATCGCCAGCGCCCCCCAGAAGGTCACCCGCAGCACCGCCCGCAGCACCGGAGCGCCGCCTGCGCGGGCCGAAAGCACGCCGAGCAGCGTGAGGGACAGGAGCGAGGCGACCGTCACCACCGTGATCATTGTCCCCCGGGTCGCGCCAAGGACGAATATCACCGCGAGAAGGGGGATGAAGCCGCCGGCAAGGAAGGACAGGGCCGAAGCGAACGCGGCCCTGATCGGGGAGACGGAGCCGACCTCGGTAATGCCGATCTCGTCGCGGGCATGGGCGGCAAGTGCGTCCTTTTCCATCATCTGCCGGGCGACTTCACGGGCAAGATCGGGAGTAACGCCCCGCTCGACATAGATCCGCGTGAGTTCGTCGAGTTCGTATTCGGGGTGGGCTTCGAGCCATTCGCGTTCCTTGGCAAGGTCCGCCGCTTCCGTGTCGCTCTGGGAGCTGACGGAGACGTATTCCCCCGCCGCCATCGACATCGCCCCGGCCACCAGCCCGGCGACACCGGCCAGCAGGATCTCGCGCGGCCCGGTCCCGGCACCGACAACGCCGACGATGAGGGCGGCGGTCGAGACGATGCCGTCATTGGCGCCGAGGACTGCGGCTCTCAGCCAGCCGGTGCGGTGGGAATAATGCTGATGTTCCATCGCCTCCCCCTGCGTTTCAGCCATGACCTGCTCACCCAACTGGCACGGCAACGCAGGGAAGGGAAGGGGCGGCGCCGATCGAGGGAAGCATGATCGGGGTGCCGGCAATCGGGAAGGGCTGGCGCGGCGCCTGTGCGGTGTTCAGTTGCAGGCGTCGGCAGCGTTTGACGGCATGTCTTTTCCCTTCGTTCCGAGCCGTGCTGCCGGCAGCCGGGCTCCGGGCCCCTCGAGCGCGCGAATGCGCGAGACGGTGCGGGCGAATTCGAAGCTCTCCTCGCTGCCCGGTGCAATCAGCCGTTCGGGTTCCTCGGCGGCCGAGGCGGCGAGGCGGATGCCGCGATCGTGCAGCACGTCGATCAGGTTGATGAAGCGGCGCGTGGCCGCCGTGTCTTCCGGCCCGAGACGGGGCACATGATCGAGAATGAGAAAATCGAGATGCCCGGCAAGGGCGAGATAGTCCCCCGCGCCGAGCGGCTGCCGGCAGAGCGCGTCGAAGGGGGCGCGGCCGATGCGGTCATGCCAGCGCGGTAGGCCGATCGAGCGGCCGGCATGGCGCAGGGTGAGCGGTTCGGCCGGAGCGCCTCCCGTCAGGAGATCCCACAGCCCGTCGAGCCGGCGCGTCGCCTCCTCCGTGTCGGGCACGAGCCAGGCGCGGGCCCCCGAATGCCACAGCCGGCGGTAGTCCTGTGCTCCGGCCAGCTCGACGATGTCGAAATGGCGCTCGAGAGTTTCGATGAAGGGCAGGAACAGTGCACGGTTGAGTCCGTCCTTGTAGAGATCGGCCGGCGGGCGGTTCGATGTGGTGACGATGAACACCCCTTCGCGGGCGAGGGCCTCGAAGAGCCGGGCGAGGATCATCGCGTCGGCGATGTCCTTCACCTCCATCTCGTCGAGGCAGAGCAGCCGGGCGTCCCTAGCGATCTCCCGGGCCACCGGAGCGAGTGCGTCCATCGCGCCGCTGCGGCGGGCGTCGTCGAGCCGGGCATGGACCTCGCGCATGAATTCGTGGAAGTGCAGACGCCGCTTCCTCGGCTCGGGCAGCGCGTCGCAGAAGAGATCCATCAGCATCGACTTGCCGCGTCCCACCGGCCCCCAGAGATAGAGGCCCCGGAGCGCGGGCATGGTCGGGCGGCGCCAGCGGGCGAGCCAGCCCCCACCCGACCCGTGACGCAGGATGGTCTCACCGAGCCGCGCCAGACGCGCGAGCGCGGCTTCCTGACCGGCATCAGGCAGAAAGCCTTCGGCCGCGATGCGGGCGGCATAGGCTCTTGCGAGCGTCTCCTTCATGGCTCCTCCATAGCGGCCCGGCTGCGGAGGCGGAAGGGCCGGTGGCGGGGTCCTTCACCGATGGGGCGATTGCACCTTCGCCGCCCCTGTGGCAGCGATGGGACAGGTCCGATTGTCTGACGAAAGCGGCACCACGCCGCCCCAAGGGAGGAGAAGGAAATGGCCGATACCGCAGATGCCACGCTCGAAGCCCGTCTGAAGGATCCCTCGCTGCTCGAGAGTCGCGCCTTCATCGCCGGGGAATGGGTGACGGCGGATGACGGAGGGCGCTTTCCCGTCATCAACCCCGCGACCGGCGAGGTGATCGCCACCGTGCCCGATCTCGGTCTCGACGAGACGCGTCGCGCCATCGAGGCGGCCGAGGCCGCCCGCCGGGAATGGGCCGCGCGCACCGGCAAGGAGCGGGCGGCGATCCTCAGGCGCTGGTTCGAGCTGATGGTGGAAAACGCCGACGATCTCGCCGTCATCCTCACCGCCGAGGCCGGCAAGCCGATCGGCGAATCACGCGGCGAGATCCTCTACGGCGCCGCCTTCGTCGAATTCTTCGCCGAGGAGGCCAAGCGCGTCTATGGCGAGACCATCCCGGGCCATCAGCCCGACAAGCGCCTGATCGTCATCCGCCAGCCGGTGGGGGTGGCGGCCGGCATCACGCCGTGGAACTTTCCCAACGCCATGATCGCCCGCAAGGTGGCCCCGGCGCTGGCGGCGGGCTGCGGTTTCGTCATCAAGCCGGCCGAGGAAACGCCGCTCTCCGCGCTTGCCATGGCGGTGCTGGCCGAACGCGCCGGCATTCCGGGCGGGCTGTTCTCGGTGGTGACCACCAGCCGGCCCGCTCTCGTCGGCGAGGAATTCTGCACCAACGAGACCGTGCGCAAGATCACCTTCACCGGCTCGACCGAGGTCGGCCGCATCCTTCTGAAGCTCTCGGCCGACCAGATCAAGCGCGTCTCGCTCGAGCTCGGCGGAAATGCGCCCTTCATCGTCTTCGACGATGCCGATCTCGATGCGGCGGTCGAGGGGGCGATGATGTCGAAATACCGCAATACCGGGCAGACCTGCGTCTGCGCCAACCGCATCTATGTGCAGGAACGGATCTACGACGCCTTCGCCGAGAAACTGGCCGGGAAGGTGCGGCAGGTGAAGGTGGGCGATCCGTTCGATCCGGCCACGAATGCCGGGCCGCTGATCAGCGAGGCGGCGGTGGAGAAGGTGGAACGGCATGTGGCCGATGCGGTGGCGAAGGGCGGCCGGGTTCTGGTCGGCGGTGCTCGGCTCGACCGGGAAGGGCCGTGGTTCGCCCCGACGGTGATCTGCGACGTGAGCCAGGAGATGCAGGTGGCCAAGGAAGAGACCTTCGGCCCCGTCGCCCCGCTTTTCCGCTTTTCGGACGAGGAAGAGGTGATCGCCCGGGCCAACGACACGATCTATGGCCTTGCCGCCTATTTCTACGCACGAGATCTCTCGCGGGTCTGGCGTGTGGCCGAGGCGCTCGAATACGGCATGGTCGGAATCAATACCGGCATCATCTCGACCGAGCTGGCCCCCTTCGGCGGGGTCAAGCAGTCGGGGCTTGGTCGCGAGGGATCACGTCACGGCATCGAGGAATATCTCGAAATGAAATATCTCTGCATGTCGATCTGACGGCAGGATAAGCCGGTATCTGCTTGTTGCGCGCAAGAACTTCGCAACCCTGTTCGCGAGATCGGTCCTTTGCCCGACATGCGAAAAGGGCGTGGCCCGTCGCCACGCCCTGTTCGCTCTGCCTGGCCCCGAGGCGTCAGGCGTTCTCGGTTTCCTTCGCCTCGGCGGTCTCGGCAGGCTTCTCGACCTCGCCCTCGATGACCTTGCCGGTCTCCGCCTTGCGGCCGGAGAGCGACTTGATCTCGATCTTCCGCGGCCTCAAGGCCTCGGGGATCTCGCGGACGAGATCGACGTGCAGCATGCCGTTTTCATAGATCGCATCCTGCACGCGGATGTAATCGGCCAGCTGGAACCGCTTCTCGAAGGCCCGCTGGGCGATGCCGCGATAGAGGAAGGTCCGTCCGGCCTCTTCCTCGGTCTGGGCCTTGGCCCCGCGGATCACCAGCTGCTGATCACGCAGCTCGACCTCGATCTCGTCGGGCGAGAAGCCCGCCACCGCGATCGAGATACGGTAATGGTCATCGCCGATCTTCTCGATGTTGAAGGGCGGATAGGACCCCGCATTGGTTTCGCTCGAGAAGATGCGGTCGAACATCTCGGCCAGCTGGTCGAAACCGATGGTTGCCCTGTAAAGCGGCGTCAGATCGAAGCTCCTCATGGCTGTATCCTCCCCTTGAGCGATACACCTCTCGATGCCTTCAACTGACAGGCTGTGTGACCGGCCCTTGCGGCGCCGGCACTTCATAGTTGGGAAGTGGCCTCAACCTTTTCAAGGGGTTGCCCTGTTCGGGCAACCCCTCGCTCGGCAGGGTGGGAGGTGGTGGCTTGTCGGGGAGGGTCATTCGGGGCGAATGAAACGGGCGCCGACGCCGCGGTCGATCTCGCGGCCACCGAGGCGCTGCGCGATGATGCGCGCAGGGGGGCGCCGGCTGACCAGGGATCTGGTATCCGTCGCGACGGGGGAGACGGCGGCCAGCAACGGCGCCGCCGGCAGGCGTTCGCGGAGCGCCTCGACCCGCCCGTCGAGCACGCTCGCGAGCGCCACCTTGCGCCCGGCCAGCCGAGCCTTGGCCGAGACGATGGCGACGATCTGCGGCCGTCCCTCGATGATGCGGAAGACCGGTGCACCCGAGGCACCCGAATCGACATTGCAGTTGAGGACCGCCACCTGCCCTTCGCGTGTAAGTGCCCGGCAGCCGTCTTCGAGGGCGGCGGTGTCGCGGCGCATGGTGTCAGTGGCGTTGTAGGAGACGAGATCGACCTTGTGGCCCGGGGCGAGAATGCCGGCAGGAAGGAAGGGGGCGATCCTGCTCGGGGGGATCGGCGCTTCGAGCCGCAGAAGCGCCAGATCGTTCGCGATCCGCTCGAGTTTCCTCGAGCTTCGATAGACATAGCCGGGTGCGATCACGGCGGCCACGGCCCGACGCATGGCCGCTGCCCGGCCGCGCCGCTCGCCGGCAAGGAAGGTGATCTCGGTCGGCGAGATCTTCCGGCCGTCGCGGCTGTCATAGAGGCAGTGCGCCGCCGTCAGCACGATGTCGGGAGAGATGAGCGTGCCCGAGCAGGTGGCGCTCCGGGCGATGACGAGTTGTCCGACGGCAAGCCAGGGGCTCGCCTCGCGAGGCGTGTCCAGCAATTCGATTTCCCCGGCCTCGGTCGTCTGTGCGAGAGAGACCCCCGCCAGAAGTGCAAGGGAAGCGATCAGCCGTCCGAACATGCCCTTCTTCATCCTGTTCTCCTTTCTTGACGAGGAGCACGCTAGAGCGGCAGAAGGGCGATTCCTTGAGCGGATTGCGGTCAATCCTGAAGGAATGATGGTCAGGTCATGGCGATGAGGTAAAAATTACCGGTTTTCCATGAACGGAAGGTGAATATCTCCTCACGTCATGGTGGAAAACCTGACCATGCATCGATTTCCCTGCCCCATTCGTGACGTTACGTCAGGCGGCGTTCCCGGCATTGGCGATGTTCTCCGGCTTCGGGCCGCCGGTCGCCCAGTCGAGAAGCTCGACGGTATGCACGACCGGAATTCCGGTGCCCGAGGCGATCTGCACCAGGCAGCCGATATTCCCGGTGGCCACCACATCGGGGGATTTCGCCTCGATGTTGCGTACCTTGCGGGCCTTGAGCCGGGCCGAGATCTCGGGCTGGAGGAGGTTGTAGGTGCCGGCCGAGCCGCAACAGAGATGACTTTCCTTCGGTTCGACCACCTCGAAACCGACCCGGCGCAGGAGCTTCTTCGGCAGCTCGCGGATCTTCTGTCCGTGCTGGAGCGAGCAGGCGGCGTGATAGAGCACCCGCATCGGCGGGGCGACGCCCTCGGGCAGATCGAGCCGGGCGACGATTTCGCTCACATCCTTCGCCAGCCCCGCGACCTTGGCTGCGTCTTCGGCAAGTTCGGGGTCGTGCTCGAACATGACGCCGTAGTCCTTGACCGTGGTGCCACAGCCCGAGGCGTTGATGACGATGGCATCGAGCGGCTCCTCGGCATCGGCGGCGAGGAAGGCGCGGATGTTGCGCGCCGCCGAGGCATGACTTTCGCCGGTCCTGCCCATGTGATGGGTGAGGGCACCGCAGCAGCCCTGCCCGACCGGGATCACCACCTCGGCACCAAGCCGGGTGAGAAGCCGCACCGTGGCTTCGTTGATCGCCGGATCGAGGGCACGCTGGGCGCAGCCCGTCATCAGCGCCACGCGCATGCGCCGCTCCCCCTCGGCGGGGAAGACCTGAGGACGGTCCACGGGCGAGGGTTTGGGCAGCCTCGGCGGTGCCATCTCGAGCATGGCCCGCAGGCGCCTGTCGGGCAGGAGGCGCCGGAAGGGCTTGCCGAGCCGGGCGGCCAGCAGCGAAAGGCGGAAGCGGCCGGGATGGGGCACGATGCGTGCCAGCGTCCAGCGCAGGAGCCTGTCCATCAGCGGCCGGCGCCAGGTTTCCTCGACATGGGCACGGGCCTCGTCGATCAGGTGCATGTAATCGACGCCCGAAGGACAGGTCGTCATGCAGGCGAGGCAGGAAAGGCAGCGGTCGATGTGCAGCACGGTCTTTTCGTCTGCTGGCCGGCCGCTCTCGAGCATGTCCTTGATGAGGTAGATGCGCCCGCGGGGGCTGTCGAGCTCGTCGCCGAGGGTGACATATGTCGGGCAGGTGGCGGTGCAGAAACCGCAATGCACGCAGGTGCGCAGGATCTTGTTGGCGCGGGCGATGCGCGGATCGGCCAGCTGCTCGGGAGTGAAATTCGTCTGCATTTCAGCTGTGCTCCGTGGCGGTGGCGGCGGCGGGTTCCATCAGCCCCGGATTGAGAATGCCGGCCGGGTCGAACCGGCGCTTGAGGCCGCGGGCGAGTGCGGCGAGGCGCGGCTGCTCGGGCTGGAAGACGGGCACGGCGCGCCGCGTCTCCTCCGATGCCCGCACGAGCGTCGCATGACCGCCGAGCGCGGCGAGTTGATCGCGGATGAGGGCGGCGCCTGCATCTCCGCCCTCGGGGACCAGGAGCCAGACCAGCCCGCCGCCCCAGTCGAGGAAGGCGTGATGGGAAAGGCCGTTCCGTTCGAGGAGATCGAGGAAGACCGGCCCGTCGGTGGGCTTGAGGGAGATGCGCCAGACCGCCTCCGCTTGCCCGGCGAAGGGCAGCACGTCGCGCACTTCGCGCCACAGCGCGACGCTGTCTTCCGCCCGGACCATCTCCCAGTCGCCGCCGAGATGGCGGACCAGCTTCTCCCCGCGGGTCCTGACCGAATCCTCCCGCCCCTCGAGGCGGATCCGCGTCTCGCTCATGCCGCCGGCCAGATCGGCCGGCAGATGTGCCGCCCCGGTGACGCCCCAGGGAGAGCCGAGCGCCCGCGAAAGCAGGGCCACGGCGCGGTGGGCATCATGGCCGCGGGCAACGAGCGTGGCTTCGGTCTCGGGGGCGGGCAGCACCTTGAATGACACCTCGGTGAGCACGCCGAGCGTGCCGCGCGCGCCCGCCATCAGCCGCGCGAGATCGTAGCCGGTGACGTTCTTCATCACCCTTCCGCCGCTCTTGAGGATCTCCCCCTTGCCGCTCACGAAACGGGCACCGAGCAGGGTGTCGCGACAGGCGCCGGCCACGATCCGCCGCGGCCCGGAGACATTGGCCGATACCACGCCGCCGATGGTCGGCACCCCTTCGCTGCCGAGGAGCGGACGGTGGTCCATCGGCTCGAAGGCGAGACGCTGGCCATGTTCGGCCAGGAGCGCCTCGATCTCGGCAAGAGGCGTGCCGGCGGCGACCACGAGGGTGAGCGCTTCGGGCTCGTAGAGGGTCACTCCGGCAAGCGCCGTGGTCGTCAGCGTCTCGCCCGTGACGGGCGGACCAACGGGCCGGGTCCCGCCGCCGCGTATGACGAGCGGGGCCTGCCGCGCGGCGTGGTCACGGATGATTTCGGCCAGCGCCTCTTCAGAGGCAGGGGCAAGGGGTGTGGTGGTCATGGGGCTGTCGCTCGGATGCGGTTTGACGGATGCGGGAGGGCACTGGGACCGGGCATGTTCAGGCGGCTCGGCCGGGGGACGGCGCCGCCGCCCTGGCCCTTTCGCGCCGCGGGGCCGAGAGCGCGAGCGGGAAGACCTTGACCGGGTTGAGGATCCATCTCGGGTCGAACACGTCCTTCACGTCCATCTGAGCCTCGAGATCGGCGCGGCTGAACTGGGCCGGCATCAGCTCGCGCTTCTCGACGCCGACGCCATGCTCGCCCGTGAGGCAGCCGCCGGCCGCGACACAGAGCTTGAGCACCTCCGCCCCCATGGCCTCGGCGCGGGCGAACTCCTCCGGATCATTGGCATTGTAGAGGATGAGCGGATGCATGTTGCCGTCGCCGGCGTGGAAGACGTGGCCGACCCCGAGATTGTATTTGCGGGCCAGATCGCCGATGTCCCTCAGCACATCGGGCAGGCGGGAGACGGGGATGGTGCCGTCGAGGCAGATGTAGTCGTTGATCTGTCCCATGGCGCCGAAGGCCGACTTGCGGCCGGCCCAGATCCGCGCGGCATCGGCCTCGTCGCGGGCCTCGCGGATCTCGATCGGTTCGTGGCGCTCGGCAATCTCGCGGATGCGGGCGAGCTCGGCGTCGATCTCCTCCTCGGAGCCCTCGACCTCGACGATGAGCAACGCCTCGCATTCCGGGTAGCCGGCACCGACGAAGCGCTCCACCGCCTCGAGCACCGGCCGGTCCATGAATTCGATGGCCACGGGCAGGATGCCGGCGCGGATGATGTCGGCGACACAGGCGCCGGCGATCTCGTTCGAGGGAAAGGCCAAGAGGATCGGCCGGGCGCCTTCGGGCTTGGGCAGGATCCGCAGCACCGCTTCGGTGACGATGCCGAGCTGGCCTTCCGAGCCGGTGACGAGGGCCAGCCAGTCATAGCCCGGCAGATCGGCCCAGGGACCGCCGATCTCGACGATCTCGCCATCGGCCATCACCATCTTCACCCCGAGGAGATTGTTCACCGTCACGCCGTATTTCAGGCAGTGGGCGCCGCCCGAATTCATCGCGATGTTGCCGGCGATGGCGCAGGCGAGCTGCGAGGACGGGTCGGGGGCGTAGAAGAAGCCGTCGCTCTCGACTTCCTGGGTGACCGAAAGGTTGGTGCGTCCGGCCTCGACACGGATGAAGCGGTTGTCGTAATCGACCTCGAGCACGCGGTTGAGGCGGGAGACGCCGAGAATGATCGAATCGGCCGTGGGCAGGGCCCCGCCGGCAAGCGAAGTGCCCGAGCCGCGCGGGGTGACAGGCACGCCCTCCTCGTGGCAGATGCGCATCACCCGCGACACTTCCCCGGTGCTCTTCGGCAGCACCACCGCCATCGGCGGGCAGCGATAGGCCGAGAGGGCATCGCATTCATAGGCTCTGGTCTCGACCGGATCGGTGATGAGGCCCTCGTCGCCTACAGCCTCCCGCAGCCGGGCGAGAATGGCGTCGCGACGGGCGAGTATCGCCGGGTCGGGTGCAGGAAGTTCCATCTTCGCCTCCTTGCTGGCCGGATGGGCGGCTGGTGCTGCGGAGGAGCGCGATCCGGTTCCGCATCGGCCCCGGTCGCCGTTTCCGGCCGTTTTGGAAAATATTTCCAAAGTTGCCCCGAGGATAGTGACCACGGGGGAACGGTGCAAGTCGATTGTCGGTCGCCCGGAGCCGCAAGGCAAGGGCGGCTGCGGGCATGGGACCACGATCCACGTCGGTCATCGCGGGTGACAGGCAGCCGCCGCCGTTCTATCGTGATGTCATGTTCGGAGAGGAAATCCTGCTCGTCGGCCTGCGCGACAGGCTTATGCTGCTCTCTCCCTGGGACGGGGTGGCGGTTGCCGCCTTTCTCCTCGCCTGGTGGAGCATCGGCTGGCTGATCGACCGCGAGACCGCCACCCGGCCCTCGGTGGCGGTCCTGATGGCGCGCTACCGGCGCGAATGGATGGATGTGTTCGTCCAGCGCACTGCCCGCATGTTCGATGCCTCGATCCTCTACAATCTGCGGCAGGGTACGACCTTTTTCGCCTCGGGAGCGATGCTCGGCATCGGCGGCCTTCTGGCGCTCATCGGCAACAGCGAGCGGCTCGTCGGCGTGGCGCGGGATCTGAGCCTGGCCGCCGCCCCGGCCGTCGTGTGGGAGATGAAGCTGCTCCTGTGCCTGCTGGTGCTGACCAATGCCTTCCTCAAGTTCGTCTGGTCACAACGGCTCTTCGGCTATTGTGCCATTCTCATGGCAGCCGTGCCCGAGGATCCGGCCGATCCCCGCGCGCGGATGCGGGCGCGGCAGGCGGCCGAGGTCAACATCACCGCCGCCCGCAGCTTCAACCGCGGCCTCAGGTCGGTCTATTTCGCACTTGCGGCGCTGGCCTGGCTGATCGGCGCGATCGGGCTTCTCGTCGCCACGGCCATCACGCTGGTGGTGCTGTGGCGAAGGGAATATGCCTCGCGTTCGCGCAGCATCATCCTCGGCAATCTCGCCGCCGTGCCGGGTCTTGCCGAGTCGGACGAGGAAGACGGCAGGCGGTGAGGGCGATGCGGCCCCGCCGAGCGGCGCTCAGCTCTCGGTGATGCGCCATTTGCGCTCGAGGGCCTCGATGGCTGCGATCCGCTCCTGCGTCTTCGGATGCGACATGAGCCAGGCCGGCAGCGGGCCGGCATGTCCGGCGAGCCTCTCGAGCTTGGCGAGAAGGCTCTTCTGCGGACCGGTGCCGATGCCGCTCTTGACGAGGAGGGCCGCGGCCCAGGCGTCGGCCTCGTATTCGTCTTCCCGCGAGAGCCGGGCGGTCAGCAGCGAGGCAAGGAAGTTCGCCACCATTGCCCCGAGGCCAGGTGCGAGCCGCGAGAGCACCATGCCGAGGCCGACCCGCACGGCGTTCTGCAGCGAGAAATCCACCATCCGCCGCCGGGCGTGGCCGAGGGCGACATGGCCGAGCTCGTGGGCGATCACCGAGCCGATCTCCTCGGCCGTCACCTCGCCGGCGGCATATTTCTGCATGAAGCCTCGGGTGACGAAGATGCGCCCGTCGGGCGCAGCCAGCCCGTTCACGGGCTCGATCTCGTAGATATGGACCGGGATCTCGTCGAGATCGAGAACGGCGGCCATCTTGCGGGTGAGGGCCGCGATGCGCGGATCGGCCAGACGGGTGGAACGGGCATCAAGCTCGTGTCTGAGGCGCCAGGCCGAGAAGAGATACATCACCACCCCGTAGGCGACGGCCAGCAGTATCGGGGTGAGTTTCAGCATGACTCCGATATGGCGATGACGGCAGCGGAAGGCAAGGAGAGGGGCGCTCGTCTCCGGTTCCCGACACCTGACAGGGCGGACGGGGGAGAACGCCCGACTTGCAGGTCTTGCGGGTTGTGGCCCGGATTCGTCGCAGGACGGGCGGGCGCGTCCTGTGTCCTGTTCCCCGAAGACGGCGCGGCAGGGCGCATTCATCTCGAGGCCGTGCAGCGCGAATGCCCTTGCGGAGGGAAGGAGGATGGTATGACGTGCGGCGGTTTGGCGGGGAGGCCGCCTTCGCGCCGGAGCCGGGAAACGCCCGAAGCGGCAGAGCAGGGAGAGGCGCCCGTCCCGGCTGCCGTCATGCCCCGTCGGGCGTGGCCGCTCGGTGGTCCCACAGAACCGGCACCGCGACCGGGCCGCGGAAAGCCCAGCCGGTGAAGCGGGTCTCGCCCCCGGGGTCGAGCTGCAGCCCCGGCAGGCGCTCGAACAGGAGCGGCAGGGCGACATCGGCGATCATCGCCCGGCTGACCCATTTGCCGGCGCACAGATGCGGCCCCGAGCCGAAGACGATCGCCGCCGAGCTGTCGCGGGTGATGTCGAAGCGTTCGGGCGCCTCGAAATGGGCCTCGTCGCGGTTGGCGGAGCCGAACATCAGGAAGGCGCGGTCTCCGGGCTCGAAGGTCACGCCCCCGACGGTGTCGCGCCGGGCGATGCGGCGGGGCGACATCATGATCGGGCTGATCCAGCGGGTGTATTCGGCGAAGGCGTCTTCCCATGTCGCGGCGCCGGCCGCGATCAGGGCGCGCTGGTCCGGGTGGGCGAGCAGCGCCCAGGCGGCCCCGGCGATCACGTCGCGCGGCTCGTTCTGCCCACCCGAGATCGTCAGCCGGATGTTGACCTTGATCCGCTCGATATCGAGCCCCGCCGCCTTCATCACCGCCATCATGTTCGGCGTCTTGCCGAGGGCGGGATCGTCGATCCGCTCGTCGATATGCCGGTCGATCGAGGCGACGCAGTCGAGGCAGCGGGCCTCCACCTCCGGATCGCCGGCATAGTTGGAGATGCCGTCGATCATCCCCTGGCTGGTGCGGTCGAGCTCCTGCCAGGGCATGTTCTCGAGCCCGGTGATCGCGCAGAGCGCCCGGGCGGCCAGCGGCATGGCGTAGTCGCGCACCAGATCGGCCCGCCCGCGCGGCGCGAGCTCGGCGAGGATCTCCTCGGCGATGCGGCGGAAGGCGGGCCGCCAGTGCTCCTCGATCGCCCGCGGGCTGAGCGCCTGCATCACCACCTTGCGCTCGGCCAGATGCGCCGCGCCGTCGCGCCGCATCATGTTCTCGCCCATCAGCCGGGTCATCAGCCCGTCGGGCTGGGTGGAGGAGAACACCTCGATGCGCTTTTCCTGCCGGTGGATGTCGTCGCGCCGGGTCAGGAGCGTCGCCCCGAGCTGCGGCACGAAGCAGATCGGGCATTCGGCCCGCATGCGGGCGAGGTCGGGGTAGGGATCGGCCGTGAAGGCGGCAAGGTCGATCTCGTGGACGGGTGCGTCGGACATGGCAAATCCCGGGCTGCTGCTGAGACGGTGGGAGGTTAGGGGGTGGTCGTTCTCCAGGCAATGATCATTTGCCCTTCGGCCCGGCCATTGCCTGGAGGGGTGAAGCGGGGTTGAGGCGCGATCTGCAGCCGGTCGGGTGGGCGGGCGCGGCTGCCAACGAACGGACGGATGCATCGGCGCGGCCGCACGCGCCCCATCCGCGGCAGGTGCGTTGCGGACGATCGTGCCGGCCCGGCAGGCGCAAGCAGCGCATGGAGCTGGGCGGGGGGATGCTCCCCGATGTGCGCCGGGAACCGGGTCTTTCAGGTCTTGCCGCGGTCCTCATGGCCTCGCCCATGACGCCAGAGCCACCAGGCGATGGCGAGGGCGGCCATGAGCAGGACGAGGGCCATCGACAGATCGCCGAGGAATTCGGCAACGAGCGGGAAGCTTTCGACGAACACCATGCCGAGGCCGACATAGAGGCCGACCCAGACGATCTCGCCCAGCCCGGCCCAGAGCGTGAAGCGTGGCCAGGAAAAGCCGACGGCCCCGGCCGTGAGGTTCATCCACGGCCCGAGAGGCGCCAGCAGCCAGCGCGAGAGAAAGATGCCGATCGCACCGTGCCGGTCAAGCAGTCCCCTGGCCCGGGCAAGGAGCGCCGCGCTCCTCCCGCCGCCCTTTTGCACCACATCCGCCGGATCACGCCGGCGGCGATGCCGGGTGATCAGGCTTCCGCCGAAGCGGCCGACGAGATATCCGCTCTGATCCCCCAGGAGGGCGCCGCCCAGGGCGCCGAGGGAGATCGCCAGCGGATCGAGATCACCGGCCGCGGCAAAGGCCCCGCCTGCCATCATCGCCAGCGAGGCGGGGATCGGCACCGCAAGACAGCTCAGAAAGGTGATGAGGGCGAGAGAGAGGGCGCCCCATTCGGGGATGAGTGCGAGCAGGGAGTCGACAAATTCGGTCATGGCCGGTGATCGTCTTCTTCTGACGGCGCCTCTCTTGCCGCCGGCGCATTTGCCGGCAGGGCCTTTTCGATGCGTGCGATCAGCGTCTCGACCGGCACGCCGCGCCGCGCGGCGATCTCCTCGAGGGTGAGCCGCCCTCCCTCGCCCGGCGCAAGATCGAGGAGCGCCCGCATCTCGGAGGGGGGCAGATGGTAGGCGCGAACGATGTAGCGCGGTGTCATCCACGGGGCGATCGGCAAGGTGGCAACGGGTCCCTCCTCGCGCCAGATCATCGCGACCATCACAGCCCTGGCCGCAAACAGCCCGGCCAGGGCCAGCGACAGCACGAGGAGGACGACGAGGGCGGTGCGGCGGTTCATCGGCCCAGCTCCTTCACTGCTGCCTCGATACCCTGAAGCGTGAGGGGATACATCCGGTCCTCGAAGATCTCCCGCACGAGGCTGATCGACTGGGTATAGGGCCAGTGCGTCTCGGGCAGCGGATTGAGCCAGACATTGTCGGGCCATGCCTCGCGGGCACGGCGCAACCAGACCTCCCCTGCTTCCTCGTTCCAGTGCTCGTTGGCCCCGCCCGGGTAGAGGATCTCGTAGGGGCTCATGGCGGCATCACCGACGAAGATGCATTTCCAGTCCGTCCCGTAGGTATTGAGCAGCTCGCGCGTGGCGATGCGTTCGGACCAGCGCCGGCGATTGTCGCGCCAGACGAATTCATAGAGGCAGTTGTGGAAGTAATAGTATTCGAGATGGGCGAACTCGGAACGCGCCGCCGAAAACAGCTCCTCGACCAGCTTAACGTGGGGGTCCATCGAGCCACCGACATCGAGAAACATCAGCACCTTGACCGCATTGCGCCGCTCGGGGCGCATCTTGAGATCGAGCCAGCCCTTCTCGGCGGTGGCGCGGATCGTGTCTTCGAGGTCGAGTTCCTCCTCCGCCCCCTCCCGCGCCCAGCGGCGCAGCCTGCGCAGGGCGATCTTGATGGTGCGGGTGCCGAGCTCGACATCGTCGGCGAGATTGCGGAACTCGCGCCGGTCCCATACCTTCACCGCCCGCCGGTGGCGGCTCTCGCTCTGACCGATGCGGACGCCCTCGGGATTGTAGCCCCAGGCGCCGAAGGGGGAGGTGCCGGCGGTGCCGATCCACTTGCTGCCGCCCTGATGGCGTTCCTTCTGCTCGGCGAGCCGCTTCTTCAGGGTTTCCATCAGCTTCTCGAAGCCGCCGAGGGCCTCTATCTCGGCCATTTCCTCCGGTGTGAGATGGCGTTCCGCCATCTTCCGCAGCCAGTCTTCGGGCAGGTCGAGCGCCTCGAGCACCTCGGCCGGGGCGACGTTCTCCAGTCCCGAGAAGATGCGGGCGAAGGCGCGGTCATAGCGGTCGAAATGGCGTTCGTCCTTCACCATCGCCGCCCGGGCGAGATAGTAGAACCCCTCGACATCGTGGAGGACCACCTCGGCCCTGAGCGCCTCGAGGAAGGCGAGATACTCGCGCAGGGAAACCGGGATGGCCTCCTTGCGCAGTGCCTCGAAGAAGCGGCGGAACATGCCCTATCCCATGCGCAGGAGGATGAGGGCGATGGTGTAGCCGACGACCCAGCCGATGATGCCGAGGACGATGGCATGCTGGGCGATGTCGAAACCGTTGCCGCCACGCCTGCGGGCAAGAAGGATGCCGATGACGGCGCCGAGGACGAAAGCCAGCCAGGGGAGCATGTGTCAGCCTCCGATGAGTCTGCCCGAGCGGGCGCTGCGCCTCAGCCGGCCGGCTTCCTCGTCGAGAGGGCGCGGATCGCGGCCAGCCGGGCCATCGCCTCGCTGTTCCGGCCCATGCCATAGCGTGCCCATCTGAGGGAGTCGAGGCGCATCTGCCGCGCCCGGGCCATCTGCCCCTCGCGGGCGCTGGCTTCGGCCGCCACCATCAGGAGCGAGGAGAGAAGGGCGGCGTTGCCGGCATCCCGGGCCGCGGCGATGGCCGGGGTGGCGAGGCGCAGGCTCTCGCGGGCGTTGCCGCGGGCAAGGGCGATGGTCGCGAGTTGCAGATCAACCTCGGCGGTGTGGATGTCCCGGGGGCCGTAGAGGGCGAGATAGATCTGCCGGGCGCGTGCAAGCTCGGCGAAGCCGCCGGCCGGATCCTGTCCGAAGACGAGGCGGCCGAGGACCATGTGGCTGAAGGCAGTGCGCGGATCCCGCAGCCCCAGCCCGTGGTCGGCCAGCCGGGCTGCCCGTCGAGCGGCGGTGATGCGGGCCAGCATCGGCTGGCGCGGCGAAAGGGCCTGGCCGATGGCTTCCTTCCAGCCGGCGGGGTCCTCCGCCAGCGGTGCCGGGGCGATTCCTTCTCCCGCAGGGTTGAGCCGGGCGA
>WFPA01000048.1 GCA_015487815.1 Albidovulum sp.
CGCGCTGATGCTGGAGCAGAACGATGAGTGGGCCGTCTCGCGACGATACATGTCGATGGAAAGCCTGAACCAGATATGCAATGAAGAGGATGGCGCGGCCCTGATCGCCACCGCCGAGTAGGAAAATGCCTCAGACGAAGAGGCCGGTGAGACGAGTTCCTACACCACTCCAGGGGACACTATCATATTTTCTCATCAACCTTGGCCGGGAGCGCGGCGGATAGACAGCAGCAGGTGGAACAACCGACCGAATATTCGGGGCTACCCCTGCCAGCCTCAGTGTGGCACCTTCCCGTTCAGGCTGCGTCGCACCACGCAAGATGACAGGCCGACTAGGAAAGCGATGCGCCCGACGGTGCGCGGCAGGCACGACCCGCTGCGTCCACATCCATGAGCAGCCCCATTCCACGGCCCGGCGGATACATGGCTGCCCAACTCCCTCCGATTTGGTCCTGCCCACACGGTGATGAACGGGAACGGCTGGGGTGCGGGGCAGCCGTCTGAAGAAGCACGGTTTTGCGCAAGATAGGAAACCCGCCCCGAGAATTTGCGCAAGACCGGAACCCGCCCCTGAAAAGGCGTTTCAGAATCGGGTGCCAGATGTTTGCGCGCGTTGCCTGCCCCCCCCTGCTGCTCGCCGCCGATCCGGAGCCACATGTGCACCGACCTGCTGAACCCAAGAGGGGCCATCCATTCACCATGCAGCCGCCCCCGACGCACCGGCACCGTACAGCCACCCCTGACGGCCGGCACAGGGTGCGTCTTCCGAGCGTGCAGACCGCTGCGGCGCAGACCGCAGGCCTTGCATCCCGCAGAGCAGACCGGGTGCGGGGTATGCGTTCACAACCTGCGGACCCACTGCAGCACAAACTTCAGGCCCTTAGCCCGCAACACTGACCTGCACTGCACCGCCTTGGCCTCTAACCAGCCCCTGCGCCCGACACACCAGGCCCGAACGGCACCAATGCCACGCCTCTCACCCTACCCCCGGGGCAGGAGCAGGCCCGGCTCGTCCATTCCGACCCGGCCGGCGAGAACTTGTCGTTGGAATGGCCTCAGCCGCTGCCGGCTCATTTCCTCTCCCCTCTCTTCCTGGTGGTGGCAAAGCGACGCGGCGCAATTCCCGCAGGCCGATCGACCGGCCAGCTCCAAGGGCGCCAGCCGCCGGCATGGCGGGGCCGCCGCCAGTGCCAATGCGCCCCGGTGCGCCAGAGCGCCACGCCGCCGCCCTTCCGCACGAAGGCCCGCGAGAAATGCAGGCAGGGGGCCGTCGCACCGAGCCAGCGGGGGCCGCCGATCACCACCTGGTGACGCCGGCACGCAGCCACTGCCTCCTCGCGCGTCGCCGAGGGCGGCAGCGCCACGCCTTCGATCCCCGCTCCGCGAAACAGGATCGTGCCGCCTGCGCGACGGATGCCGGGGCGGGCGGCGGCCTCTTCCTGCCGTGCCGCATCCCCGTCGCGTTCGAGCCAGATCCGGGCGAGATAGGCCCGGCCGGCGCCGCTCGACAGCGCCCGTCCCCCGGCCGCCATCACGCCGAGAAAGCGTCCATCGGCCGCCACCAGCAGCTGCGGCCGTGGCGACGCCCCCCACAGAAGGAGGCCGAAGGCGAGAGACACCCCCCCCAGCCAGCGCAGCCGGCCGCGCCAGAGAAGGAGCAGAAGACCGGCCAGAACGATCAGCAGAAGGGCGCTGCCCGGGCCGGCCTTCACCTGCGCCGCGCCCGCTGGCAGGGCGGCTGCCCGTTCGGCAGTGGCGATGATGACCTCGCCGGCGGCAGAGGCGACCAGGAGCGGCCCGCTCTCGAGGCCAAGGGGCATGAGCAGGAGCGCGAGCATCAGCGCCGGCATCAGCACCAGCCCCATGACGGGCACGGCCACGAGATTCGCCAGGACCCCCCAGGGGGCGAGGCGATGGAAGTGCCAGGCGATGAAGGGCGCGGTCGCAAGGCCGGCCACGAGCGAGGACACGGTGAGGGCCTGAAGATAGCGTCGGACCGGCCCGGTCCGCGGCGGGGCGCGGCTCAGCGGGTGGCGAAAGGCGAGGATCAGCGCCAGAGTCGCGGCGAAGGACATCTGGAATCCCGGCTCGCGCACCGATTCGGGAGCCGTCAGCAATACCGCGAAGGCCGCAAGGGCCACGGCACGCAGGGAAAGCACACGGCCGCCCAGAACCGCGCTTCCCAGCATCAGCGTCACCATGATCCAGGCACGCCGGGCCGGAATGCCGGAACCGCTCACGAAAAGATAGGCCGTGACCGCGAGAAGCGAGGCCAGCGCACCCCAGCGCCGCGGCGACAGCCCCATGGGCCGGGGGCCGAAGAGAAGCGCAACGCCCCCCTGCACCAGGGCAAGGACGATTGCGCTCAGAAGCACCATGTGCAGCCCCGAGATGGCAAGGAGATGGGCAAGGCCGCTCCGGCGCATCGCTGCCGCCGCATCCGGCGACAGGCCCGACCGCTCTCCCGTCACGAGGGCGGACAGGAGCCCCGCCGCCTCGCCTGTCGCCCGGCTCCGGAGCGCATCGGCGAGGCGCAGCCGTCCGCGCTCGACGGCGAGGGCAAGGCGCATCCACACGCGGCCGGGTGATGGACGGCCCGGTGCGGCGGCCGGGCGTTCCCTCCGCCCCGTTCCCATGTGCGCCGTTTGCCTCGGAGCCGCCCCCCCGCGCGGTGATCGGCCCGGGAGATCCGCGGTTGCAGCATCCTGTGCCGTCGCGACTTCCGTGTTCGGCGCCCGGTGCGCCGGTTCCGGGGACGGCGGAGGACAGACGGCCCTTTCCCCATCCGCGGGGGTGTTTTCCCCATCGGCGGGGATGAATGTCACCTCGTCGCTGCGGGCATGGCCGACGGCACCGATCTGCAGGAACCAGGCCCTGAAGCGGAAGTCGAAGGCGCCGGCTTCGGGCGGTGGCGGAGGCGGCGCCAGCCTGAAACGCCCGGCGAGACAGCCGCCGATGAGCGGCGCGAGCAGGCCGGCTTCGAGGGCCCGTTCGAGCGGATCGGACGGCGACGGATCGGCCCGCTTCCCCGGCGGAGGGTCGCGGCCGGGCTTCGGCCCGTGCAGGGTGATGCGGATGCGGGCCGGCGGGGGTACAGGCAGGTCCCAACGGATGTCGTCGAGAAGAAGACGCAACCGACCGCCGGCATTGCGGTCGATGGCGATGATCCGCCCCGCCGCCCATCCGGCATGGTGGATGGCAAGGCGCGGCGCGGCCCTGAGATCGCTGCGCCAGTCGGCAACGAGGAAACCACCGAGGAAAAGGGCCGGCGCGGCAAGGAGGGCCAGCGCCCCGGATCGCCAGCCGCGACGGCGACCCCATGCCCATATCGGCACGAACGGCAGCGCCGCCGCACGCAGCAGACCGATCTGCCATGCCGTGGGTTCGTTCGGCAGGGCGAAATAGGCCACCGCGCCGAGACAGAACAGCACAGCCGCCCAGACGAGCCAGCGATCGCGCTGGCGCTCGAGTGCGCGCAGCATTGCCCGCACGGCCACCGCGCACCGCGCTGCGTGCGCGGCCCGGCCGGCGGCCCTTCGGCTCCTGTCCGTACTCACGCTCTCATCCCCTGCGCCCTCCTGTTCCGACTATGGCTTCACCCGTCTCCGCATCCCTCCCGCTCTTTTCCGCACCCGTCTTGCTCTATTTCCGCACCCGTCTGCTCTCTCCGACTCTGCCTCCGGATCCGACGAGGCCATGTTCGCCGGCAGGCATGATTCGCCGCTCCGGCGGGACCCAAGGGCATCCGGGCTCGGGCAGACGGCACGGCCCGCTGCCTCGGCCGGGAGCGGAGGGCCAGGCGGCCGCACCCTGTCGCGCAGACAGACGGCCCGCCCAACACCTTCGCCCCGAACCGCGACTGCCGCGCTCGGGCGCCTGTGACCTGCGCCGCGGCCGGACCATTCCACGCCCGACCGCTCCGGCCATGCCCGGCCACGCCTCGGGCCAAGGCTTCATGTGACCGCCCCCGTCTCACGCCATGCCGCCCTTGGCTCGCCTCCCGCCCGCTTGGCCATTGCCGCGTGATGGCGTATGGACGGGGCGCCGCCGCCAAGGCCCAGCATCGCGCCGAAACCTTTAGGAAAGGTTAAGAGAATGCAGGATTCGCATCCCGACCGGGTCGTGACCCGCTTTGCCCCCTCCCCGACCGGCTTTCTCCATATCGGCGGGGCACGGACGGCGCTGTTCAACTGGCTCTTCGCCCGTCACCATGGCGGCCGGTTCCTCCTGAGGATCGAGGATACCGACCGCGCCCGATCGACCCCAGAGGCCACCCGCGCCATCATCGAGGGGCTCGACTGGCTCGGCCTTGCCTGGGACGGCGAGCCGATCTCGCAATTCGCCCGGGCCGACCGTCACCGCGAAGTGGCCGAAGAGCTCCTGGCCCGCGGCCTTGCCTACAAGTGCTTCACCCCGCCCGAAGAGGTGCAGGCGGCGCGCGAGAAGGCCCGGGCCGAGGGGCGTAAGGTGCTGTTCGAGAGCCCCTGGCGCGACGTGCCCGCAAGCGAGCACCCCGACGCACCCTTTGTCGTCCGCCTCAAGGCACCGCGCACGGGCGAGACGGTGATCGAGGACAAGGTGCAGGGCACCGTCCGCTGGCGGAACGACCAGCTCGACGACATGGTGCTCCTGCGTTCCGACGGCACGCCGACCTACATGCTGGCGGTGGTGGTGGACGATCACGACATGGGCGTCACCCACATCATCCGCGGCGACGACCATCTCGCCAATGCCGCGCGGCAGAAGCTGATCTACGACGCCATGGGCTGGGAAGTGCCGGTCTTCGCCCACATCCCGCTCATCCACGGACCGGACGGCAAGAAGCTCTCCAAGCGCCACGGCGCCCTCGGCATCGAGGAATATCGCAAGATGGGCTATCTGCCCGAGGCGCTGAGGAACTACCTCGCCCGGCTCGGCTGGAGCCACGGCGACCAGGAATTCTTCACCACCGACGAACTCGTCGCCCTGTTCGATCTCGACGGCATCAACAAGGCACCGGCAAGGCTCGATTTCAGAAAGCTTGACCACATCTCCGGCCTTCACATCGCCGCGGCCAGCCCCGCACGGCTGATGGAAGCGATCGACGACTGGCTCGCCGCCACCGGTCGCCCTCCGATTCCGCAGGAGAAACGGCCGCTTCTCGAGGCGGCGCTGCCGCTCCTGCAGGGGCGGGCGAAGACGGTGGGCGATCTCGTCGAAGGGGCGCGATTCGCCCTGCTCGAGCCGCCCGTCGTGATGGACACGAAGGCAGCGAAGGCGTGGAATTCCGTATCCCATGGCATACTGAAGCGATTGACGCTGCAACTGCAAAATGCTAGCTGGGAGCGCGACAGGCTCGAAGCCCTCGTGCGGGAGACTGCCGAGCGGGAAGGGTTGCGCATGGGGGCGCTGGCTCAGGCCCTCAGGGCGGCGCTCGCCGGCACGAATACCGGTCCGAGCGTCTTCGACATGATGATGGTGCTCGGGCGCGAGGAAACGCTGGAGCGGCTCGAACAGGCTTTGGCGGCAGGCGAAGACAACGCGGCCCCGGCCGGCTGACGGCTTGCGTCGGCGCGCCGGCAGCGCCCTCTCCCCGCCGCCCGAAACAAGGAGGAAGACGGATGAGCGAGGAGACCCACAAGGCGGAAACGGCCCGGCTCGATCTGCCGGAAAAAGCGGTCGAACTGCCGGTCCTGCATGGCACGATGGGCCCCGATGTCGTTGATATTCGTCGGCTTTATGCCGATGGAGGAGTTTTCACCTTCGATCCGGGTTTCACTTCGACCGCCTCGTGCGAATCGAAGATCACCTTCATCGACGGCGACAGGGGCATCCTTCTTTACCGTGGCTATCCGATCGAGCAGCTGGCGGAGAAATCGCACCATCTCGAGGTGGCCTATCTCCTGCTTTACGGTGACCTGCCGACCGCGGCCGAACTCGAGGATTTCGAGGAGCGCATCACCCGTCACACCATGGTGCACGAGCAGATGCACTATTTCTACCGCGGTTTCCGCCGCGACGCCCATCCGATGGCGATCATGGTCGGCGTGGTCGGGGCGATGTCGGCCTTCTACCAGGACAGCACCGACATCAACGACCCCGAGCAGCGGGAGATCGCCTCCTTCCGCATGATCGCCAAGATTCCGACGATCGCGGCGATGGCCTACAAGTATTCGATCGGCCAGCCCTTCATCTATCCGCGCAACGATCTCGATTACGCCTCCAACTTCCTGCGCATGTGCTTCGCCGTGCCGGCCGAGGATTACGAGGTCGATCCGATCATCGCCCGGGCGCTCGACCGCATCTTCCTCCTTCATGCCGATCACGAGCAGAACGCCTCCACCTCCACGGTGCGGCTCGCCGGCTCCTCGGGGGCCAACCCCTTCGCCTGCATCGCCGCCGGCATCGCCTGCCTGTGGGGGCCCGCCCATGGCGGCGCCAACGAGGCCGCGCTCAACATGCTGCGCGAGATCGGCACGGTCGATCGCATTCCCGAATACATCAGGCGCGCCAAGGACAAGTCCGATCCCTTCCGCCTGATGGGCTTCGGCCACCGGGTCTACAAGAATTTCGATCCGCGGGCGAAGGTGCTCAAGAAGTCGGCCGACGAGGTGCTCGGCCTGCTCGGCATCGAGAACAACCCGACGCTTCAGGTGGCCAAGGAACTCGAGCGCATCGCCCTCGAGGACGACTACTTCATCGAGAAGAAGCTCTATCCCAACGTCGATTTCTACTCGGGCATCATCCTCGAGGCCCTCGGTTTCCCGACCTCGATGTTCACCCCGATCTTCGCGCTCTCGCGCACCGTGGGCTGGATCGCCCAGTGGAAGGAGATGATCTCCGACCCGACCCAGAAGATCGGCCGGCCGCGCCAGCTCTATACCGGGCCGACACCGCGCGACTATGTCGATATCGAATATCGCAGCTGAGAACGGCCGCGGCTGACGAAGGGAGGCCTGGCGCCCCCCTTTCCATTTCAGCCGCCGCCCGGCATCTGCCGGCCGCCGGGCCCGACGGCCCACTTGCCGCTTGCCGGAAGCGGACGCGGCGGTTATCCCGGAGCCAGTCGAGCGCAGGAGGACGTGACCCGTGACCCACCCCCATCTGACGATCATCGATCACCCGCTGGTGCAGCACAAGCTGACGATCATGCGGCGCAAGGAGACGCCCTCGGCGCTCTTCCGCCAGCTGTTGCGCGAGATCGCCACCATGCTGGCCTACGAGGCCACGCGCGATCTGCCGCTCACCACCACCCCGATCGAAACCCCGCTCGAGGAGATGGACGCCCCCACGCTCAAGGGCAAGAAGCTGGCGCTGATCTCGATCCTGCGCGCCGGCAACGGCATGCTCGAAGGGGTGCTCGATCTCATCCCCTCGGCCCGGGTCGGCTTCGTCGGCCTCTACCGCGACGAGGAGACGCTGCAGCCGGTAAAATACTATTTCAAGGTACCGGCCGAGCTCGGGGACCGGCTGTCGATCGTCGTCGATCCGATGCTCGCCACCGGCAATTCGGCCGCGGCGGCGATCTCGATGCTGAAGGAGGCCGGCGCGCGCAACATCCGCATGCTGTGCCTCGTGGCCGCCCCCGAAGGAGTCGAGACGCTGCGCGAGGCCCATCCCGACGTGCCGATCACCACCGCCTCGCTCGATCGCGCTCTCAACGAAAAGGGTTATATCCTGCCCGGCCTTGGCGATGCCGGCGACCGCATGTTCGGCACAAAATAGGCCGTCGTCACCCAGATTTTGTCTTTACTGCCCCCGCCCTATCGTTCATCTTGTAGCAAAGCAGGGGCAGAACGATGGTCCAGGGCGCAGACGCACCGCATGAGCGCAGCCATCCCGGTCTCGGGAGGACTCGGAGGGAGGCAATGACGGAGGCCGCGAAGGCGCGGGTGCCTGCCATCGGCCGGTGGGCCGGGACAGCGGCCGGGGGTGCAATCGCGATCGTCGCACTGTGCCTTCTCGTGCTCCTGCTGCTGCCCGGACCGGCCGCGGCCCGCAGCCTGAAGGAGATCGACGGGCCCGCCAATTATCCGCCCCCCAGCTTCAAGGGACGGCAGTTCATCGACAACCGGGGCTGCGTCTTCGTGCGCGCCGGCTTTGGCAACCGCGTGGTCTGGGTGCCGCGGGTCACGCGCGGCGGACGGCTCCTGTGCGGCTACAAGCCGACCTTCGCACCCGGAAAGAGCCCCCTCGTGCGCAAGACGCCGCAGAAGCCGCGGCCATCGACGCAGAAGGCACGTCCGGCCGACCAGCCGCCGGCCGCATCCCGCCAGCCGCCCCGGACGCCCCGCAAGGCCCCCGTGGCACCGCGCAAGGCTGCGGGCACCAGGCCGGCCGCCGCCCTCTCCGCCCCGGCCGGCAAGCGCATCCGTCTCGTCTGCCCCCCGGGCTGGGAACTTCGGGCCGATCGCAAGTGCCACCGCCTGCCGCAGACGGCCACGAGGAAAACGGCCGCGAAGGCGGCGCCCGCCGTGCCACCCGAGACCGCTACCGCACCGAAAACACCGCCCGCCCTCTCCGCCCCGGCCGGCA
Source organism: Albidovulum sp. (assembly GCA_015487815.1). Lineage (GTDB taxonomy): Bacteria > Pseudomonadota > Alphaproteobacteria > Rhodobacterales > Rhodobacteraceae > WFPA01. Next base: position 8,515 of record WFPA01000048.1, read on the forward strand.
AGCGCATCCGCCTCGTCTGCCCCCCGGGCTGGGAGCTTCGGGCCGATCGCAAGTGCCACCGCCTGCCGCAGACGGCCACGGGGAAGGCGCCCCCCGGTGGAACGCAAGTGGGGCCGTCAACCGGCCCGGCGCCCCGGAAGGCGGTTGCCGCCGCGCCGCGCCGGGCGCCTGCCGGTCGGACGACGCAGCGCATGATGAGGCAGCGCACACGGCCGGGCGGGCGCATCCGTCTCATCTGCCAGGGAGGCTGGGAGCTCAGATCCGACGGCAAGTGCCACTACCTGCCGATCGGCACCCTGCCTGAAACGCCGTCCGGGAGCGCCGAGAGTTCCGCCCTTTCGACCCCGCGCTCCATGCGCGCCGCTGCTGCCGTCCCGAGCGGGTCGGGAAGCTTTGCGCGGCTCCTTGCGAAGACGCCGCCGCGCCGCTCGCTGCGGGAGCCCAACGGTGCCTATGCCGTCACCCTGCCCGAAGGATACCGGCCGGAAGTCCCGCTCGAGCGTTTCAACCCGTGGCGGGCCGTCGGTACCGATGCCGGGGATGCCGCCATGGCGCAGATCTGGACCGACGATCTGCCGCGTCGATTGCGTCCCGAGATCCGTCACCGGCCCGTCGCCACCCTCTCGAGCCGCTCGGCCCCGACGGCGCCCGTGAAGCGCCGGAAAGGCGGTTTGCGTCTCGCCACCACCGGGCCGAAGACCGGGGCGGTGTCTGCGGCGGCGCTGACGCGCGACCCGCTGCCGCCCTATGCCACGCCCCGCCCTCCGTCGCACGCGGCCCGGCTGGTGCTGGCGATGGTCCTCGACGGCCCGGCGGTGCACTCCGATGCCGACCCCGCCATCACCCTGCCGGCCCCGGCCCCGGTGCGGATCCAGCTGGCCACCTTCGCCGCGCCCGGCAGAGCCGAGAGCGCCCGCGCCCGCTTCGCCGCTCTCGGCTTCCCGGCCCGCATTCACCGCTTCAGCCGTGGCGGGCGCCGCTTCGCCACCGTCATCCTCGGCCCCTTCGCCTCCGGTGAAGAAGCGGCCCCGGCCCTCGCCCGGGCCCGCAGGGAATGCTTCACGGACGCTCTCCTCCTGCGCTGAGCGTCGGCGCCCCGCCTGCGCCCGGAAAGACACAGCCCTCTGATCGGCCCTCTGCCGGCCCGAGGCACCGGTGCGAACGTTCTCGCACGCCGCCCCGGGCCGGCTCCGCCTTCCCCGGCACGGCCATTCACCCCTTCCCGGTGACAAATTCGCATCCCGAGGGTGCAAATCCGGCGCGTCTTCCTATATGAGGCTGCCAGGTGACGGGGCCGAGAGCCCGGGGGCGCCAGCATCACCGACAGGAGGGCACCATGCAGGAGACGGCCATTGCCGAAACCTCCCCGACCCGCTTCGGCATCTCGCCCGAGCTGGTCGAGGCCATCCGCGCCGCTGTCGAGGCCGGGGATCGCGAGAAGGTGGCGGAACTCGCCGCCCCGCTCCATGAGGCCGACATCGCCGACATCATCGAGCAGATCTCGCCGGCCGAACGCCGCGCCCTGATCACACTCTATCCCGAGATCGTCGAAGGGGAGGTGCTGCCCGAACTCGACGAGGATCTGCGCGAGGAGATCATCGACTACCTGCCGCGCAAGGTTCTGGTCGAGACCATGCGCGAGCTCGAGACCGACGACGTCATCGACATCGTCGAGGATCTCGAGGAGGAGCAGAAGGATGAAATCCTCGAGGTGCTCGAGGACAGCGACCGGGTCGCCGTCGAGCAGGCGCTGGAATATCCCGAGGGCACCGCCGCCCGGCTCATGCAGCGCGAGATGGTCACCATGCCGGCCCACTGGACGGTGGGCCAGGCGATCGACTATCTGCGCGCCGCCGAGGAGCTGCCCGAGGAGTTCTACCACGTCATCCTCGTCGATCCGCGCCATCACCCGGTCGGCATCGTGCCGCTGGGGCGGCTTCTCGCCTCGAAGCGGAACGTGAAGCTCTCAGACATCACCGACGACAACTTCCACCCGATCCCGGCGGAGATGCCGCAGGAAGATGTGGCCTATCTCTACAACCAGTATCACCTCATCACCACGCCGGTGGTGGACGGGGACGGCCGGCTGATCGGCGTCATCACCATCGACGACGCCATGGAAGTGCTCGACGAGGAAGCGGCCGAGGACATGCTGCGCCTTGCCGGTGTGGGTGACGAGAGCATCTCCGACACCATCACCGACATTGTCCGCGACCGCTTCACCTGGCTCTTCGTCAACCTGATCACGGCGATATTGGCCTCGATCGTCATCTCCTGGTTCTCCGACGCGATCGATGCCTATGTCGCCCTGGCGGTGCTGATGCCGATCGTCGCCTCGATGGGCGGCAATGCCGGCACCCAGTCGATGACGGTGGCGGTGCGCGGTATCGCCACCAAGGACATCACCCCGTCAAACGCCTGGCGGGTGATCCGGCGCGAGCTGGTGGTGGGACTGCTCAACGGCCTCGCCTTCGCCCTCGTGATGGGACTCATCAGCTGGTGGTGGTTCGGCGAACCGATGCTCGGCGTGGTGATCGGCATTGCCATGGTGCTGACGCTGGCGGCGGCGGCGGTGGGCGGCATCGTCATTCCGCTGGTGCTGGCGAAGTTCGGTGTCGATCCGGCGGTGGCCTCGGGCCCCTTCGTCACCACCATCACCGACATCGTCAGCTTCTTCACCTTCCTCGGCATCGCCTCGGCCCTGCTCCTGGGCGACGGCAGCGCCGCCGGCGCCGCCGGGCAGTAGCCGGGGCGGGCCCCCGCCGCTCAGGGGCGAACAGGGCGTCGCAAGGGCGCCCCGCCCGGGCCGGGCGCCGGCCGGAGCATGATGCGCTGTGCCGCGGTCACGCCAATCTCATGCAAAGGTGCTGCCGTGCCCTGCCGTCCTGCCCGGCGGCCATGGCCGGGCGCCCTCCACCGGGCCGGTATGTGCCCTCGACTCACGGCTTCCGCTCCCGATGCAGGCGCACGGCGCGCTGGGCGGCTTCGCCCGGGATCATCCCGCTCTAGAGCGGCCGGATCCGCGGGCCGGCAGAGGGTGCCGCCGCCTCGCTTTGCGCCACCTGTGCCTCAAGCCGGGCGATCTCGGCGCGGATGCCGTCGGCGATGAGGGCGGCGAGGCGGTTGTCGCGCTCCGACAGCCGGTCGTCGGCATGGCGCACGAGGTAGAAATGGCGCTCGAGGGCGATCTCGTCGGGC
>WFPA01000049.1 GCA_015487815.1 Albidovulum sp.
CCCGTCCGTGAACATGCCGGCAAGGGCCGTTCCACCTGCGTCGGCAAGGCCCGGGGTCGGCCGAGGCCCGCGTGCAGACATCGGCAATGAGACGCGGCACAGCCGATGGCCTCTCCCACCGCCGGCTCTCGCTGCACCTCTGCCTGCCCTCGCCCCTCCCGGCAGGACGGCCTTCGCCTCGCCACAGAACAGCCGAAGCGGCCTCTTGCGCCGCACCTGCCCGACGGGTCTGCACGCCCCCGACGGCCCACCCTCGCTCCGCTCTCCATTCAACCGCCTGCCGGGATGCCCTCCCCTCTCTGCCACCGGCTGAGCACCAGAAGGCCCGAAGGCGCACAGACCCAACGCATCCACCCTTGCACCGGCGGCCACGGTCTGCATCATGCCCGATGCGCCGGCAGTGCCCGGAAAGGACAGGGGACAATGCACATGACCGCCGATCTCTGGCCCGCCCTTCTCTCGCCGCCGAGCCATCTCGCCCTCGCGGCGGTGCTCGGCTATCTCCTCGGCGCCATCCCCTTCGGCCTCGTCATCGCCCGGATCTTCGGCCTCGGCGACATCCGGCGAATCGGCTCGGGCAATATCGGCGCGACCAACGTGCTGCGGACGGGCAACCGCCTCGCCGCGCTTCTCACCCTGATTCTCGACAGCGGCAAGGGTGCGGCGGCGGTGCTGATCACCCGGCAGATCGCGGCCGAAGATGCCGCCCAGGTCGCCGGCCTCGCCGCCTTCCTCGGTCATTGCTACCCGCTCTGGCTCGGCTTTCGCGGCGGCAAGGGAGTCGCAACCTTTCTCGGCACGCTCCTCGCCCTCGACCCGACGACCGGAATCGCCGCCTGCGGGAGCTGGCTCGCCGTCGCCCTCGTCTTCCGCATCTCCTCGCTCTCGGCCCTCGTGGCCGCAGCTCTGGCGCCACTCTGGGCGGCGTTTCTCGGCCGCAGCGACATAGCTCTTCTGGCTGCCGTTCTCGCTGTCCTCATCTGGTGGCGCCACCGTGCCAACATCGCCCGGCTCCTTGCCGGCACCGAACCGCGAATCGGTGAAGGACGAAAGGGAGCCGCCCGGGACGACCGGACGGATGGCGGTGGCTGAGGGCGGATCTCTGCCTCCTCATGCGGCAGCCGCGCCTCCTGCAGGGCAGCCCTCGCATCCGTCCCCCCTTCCGCGCGTCCATCACCGGGAATTGATCCCGTGCCATACGGCCATGCGGGTATGTGACACTTCGTCAGCATGGCCCCGGCACCGCCTCGGCCTATCCTGTGGGCAACGGCTCGCACCATGCAGGGCCGGAGAGCACCCGGAAACGTACCACCCGCCCAGCAACGAGGCTCCCATGACCCAGGTCTCCCCCCTTGCCCCGGAACTCGTCCTGTCCCGCAGGAGCGAAGAGGATGACGGCGGTGAACGCCCCCTCGGCCCGGCCCTCAGGAACGGATGGCGCCTCAAATGCCCCCGTTGCGGCCAGGGCCCGCTGATGCGCGCCTATCTCAAGACCCATGACCATTGCGTGGTCTGCGACGAACCGCTCCATCATCACCGGGCCGATGACGGCCCTGCCTATACCACCATCCTTGTCGGCGGTCATGTGATGGCCCCCTTCCTGATGGCGACCTACACCTTCTTCGACCCGAACCCGCTGGTCGTGGCCGTGGGCTTCTCGACCGCCTTCACCGGCTTCTCGCTGTGGATGCTGCCGCGGATGAAGGGGCTTTTCGTCGCCTTCCAGTGGGCCAAGCGGATGCATGGCTTCGGCGAGCCCGTCGGCACGGATGCGCCGATCGAGCGGAAGAACGACCCGGAAGGTGCCGAAGAAGGCTGAGCCTGCCGCACCCGGCCCCACATTCCTTCGCTTGCGGCTGACAGGGCCCACCGCTGCCATGCACCCCGCAGGATGGGGCCAGCGACCCCTGCCCCGGCCTCTCCCCCTGCCCCGGCCGCAGTCTCGGCGCCGTGGCGGGGCAGCCGGCCCGTCCCTCCTCCATCCGGGGAATGAGCCTGCCACCGGCTTTTGCCAATGGGCCGGTGCAGGTTCTTGCGGAATGCCACCGCTCCCGACCGGCCAGCCCCGGCCGGTGGCCGCTGCCAAAGCCGGACAACGCCCCGCCACCGCACCGGCGGCCGACGCAGTATCCTCCCCGTTCAGGTCTCTCCCCTGCACATGCGGCGATGCGGTATCGACAGACATCTTGATCGAGGCGACCGATGTCCCCCGCGCTCTCGGCATGGATACCCGCAAGGAACGACCTTGCATGCGCTGGCCTTTCCCTGCGCGCATGGCGAACTGTCCCGAACCGTGACGGCCCGGATACACCCCTGCGCTCTCCCGCGTGCGCGGCGGCGCGGCAATCCCCCGAAATAACCCCCGGCCCGCTGATTGCAGGCCTTGTCATGCCCGGTCGCAATCGCTAAATCCGTCGGTGGAGACGTGGCCGAGTGGTCGAAGGCGCTCCCCTGCTAAGGGAGTAGGCCCTTAACGGGGCCTCGTGGGTTCGAATCCCATCGTCTCCGCCATCCGATCGTGACAATCCGCCCGAAATCATCTGGTTGATGGAATCTGCCAGATCCGGGCAGACACGAGGGCCGGGGAAGAACGGCCTCGAAGAGAAAGGGCTTGCCGGATCTGCATCCACAATGGGCAATGGTTGACCGGCACAACCCCTGAGATCGGCAAGGGAAGCAGAAGCAGAGGCAGAGGCAGAGGCAGAGGCAGCGGCAGAGACACGACATCCGGCGGATGCAGGCTTGCCCTTTCGCCGCTGGCAGGCCCGCTCGAACCGACGGCGGGGCTGAGAGTTCGGTTCACGAAGGGATGCGCCCATGCCGGTTGCGGGCACCAAACCCGCACGGGCCTGCGCCTTGAGCAGGAACGGCTTTCCCGTTCCTCCACAATCACATGAAATCACTTGAAAGGGAGTGGCGGAGAGAGTGTCCGCCATACCAATGTTTCATACGCCTTCAGAAGGCATCATTAATCCCCTTGCTTCAAAAGGATATACTCCGGCATAAGGGATCAGGAGTTGTCAGGAAAATTCCCTGAAGCC
>WFPA01000050.1 GCA_015487815.1 Albidovulum sp.
ATGACGACAACCGCCCCGACAGGCGGCCACGGAAGCCGCGGGGGCCACGGACAACAGGGAGGACAACATGAGCACGGTCATCAAGGGCGGCACCATCGTCACCCACGATCGCAGCTATGAGGCCGATGTGCGGATCGAGAACGGCGTGATCGCCGAGATCGGCCCGAATCTTTCGGGCGACGAGGTGCTGGATGCCACGGGCTGCTACGTGATGCCCGGGGGCATCGACCCGCATACCCATCTCGAGATGCCCTTCATGGGCACCTATTCCTCGGACGATTTCGAATCCGGCACCCGCGCGGCGCTCTCCGGCGGCACCACAATGGTGGTCGATTTCGCCCTGCCCAATCCGGGCGAAGGGCTGCTCGACGCCCTCAAGCGCTGGGACAACAAGTCCACCCGGGCCAATTGCGACTACTCCTACCACATGGCCGTCACTTGGTGGGGGGAGCAGGTTTTCGACGAAATGAAGGATGTGGTCGATCGCGGCATCACCTCCTTCAAGCACTTCATGGCCTACAAGGGCGCGCTGATGGTCAATGACGACGAGCTTTATGCCAGCTTCTCGCGCCTTGCGGAGCTCGGTGCCATCGCCCTCGTTCATGCCGAGAACGGCGACGTGGTGGCCGAGCTTCAGGCCAAGCTCCTCGCCGAAGGCAATACCGGCCCCGAAGCCCATGCGTTCTCGCGCCCGCCCGAGGTCGAGGGGGAGGCGGCCAACCGGGCGATCATGATCGCCGACATGGCGGGCGTGCCGCTCTACATCGTCCATGTCTCCTGCGAGGAGGCCCATGAGGCGATCCGCCGGGCCCGCGCCCAGGGCAAGCGGGTGTGGGGCGAGCCGCTGATCCAGCATCTGGTGCTCGACGAGAGCGAGTATTTTCACCCCGACTGGGACCATGCCGCCCGGCGGGTGATGTCGCCGCCCTTCCGCAACAAGAAGCATCAGGACAGCCTCTGGGCCGGGCTCATGTCGGGTTCGCTCTCGGTCGTGGCCACCGACCATTGCGCCTTCACCACCGAGCAGAAGCGCATGGGGCTCGGCGATTTCACCCAGATCCCCAACGGCACCGGCGGCCTCGAGGACCGGATGCCGCTCCTGTGGACCCACGGCGTGCGCACCGGGCGGCTGACACCCGAGGAGTTCGTGGCCGTCACCTCGACCAACATCGCCAAGATCCTCGGCCTCTATCCGAAGAAGGGCGCGATCATCGAGGGAGCGGACGCCGACATCGTGGTGTGGGATCCGAACCGCTCGAAGACGATTTCGGCCGAGACTCAGCAATCGGCGATCGACTACAACGTGTTCGAGGGATTCGAGGTGACGGGGCTGCCGCGCTTCGTGCTCACCCGCGGCAAGGTCGCGATCGTCGAGAACGAGGTGAAGACCGAGGAAGGCCACGGCCGCTTCGTCGCCCGCAAGCCCAACGGGCCGGTCAACCGGGCGCTCTCGACCTGGAAGGAGCTCACCGCGCCGCGCCCGGTGGAGCGCACGGGCATCCCCGCAAGCGGCGTGTGAGATCGGCGCGACCGGCAGAATGGGCGACCGGGTTCCGTGCGGGCCCGTCGGGAAAGATGGAGAGGACATGGAAACTGCTGCCACCACGAAGAACGGGGAAGGGCGCGCCGCCGCGCCGCGAACGGCAGGGCATGGCGCCGAGCCCGTCATCCGTGCCCGCAGGCTCTCGCTCACCTTCGAGACCCGCGACGGGCCGGTGCACGCGCTCAAGGATGTCGATCTCGACATAAGCCGCGGCGAGTTCGTCTCCTTCATCGGCCCCTCGGGTTGCGGCAAGACCACTTTCCTGCGGGTGGTCGCCGGGCTCGAGCAGCCGACGGGGGGCGAGATCCTCGTCAACGGCATGACGCCCGACGAGGCCCGCCGCGCCCGCGCCTACGGCTATGTCTTCCAGGCACCGGGGCTCCTGCCCTGGCGCACCATCGCCGGCAATGTCCGCCTGCCGCTCGAGATCATGGGATTCGAGAAGGGCGAGCAGGAGCGGCGGATTGCCGAAGTGCTCGATCTCGTCGATCTTTCCGGCTTTGGCAGGAAGTATCCCTGGCAGCTCTCGGGGGGCATGCAGCAGCGCGCCTCGATCGCCCGGGCGCTGTCCTTCGATGCGGGTATCCTCCTGATGGACGAGCCCTTCGGTGCGCTTGACGAGATCGTCCGCGACCATCTCAACGAACAGCTGATCGCCCTGTGGAAGAAGACGGACAAGACCATTCTTTTCGTCACCCACTCGATTCCCGAGGCGGTCTATCTCTCGACACGCATCGTGGTGATGAGTCCGCGGCCGGGGCGGGTGATCGAGGTGATCGAGAACACCCTGCCCGAGGAGCGGCCGCTCGACATCCGCGACACGCCGGAATTCCTTGCCATCGCCCACAAGGTGCGCGAAGGGCTCAGGAAGGGGCATGCCTATGACTAGGGGGCTGCGCATTCTCCTGAGCACCTGTCTGCTGGCACTGCCCCTCCATCCGGCAGCCGCCCAGCGGTTCGGACCGATGGCCGAAGGGGGCGATGGCCGGCTCGCCGTCATCTCCGCTCTGTTGCCGATGACCAGTGCCGCCTTCCACAAGCTGTGGGATACCCCCGCACAGGCCCATGTCCAGCTGCCGGTTCGGTCCCGGGTCCGGGCCGGCAGCCCGCTCCTTTCCGTGGCCTTCTTCCGCAAGGGAAAGCCCGTCTGGCAGGCAATCGGGCTCCGCGGCCGCCTCGCGTGCGTGCACCCTGACGGGCGGCGCCAGGAAGCGGTCAACGGCACCTGCGGGCTGAAGAAACTCCACAAGCCGGCCAATGGCATCTTCGGCGCACAGGTCTTCGACCTGCGCACCCCGCCCTCCCATGTGGGGAAGGCCGTCGTGGTGCTTGCCACGGTGACGGATCGGGTCGATGGCGAGAGCGTCACCCTGGACACGGCGGCGGAAATTGTCGGCAAGGGGAAGGTGGAGGCATGGCCATGAATCGCATCCTGCCCATCCTCACCGTGGTGCTGGCGATCCTGGCTTTGTGGTATATCGCCGCCATCTGGCTCAACGCCCAATGGGTGCTCGATCAGGCCGAACGCGCCGGCCACTCGGTCGGCTTGTGGGAGATCATCGAGAAGACCATGAGCCAGGACCGGCCCAAGTTGCCGGCGCCCCATCAGGTGATCGCCGAACTCTGGCATGCCACGCTGGGGATGAAGCTCACCTCCAAGCGGTCGCTTTTCTTCCACAGTTGGGTGACGCTGGCGCCGACGCTGCTCGGCTTTCTCATCGGCACGGTGACGGGGCTGCTCCTGGCGGTCGGCATCGTCCACAACCGGGCGATGGACATGAGCGTGATGCCCTGGGCCATCGCTTCGCAGACCGTGCCGATCCTCGCCATCGCGCCGATGGTGATCGTGGTCCTGAACTCGGTCGGCATCACCGGTCTCATTCCCAAGGCGCTGATCTCGGCCTATCTGTGCTTCTTCCCGGTGGTGGTCGGCATGGTGAAGGGGCTGCGCTCGCCCGACCGCATCCTCATCGACCTGATGAAGACCTACAACGCCTCGCGCTGGCAGGTCTTCTGGAAGCTGCGTCTGCCGGCCTCGATGCCCTATTTCTTCACTTCGCTGAAGGTGGGGGCGGCGGCGGCGCTCATCGGCACCATTGTCGCCGAGCTGCCGACCGGGGCGATCCGCGGCCTCGGGGCGCGGCTCCTTTCGGGCAGCTATTACGGCCAGACGATCCAGATCTGGGCGGCGCTCTTCATGGCGGCGATCCTAGCGGCCGCTCTGGTCGGCGTCATCGGCCTCGTCCAGAACCGGGTGCTCAAGCGCATGGGGTTTGTCCGATGACCGCCAATTCCTTCTGGCTCGCCTTCGCCATCGGCTTCTGGCTCGCGGCCTTCTGGGCCAATGTGAAGCTCGCCGCCTCCGCCTGGTCGGAAAGTCGCGTGGTGCGGCTGGTGGTGCCGGCGCTCTTCGGCATCACCCTCCTGGTGCTCTGGGAGGGCATCGTCCGCGGCCTTTCCGTGCCGGCGGTGATCCTGCCGGCTCCGAGCCAGATCGCCGTGCGGATCTCCCAGTCCCTGCCGATCCTGTGGGAAGATTTCGTCCAGACCTTCGTGAAGGGCGCGCTCACGGGCTATCTGATCGGATGCGCCGCCGCCTTTCTCACCGCGATCGTCGTCGATCGCTCGCCCTTCCTGCAGAAGGGATTGCTGCCGGTGGGCAATTTCGTCGCCGCGCTGCCGATCATCGGCACTGCGCCGATCCTCGTGATGTGGTTCGGTTTCGACTGGCAGTCGAAAGCCGCCGTGGTCACCATCATGGTCTTCTTCCCGATGCTGGTGAACACGGTCGAGGGGCTCAGGGCGGCCGAGCCGATCCAGCTCGAGCTGATGCAGACCTACAACGCCACATGGTGGCAGACGCTGACGAAGCTGCGCCTGCCGGCGGCACTGCCCTTCATCTTCAACGGCCTCAAGATCTCGACCACCCTTGCCCTGATCGGCGCCATCGTTGCCGAATTCTTCGGCTCGCCGATCCGCGGCATGGGATTCCGCATCTCGACCGAGGTCGGCCGGCTTGCCCTCGACATGGTCTGGGCCGAGATTGCCGTTGCCGCGCTGGCCGGTTCGCTGTTCTATGGGGCGGTGGCCGTGGTCGAGAAGCGCCTCACCTTCTGGCATCCGTCGCAAAGGAGGGGCTGAAGGGAATGGAACGACCAGATGTGCCGATGTGCCCTCGGGGGCATCACGGCGGAACAACCGGGCCCGGAGCCCGGACGGAAGGGGCAGGTCTGCCGGCAGGAGCCGGAGCATGGGGAACATTCCCCGCATCGCGACTTCGCATGTGCCACCAAGAAGACCAACAGGGAGCAAGACCATGAAGAAACTGATGAAGACGGCCCTGGCGGGCCTTGCCGCCCTCGGCCTTGCCGCGCCGGCGAGCGCCGGGAAGGACGATCTGACCTTGCAGCTCAAATGGGTCACCCAGGCCCAGTTCGCGGGCTATTACGTCGCCAAGGACAAGGGGTTCTACGAGGAAGAGGGGCTCAACGTCACCATCAAGCCGGGCGGCCCCGACATCGCCCCGGCCCAGGTGATCGCCGGCGGGGGCGCCGACGTGATCATCGACTGGATGCCCTCGGCACTGGCCTCGCGCGAGCGCGGGCTGCCGCTCGTCAACATCGCCCAGCCCTTCAAGCGCTCGGGCATGATGCTGACCTGCCGCAAGGAAACCGGCATCCGCAAACCCGAGGATCTGCGCGGGCGGACGGTCGGCGTGTGGTTCTTCGGCAACGAGTATCCGTTCCTCGCCTGGATGTCGAAGCTCGGCATTCCCACCAGTGGCGGGCCCGACGGGGTGACGGTTCTCAAGCAGGGGTTCAACGTCGATCCGCTGCTCAACAAGCAGGCCGACTGCATCTCGACCATGACCTACAACGAATACTGGCAGGTGATCGATGCCGGGCTCAAGCCCGAGGACCTCGTCACCTTCAAGTATGAGGACATGGGCGTGGCGACGCTGGAGGACGGGCTCTACGTGCTCGAGGACAGCCTCAAGGACCCGGAGATGGTGGACAAGCTCGTGCGCTTCGTCCGCGCCTCGATGAAGGGCTGGCGCTGGGCCGAGAAGAACCAGAAGGAGGCGGCCGAGATCGTGCTCGACAATGACGAGACCGGTGCCCAGACCCTGCGGCACCAGGTGCGGATGATGGGCGAGATCGCCAAGCTCACCGCCGGTTCCTCGGGCGAGCTCGATCCGGCCGACTACGAGCGCACGGTGAACATCCTACTTTCGGGTGGCTCCGACCCGGTCATCACCAAGCGGCCCGAAGGCGCCTGGACCCACATGATCACCGACAAGGCGCTGAAGTGATCCGTTTCCCTCTCGGGGATGGATGATGGGAGGGGCCGGGTTTTCCCGGCCCCTTTTCCGTTTCCTCAGCCATCGCCGTTCTTCCGCTTCGGCTTCCTGCCGAAGCGGTAGCGGTTGATGCGCAGCCAGAGCGCCTGGACGACGAGGAGCAGCACCGCGCCGCCGGCGACCATGAGGGCGGTGCGTTCTTCGGGCGCCAGGGCCTCGCCGCGGAGCGTGCCGGGGTGAAGGAACGTGGCAGGGTCGAGAAGCGTGCCCACCCCGTTCACCCCTCTTTCCCAGGCGGCGACGAGCCGCTCTCCCGCTCCGCGGAAGATGGCGCCAAGATCGAAATATGTTTCCGGGTTCTGGGACATGGGATGCGATTTCGTGGGGCGGTTCCAGCCGCCGGACTCGTGCAGGCGAGACAATGCCTGATGCGGCTCCCATGCATGAACGATCATTTCGCCGGAAATGCGGCCATTTCCGGGCAGCCATGTGGCGCAGCGGCGGTCATGAGTGTGCAGGTGGCAGGGCTGAGGGCCTTTCCCTCTCAGCCCTTGAGCACTGCGCGGCCGGCGTAGCGGGCGGTCTCGCCGAGCTCTTCCTCGATGCGGATGAGCTGATTGTATTTCGCCAGCCGGTCCGAGCGCGAGAGCGAGCCGGTCTTGATCTGCCCGCAATTGGTGGCCACGGCGAGATCGGCGATGGTGGTGTCCTCGGTCTCGCCCGAGCGGTGGCTCATCACGTTGCGATAGGCCGCCTTGTGGGCCATCTCGACGGCCGCCAGCGTCTCGGTCAGCGTGCCGATCTGGTTGACCTTGACGAGAAGGGCGTTGGCCGCGCCTTCGGCGATGCCGCGGGCGAGCCGCTCCGGGTTGGTGACGAAGAGATCGTCGCCCACGAGCTGCACCCGCTCACCGATCGCCTCGGTCAGCATTTTCCAGCTTTCCCAGTCATCCTCGGCGCAGCCATCCTCGATCGAGATGATCGGGTAGGCCGAAACGAGATCGGCGAGCCAGGCGACATTTTCCTCGCGGGAAAGGCTGCGTCCCTCGCCCGCGAGCACATATCTTCCATCGTGATAATATTCGGTCGACGCGCAATCGAGGGCGAGGTGGATGTCCTCGCCGGGGCGGTAGCCGGCCGTCTCGATCGCGGTCAGGATCACCTCGATCGCCTCGCGGGTGGAGGAAAGGGCCGGGGCGAAGCCGCCCTCGTCGCCCACTGCGGTGGACAGGCCGCGGCCCGCGAGCTCCTTCTTCAGGGCATGGAAGACTTCCGACCCCCAGCGCACCGCTTCGGCCATCGACGGGGCGCCCACCGGCATGATCA
>WFPA01000051.1 GCA_015487815.1 Albidovulum sp.
GTAAGCTCGGCCTCGAAGACCGGCCCGGTATAGTAGCCGAGACCGCGGACCACCGACGGGTCGATGAGGATCCGGTCGCTGCCATAGCCCTGCCCCTCGAGAAGGGCGGCGATGGTCTCGAGCTCCGCCACCCCCTCGCGGCCGGTCTCCGACCGCCCCACGAGTTCGCCGAGCCGGGCAAGTGTCTCGCTCCCCGAGCCGCGACGCGCAGCGGTAAAGGCCATGACGAGTTCTGCCTGCTCGTCCGTGAGACCGGCGCCGCGGGTGAAATCGCCGCTCTCATCCCTGCGCCCCTCCCCGAGAAGGGCTCGCACTCCTTCCTCTCCGAGCCGGTCGAGCTTGTCGATCGCCCTCAGCACGACGCCGCGGGCCTCGGCATGGGCGTCCGGATCGGCCGGATCGAGAAGGCCCGCCGCCTCGAGCACCCCGTTCAGCACCTTGCGGTTGTTGATGCGGATGAGGTAGTCGCCACGGTCGATCCCCACCGCCTCGAGCGCGTCGGCCAGCATGGCGGCGATCTCCGCGTCGGCCGCAACCGAAGGGGCGCCGACAGTGTCGGCGTCGCACTGCCAGAACTGGCGGAAGCGTCCCGGCCCCGGCTTCTCGTTGCGCCAGACCGGTCCCATGGCATAGCGGCGATAGGGGGTGGGCAGATCGTTGCGGAACTGGGCATAGACCCGGGCAAGAGGGGCGGTCAGGTCGTAGCGCAGCGCCAGCCACTCGCCATCCTCTTCCTGCCAGGCGAAGACACCTTCATTGGGCCGGTCGACATCGGGCAGGAACTTGCCAAGCGCTTCCACCGTCTCCACCGCCGGCGTCTCAAGCGGCTCGAAACCGTGCAGATGATAGACCTCGCGGATCCTCTCGAGCATCTCAGCCCGGCGCAGCACATCCTCGCCGAACCAGTCGCGAAAGCCCTTGGGCGGAGCCGCCCGCGGCCGCCTTTCCTTCTTCGCCTTGTTCCTGGCCATCACGTCATATCCGCCTTGCCCTGCCCGGCGCGGGCATTGCCGCTCTCCTAGCCGAAGGGCGGGGGACGGGCAAGGCAGGCGGGAGGCGTTCTCGAGGAGGAAGAGGGGGGAAGGGATGGGTGTTCTTTCTGCCGAGGGGCTTCGCAGGCAGCGCCGCGGAGCCCGCAAGACCGCCTGTGCATCCTGCATGCACCAGGGCCCGCTTCAACCGGCAGACGGGCCCCGAGCCCCCTGCGGGCCAACGCAAGGCAGGTGCAGGCGGCAGCGGCCGGCCGGAAGGCGCCCGGACCGGGCTTGCCCTGCCGGTCGCGTCATGTCATCGCTTGGCCATGACGAAGATCCGCAACGGGGATACCATCGACGCTTCGCTCGCCTCTCTTCGGGCGCGGGTGGAGCGGCTGGAGGAGGAAAGCGCCCATCTCGCCCGCGAGCTGGAGACGCCGTCCGATGTCGTGCGCCGTCAGGGAACGGCAATCGAAACCCTCGAACGGCAACTGAACCTCCTCCTCGAACAGGCCGCCGAGGCCCAGTTCGAGGCCGGCGGGCAGGCCGTCTTCACCGACAAGCCTCCGCCCCATTACTGAAAAGAGGCGGGCTGCGGCATCCGTCACCCGGCCGAAACGACCTCCTCCCGAAAGGGGCAGACGGGGTGCGGGAGCGGGAACGGCAGCAGCCCTCAGTCGAAGGCCCCGCCCCGGCCGGCTCCGGCGACGAAACGGGCCGCGCCGGCGATGCCCTCGGTCTCGAGCACCTCGATCGAACGCCATTCGCGCCGGAGCCGGCGGGCCAGTTCCCGTCCGTCGAGGCCGACCGATGCCCGGTCGGCCCGGAGGCAGCCCTGGGGGAAGCGGGCGAGATCCTCGGCCAGGGCCAGCGCCGCTGCCAGGGCCTCCCCCTCGGGCACCAGCCGGTCGACAAGACCGATGGCATGGGCCTCCGCTGCCGGAACCCGCCGACCGGTGAGGATCAGATCGCGGGCACGGCCCTCGCCGACAAGCCGCGGCAGACGGACCGTGCCGCCGTCGATCAGCGGCACGCCCCAGCGGCGGCAATAGACCCCGAAGGCCGCCGTCTCGGCCGCCACGCGCATGTCGCACCACAGCGCCAGTTCGAGCCCGCCGGCCACTGCATGCCCCTCGATCGCGGCAATGACGGGCTTGCGGAGCACCAGCCGCGTCGGCCCCATCGGCCCCGGCAGCGGCTCGCGGGCGGCATCGGCCCAGTCTTCGGGAATGGCGCAGCGGGCAATCCAGGCGCGCGCGTCACCGGAAGCGGCGGCCTCGAGATCGAAACCGGAGCAGAAGTCACCGCCGGCCCCGGTGAGGACGGCTACGGACAGCCGGTCGTCGGCATCGAAGGCCCGGAACGCCTCGAACAGCGCCTCGGCTGTGGCCGGATCGACGGCGTTGCGCCTGTCGGGCCGGGTGATGGTGACGACCCGCACCCTGCCCTGATCGACGATCCCGATCGTCATGGCCCCATCTCCTGCAGCCCCTCAGAACTCCTCGACCGTGAGAACGCCGGGCAGGCTCTTCAACGCCTTGCGAACATCGGGGGTGACGGGGTAGCCGTCGCCCACCGCCACCTCGACCTCGCCCGGCAGATCGGGGGCGGTGAGGCACAGATGCACCGGGCCGCGGGCACGGCTCTCGATCTGCCGACGCACCCGCCCCAGAAGCTCCGCCACCGCCTCCACCGCCTCGACATCGCCGAGAAAAACCCGGAGGCCGGCCGGGGCGGCGTCGGCCACCGCCCCGTCGAGCGGCTCGACACCGCGGGCAAGAAGCTTGAGCTGCTCATCGCCCTCGAGCTGTCCTTCCACCGCCAGCACCACTTTCGAACCGGGCTCGAGCGCGTCGCCGGCCTGCGCCAGCAGATCGGAGAAGCAGGTGACCTCGTAGAACCCCGTGGGATCGGACAGGGAAACGAAGGCGAAGGCGTTGCCTCTGGCCGACTTGCGCCGCTTGATCGAGGCGACCATGCCGGCAATCCGCCCCGTCACCGAACGCCCGCCCGCGGCCTTGCGGGCCAGCTCGCGCAGGGTGAAGATGCCCTTGCGCCTGAGGGCCGGCATGTAGTCGTCGAGCGGATGCCCCGAAAGGTAGAAACCGACGGCGGCGTGTTCCTCGGCCAGCTTTTCCTCGGGCAGCCAGTCGGGCGGCGAAGGCAGGCGCGGCGGCGGCAGATCCTCGCCGGCGGCGCCAAAGAGCGACACCTGGGCCGAGCGGCGCGCCTCATGCACGGCGGCCGAATGGTCGATCAGCGCCTCGACGCTCTCGAACACCTTGCGCCGGTTGGGTTCGAGGCAGTCGAAGGCTCCCGCGCGCGCCAGCATCTCGAGGGGGCGCTTGCCGATGCGCTTGAGCTCGACCCGGCTGGCGAAATCGCAAAGGTCGAGGAACGGTCCGTCGGCCCGGGCCGTCTCGATCAGCCGCATCGCCTCCACACCGACATTCTTCAGCGCCCCGAGCGCGTAATGGATCCGCCCCTCACGCACCGTGAAACGCGCACCCGAGCGGTTGACGCAGGGCGGCACCAGCTCGATCCCGAGCCGTTCGACCTCGGCGGCATAGACATGGAGCTTGTCGGTCAGGTGGATGTCGCAGTTCATCACCGCAGCCATGAACTCGACCGGGTGATTGGCCTTGAGCCAGGCGGTCTGGTAGCTGACGACGGCATAGGCTGCGGCGTGGGACTTGTTGAAACCGTAATTGGCGAACTTCTCGAGCAGGTGCCACACCTCGAGCGCCTTGGCCTCGTCCACCCCGCGCTTCTTCGCTCCCTCTATGAAGCGGGGCCGCTCGGCATCCATCGCCTCCTTGATCTTCTTGCCCATCGCCCGACGCAGAAGGTCCGCTTCGCCGAGCGAGTAGCCGGCCATCTCGCGGGCGATCTGCATCACCTGCTCCTGATAGACGATGATGCCGTGGGTCTCGTCGAGGATGTGGTCGATCAGCGGGTGGATCGATTCGCGCTTCGCATGGCCGTTCTTGACATCGCAGTATTTCGGAATGTTCTCCATCGGCCCGGGCCGGTAGAGCGCGACGAGGGCGACGATGTCCTCGATCGAGGTCGGCTTCATGCGCCGAAGCGCATCCTGCATGCCGGCACTTTCCACCTGGAACACCGCCACTGTTCTGGCCGAGGCGTAAAGCTCGTAGGTCTTCGCGTCGTCGAGCGGAATGTGCGAAGGGTCGATCTCGATGCCGCGCTCCTTGAGAAGATCGACGGCATTCTGGATCACGGTCAGCGTCTTGAGACCGAGGAAGTCGAACTTCACCAGCCCCGCCTGCTCGACCCATTTCATGTTGAACTGGGTGGCCGGCATCTCCGAGCGCGGATCCTTGTAGAGCGGCACCAGCTCCACCAGTGGCCGATCACCGATGACGATGCCGGCAGCATGGGTCGAGGCGTTCCTCAAGAGCCCTTCGAGCTTGCCGGCATAGTCGAGCAGCCGGGCGACCTTCTCCTCGCGCGCCGCCTCCTCCCTCAGCCGCGGCTCCTCCGCCAGCGCCTTCTCGATCGAGACCGGTTTCACCCCCTCGACCGGGATCAGCTTCGAGAGCCGGTCGGTCTGCCCATAGGGCAGTTGCAGCACGCGGCCGACATCGCGCACCGCCGCCTTCGAAAGCAGGGCACCGAAGGTGATGATCTGGGCCACGCGGTCGAAACCGTATTTGCGCTGGACGTATTCGATCACCTCCTCGCGCCGGTCCATGCAGAAGTCGATGTCGAAATCGGGCATCGACACCCGCTCGGGGTTGAGGAATCGCTCGAACAGCAGCCCGTAGCGGATCGGGTCGAGATCGGTGATCGTCAGCGCCCAGGCGACGAGCGATCCTGCCCCCGAGCCGCGCCCCGGACCAACGGGAATGCCCTGCGCCTTGGCCCATTTGATGAAGTCGGCAACGATGAGGAAATAGCCCGGAAAGCCCATCCGCTCGATGATCTCGAGCTCGTAGGCAAGGCGCTTCTCGTATTCCTCGCGCGGCGCGGCCGGCGCGTGGGCGCCGAGGCGTTTCTCGAGCCCCTCGCGGGCCTGCCGGCGCAGCTCCTCGACCTCGTTCTCGGCAAAGCGCGGCAGGATCGGCTTGCGGGTGGTGGGCGCGTAGGCGCAGCGGCGGGCGATCTCGACGGTGTTTTCCACCGCCTCGGGCAGATCGGCGAAAAGCGTCACCATTTCCTCGGGCGACTTGAAACAGTGCTCCGGAGTGAAGCGGCGCCGCTCCCCGTCCTGATCCACATAGGCCCCCTCGGCGATGCAGACGAGGGCGTCATGGGCCTCGAACATCCCGCGTTCGGGGAAATGCACGTCGTTGGTGGCAACGAGCGGCAGATCGAGATCGTAGGCGAGGCCGACGAGGGCGGGTTCGGTGGCCATCTCCGCCGGCGTTCTTGCCCCCTGCGGGGTCGGGTGACGCTGGATCTCGACATAGAGCCGGTCGCCGAAAATGTCCTTGAGGCGCTCGGCGAGGGCCCGCGCCTCCTCTTCGCGGCGGTGGCGGATCAGCCGACCGAGCGGCCCGTCCGCACCGCCCGTCAGGCAGATCAGCCCGGCATCGTACTCCGCCAGACGGTCGAAGGGCACATGGGGCAGACCGTCATCGCTCTCGAGCCAGGCGGTCGAGACTAGCTTCATCAGATTGCCGTAGCCTGTCTCGTTCTGGACGAGAAAGACAAGCGGGGCGATGAACGGCTTGCCCTCTCCTGCGGAGATCATGATGTCGATCTGGCTGCCGATGATCGGCTGGATGCCGGCCTTGCGAGCCGTGACGGCAAATTCGAGAGCACAGAAAAGGTTGTTCGTGTCGGTGACGGCCACGGCCGGCATGTCGTGCCGGCGGCACAGTTCGGGCAGCTCCTTGAGCCGCACCGCCCCCTCGAGAAGGGAATATTCGGTATGCAGCCGCAGGTGGATGAATCGGGGCGCTTCGCTCATGCACTCTCCCTAGCGCGCTTGCGCCCGGCCGACAAACGGCAACCGCACCCTCCCGGAGAGGGGCCTGCATCTTCCAGCAGATATTGAAGATAATTGCGCGGAGCATTGATAATACACCCTTGTCTTCCCACCATCGGGCAGTTCTTGATGCATGAGGGAGGAAAGGATGGGAAAACTCACGACGCATGTGCTCGACACCGCCCGCGGCCGGCCGGCCGACGGGCTCGACGTGCAGCTCTTCCGGCTCGAGGCCACTGGCTGGGAACTCGTGGCCGAGGACACCACCAACCATGACGGCCGCCTCACAGCGCCGCTCGCGGAAGGCGCCGATTTCGGGCCCGGAGAATACGAGCTCCTGTTTCATGTCGGGGCCTATCTCGAGCGCGCCGGCTTCGATCTGCCCCGGCCGAAATTCCTCGATATCGTGCCGATCCGCTTCGGCGTGGCGGAGGACGGACACTACCATGTGCCGCTCCTGATCTCCCCCTATGGCTACTCGACCTATCGCGGCAGCTAGGCCCGCCGCCGCCCTCCGGCCTGATCCCGCACGGGGAGCCGCGGCAGCCGCACAGGCCGTGAACGAAGGCCCATGAAGGACCAAGGATGACCCAGCCCCTGCGCTTTCTCCTCAACGGCACTCCCGTCAGCCTTGCCGAGGCACCGGCGCAGCGCACCCTGCTTGACTGGCTGCGCGAGGAACGCCGGCTCACGGGAACCAAGGAAGGCTGCAACGAGGGTGATTGCGGCGCCTGCACGGTGATGATCTCGGACCCGCTGCCCGGAGGCGGGCACCGCTGGCAGGTCCGCAACGCCTGCATCCTTCTTCTGCCGATGCTGCACGGGCGGGCGGTGCGCACCGTCGAGGGGCTCGGCGAGAAAGGCGCCTTTCATCCGGTGCAGGAAGAACTCGTCCGCCATCACGGCTCGCAATGCGGCTTCTGCACGCCGGGCATCGCCGTGGCCCTTGCCGCGGCCCATGCCGCCGGGCGGCACGACTTCGATGCCGCGCTGGCAGGCAATCTCTGCCGCTGCACCGGCTACGCGCCGATCATCCGCGCCGCCGAGGCTGCAGCCGAAGCGCCGGCTCCGGCCTGGGTGACGGCGGATCTCGCCCGGCTCGACGATCTCGCCGGTCCCGGACCTCTCGAAGGCCCCGGCTGGATCGCCCATGACGATGTGGACGAATTCGCCGCCTGGTATCGCGACCACCCGGAGGCGCGGCTCGTGGCCGGCGCCACCGATGTCGGCCTGTGGGTGACAAAGAAGCTGATGGAGATCACCCCCGTCGCCTTTCTTCACCGACTCGAGGTGCTGAAGCGGGTCGAGGTGACGGCCACACATGTCACCTTCGGCGCACTTGTCCCGATCGATGATCTGAGGGCGCATCTGGCAAAAGACGCGCCCGAGCTCGGCGCCTATCTTGCCCGCTTCGGCTCCGAGCAGGTGCGGGCGGCGGGCACGGTCGGGGGCAATATCGCCAACGCCTCGCCGATCGGCGACAGCATGCCGCTCCTCATCGCCCTCGGCGCCACCCTCCGGCTGCGGCAGGGCGCGGCGCGGCGCGAAATGCCGCTCGAGGATTTCTTCATCGATTACGGCGTGCAGGACCGGCGGCCGGGCGAATTCGTCGAGGCGGTGATCGTGCCGCGCCCGCTGCCGGTCGCGGGACGGCTCGTCCGTGCCTGGAAGATCTCGAAGCGGCGCGATCAGGACATTTCGGCCGTGGCCGGCGCCTTCGACATCACGATCGAAAGCGGAACGGTGAGCGCCGCCCGCATCGCCTTCGGCGGCATGGCCGCGACCCCCAAACGGGCCCGGGCCACCGAAGCCGCCCTCATCGGCCACCCCTGGTCGGAAGCGACGATCGGCGCCGCCGCCGAAGCGCTGGCGGCGGACTTCACCCCGATCTCCGACATGCGCGCCTCGGCCCGCTACCGCATGGAGGCGGCCCGCGGCCTGCTCCAGCGGCTCTGGCTCGAAAGCCGCGGGGCGGGGCCGGTCGAGATCGACAGCGTGTTCGAGGAACTCGCCCGATGAGCATCGCCGTCCACAAGCCTCATCCGCACGATTCGGCGCCGCTCCATGTCAGCGGCAAGGCCCGCTACACCGACGACATCCCCGCCCCGGCGGACACGCTGCATCTCGCCTTCGGCCTCTCCCCCTCCGCCCGCGGCCGCATCCGCCGGCTCGATCTTGCCGCGGTCCGGGCAGCCGAGGGCGTGGTGGATGTGCTCACCGCCGCCGATCTGCCCCGCCCGGTCGATCTCTCCCCGGCCCATGCCGGCGACGAGCCGCTTCTGGCCACCGGCGAGGTGCACTATTTCGGCCAGCCGCTCTTTCTCGTCATCGCCTCCTCCCATCTCGCGGCCCGCAAGGCGGCACGGCTCGCTCATGTCGAGATCGACGAGGAGAAGCCGATACTTACCATCGACGACGCCATCGCCGCCGGCACCGATCTCGAACCGCCGCTCGAATGGAGAAAGGGCGATGCGGACGCCGCCATCGCCACCGCGCCCCGTCGGGTGAAGGGGCGGCTCGAGGTCGGCGGGCAGGAGCATTTCTATCTCGAGGGGCACGCCGCCCTCGCCCTGCCGCTCGACGATGGCGGCATGGAGGTGCACGCCTCGACCCAGCACCCGACCGAGATCCAGCACAAGGTCGCCGAGGCACTCGGCCTGCCGATGAGCTGGGTGCGGGTGGCGGTGCGCCGCATGGGTGGCGGCTTCGGCGGCAAGGAGAGCCAGGGCAGCGCCCTGGCGGTGGCCTGCGCCCTCGCCGCCCGGCACACGGGGCGGCCCTGCCGTATGCGCTATGACCGCGACGACGACATGATCATCACCGGGAAGCGCCACGAGATCCGCATCGACTACGAAGCCGGGTTCGACGAAGAAGGCCGGCTCCTCGGTGTGCGCTTCTCGCATTACCTGCGCTGTGGCTGGAGCACCGATCTGTCGCTGCCGGTGGCCGATCGGGCGATGCTCCATGCCGACAACGCCTATCACCTGCCCCATGTGGTCATCCGTTCGCGGCGGCTGAGGACCAATACCCAGTCGAACACCGCCTTCCGCGGCTTCGGTGGCCCGCAGGGGATGATGGGTATCGAACGGGTGATCCAGCATGTCGCCGCCACGCTTGGCAAGGATCCGCTCGAAGTGCGGCGGGTCAATTTCTACCGCTCTGCGGCTGCGGTGGCTGAGGGCGAGCCGGCCCAGACCACCCCCTATGGCCAGGCAGTCGAGGACAGCATCATCCGCGAGCTGGTCGATCGGCTGGCGCAGGAAGCCCGTTACGCCGAGCGCCGCGCCGCAATCGCCCGCTGGAACGCCGAAAGCCCGGTGCTCAGGCGCGGCATCGCCCTCACCCCGGTCAAGTTCGGCATCTCCTTCACCCTCACCCACCTCAACCAGGCCGGCGCGCTCGTCCATCTCTACCAGGACGGCTCGATCCGCATCAACCACGGTGGCACCGAGATGGGCCAGGGTCTCAACATGAAGGTGGCGCAGGTGGCGGCCGAGGCCTTCGCGGTGCCAGTCGAGGCGGTGCGGATCACCGCCACCGACACCGCCAGGGTACCGAACACCTCGGCGACGGCGGCCTCCTCAGGGTCCGATCTCAACGGCATGGCGGTCAAGGCGGCCTGCGAGAGGATCCGCACCAGGCTCGTCCGCTTTCTCGCCGAGCGGCACCAATGCCCCGAGGACGAGATACGCTTCGAGGAGGGGCATGTGCATGCCGGCGCCGCTGTCCTCACCCTCGCCGAAGCGGCCCGCGCCGCCCATGAGGCGCGGATCTCCCTGTCCTCGACCGGCTTTTATGCCACGCCGAAGATTCACTGGGACCGCGGCCGCGGCCAAGGCCGGCCCTTCTTCTATTTCGCCTGGGGCGCCGCCGTCTCCGAGGTGGTGATCGACCCGCTCACCGGCGAGACACGCATCCTGCGGGTCGATGTGCTGCACGATGTCGGCCGCTCGCTCAACCCGGCGATCGACATCGGCCAGATCGAGGGCGGCTTCGTGCAGGGTGCAGGCTGGCTGACAATGGAAGAGCTGGTGTGGGACGGAAAGGGCCGCCTTCTCACCCATGCCCCTTCCACCTACAAGATCCCGGTGGCCTCGGACCGACCGCGCATCTTCAACGTCGCCCTGTGGGACGGGGAAAACCGCGAGCCGACCATCTATCGCTCGAAGGCGGTGGGCGAGCCGCCCTTCATGCTGGCGATCTCGGTCCATCAGGCAATCGCGGATGCGGTGGCCGCCGCGGCCGGCGTGCCCTTCGTCGCCCTTGACGCCCCGGCGACGCCCGAACGCATCGCCCTGGCGGTGCGGGCCGCCCGCGCAAGGGAGGAATCCCCATGAGCGATGCCTTGATCCGCCAGCTTCTCGACGCACTCTCGGCCGGCCCCTTCGTGCGGGTGCTGGTGGTCGAAACCCGCGGCTCGGCACCGCGCGAGGCCGGAGCGGAGATGATCGTGCGGCAGGGCGCACTGGAAGGCACCATCGGCGGCGGGGCGCTCGAATGGCAGGCGCTGGACCATGCCCGCGCCCTCCTGGCCGAAGGCGGCACCTGGACCCGGCGCCTCGAGCGCATCGCCCTCGGCCCCGCCCTCGGCCAGTGCTGCGGCGGCGCCGTCACCGTGCTGTTCGAGAGGTTCGACGAAGCCGCCCGCCCCCTGCTCGAGAAGATCGCCGGAAGGGGCACCGAAATCTTTGCCCGACCGCTCGAAAGCGGCGCCCCCCCGGCCCTCGGAACGACCGCATTGCCGCCCGCGCTGCACGCTGTCGCAGCCATACTCGACGCACCGGCCCTTGCCGAGGGCTGGATCGCCGAGCCGGCTGTCCGTCGCGCCCCGCCGCTCTGGATCTGGGGAGCGGGGCATGTCGGCCGCGAGATCGTCGATGTGCTGGCCCCGCTCGGGGCCTTCGCCATCCGCTGGGCCGATCTGACGGCAGACCGGTTCCCCGAGGAAGTGCCGGCCGGGGTGGAAACCGTGGCCGCCGCCGATCTGCCGCTTCTCGCCGCCCATGCACCGCGCGAGGCCCATCACCTGATCGTCACCCGCTCCCACGAGCTCGATCTGGCGCTGTGCCATGCGCTCCTCGGCCGGGGGGCGGCCTCGATCGGCCTCATCGGTTCGCAAACGAAACGGGCCCGCTTCGCCCGGCGCCTCGCCGCTCTCGGCCACGGGAACGAAGCCATCGCCGGCATCATCTGCCCGATCGGCACGCCAGCCCTCGGCAAGCACCCGCGCGCGATTGCCATCGGCGTGGCCCACGGGCTATTGCTGCACAAGGCGACGGGAGACGCAATGCGGCCCCCGCAACCGGCACAGGGCCAGACACCCGGAGAGGACCAGCCGAAGGAGACGACCCCGTGAGCGACGCCCCCCTTCTTGTCGTCGATGGCATCACCAAGCGTTATCCGGGCGTGGTCGCCAACGACCATGTGTCCTTCGATGTCGGCCGGGCCGAGATTCATGCCCTTCTGGGGGAGAACGGTGCGGGAAAGTCCACCCTCGTCAAGATCATCTACGGGCTGGTGCAACCCGACGAGGGGCGCATGACCCTCGAAGGCGCTTCCTACACCCCCGCCGAGCCGCGCGAGGCCCGAGCGGCCGGAATTGCCATGGTCTTCCAGCATTTTTCGCTGTTCGAGGCGCTGAGCGTTGCCGAGAACATCGCTCTCGGCATGGAGGATCCGCCACCGATGAACGCCCTTTCGGCGCGGATCCGCGAAGTATCCGCCGCCTATGGCCTGCCGCTCGACCCGGAACGGCTCGTGGGCGAGCTTTCCGCCGGCGAGCGGCAACGGGTCGAGATCATCCGCTGTCTCTTGCAGGAGCCGCGGCTTCTCATCATGGACGAGCCGACCTCGGTCCTGACACCGCAGGAGGTCGAGATCCTGTTCCGCACCCTGCGGAGGCTGCGCGAGGAAGGCCGTTCGATCCTCTACATCTCCCACAAGCTGGAGGAGATCCGCGCCCTGTGCGACCGGGCGACGATCCTGCGTCTCGGAAAGGTGGTGGCAAGCTGCGATCCACGGGCCTGTTCGGCAAGGGAGCTGGCCGAGATGATGGTCGGTTCGAGCTTCACCCAGCCCGAGCGCACGCAACGCCCGTTCGGTGACGTCGTGCTCGAGGTGGAAGGTCTCGACCTGCCGGCCGGATCCCCCTTCGGCACCTCCCTCAAGGACATTTCCTTCAGGGTGCGGGCCGGCGAGATCCTCGGCATCGGCGGGGTGGCGGGCAACGGCCAGGAGGAGCTTCTGGCGGCGCTCTCGGGCGAGCGGGTCACCGCGGCCGAGGCGGTGCGGCTCGGCGGCGAGCCGATCGGCCGGCTCACCCCCAACCCGCGCCGTGCCCGCGGCCTGCTCTCGGCCCCCGAGGAGCGGCTCGGCCACGCCGCCGCCCCCGACATGACACTGACCGAGAACGCGATGATGACCGGAGCGGTGCGCCGCCGCCTCGTCGAGCGCGGCTTCCTGCGCTGGCAGGCGGCACGACGCTTCGCCGAGGAGATCGTCCACCGCTTCGACGTGCGCACGCCCGGGGTCGGCCATGTGGCGCGCTCGCTCTCGGGGGGCAACCTCCAGAAGTTCGTCATCGGTCGCGAGATCCTGCAGGCGCCGCGTGCTCTGGTGGTCAACCAGCCGACCTGGGGCGTCGATGCCGCCGCGGCAGCGGCGATCCGCCAGGCGCTGATCGATCTCGCGAACAAAGGGGTCGCCGTCGTCGTCATCAGCCAGGATCTCGACGAGCTGCTCGAGATTTCCGACAGTTTCGCCGCGCTGAACGCCGGCCGGCTGAGCGCGCCGCGGCCGACCGAAGGGCTCGGCATCGACGAGATCGGCCTCCTGATGGGCGGGGTGCATGGCGCGGCCCCCTCCTCGGCAGAAAATGAACGGCCAGGGGAGACGGTGTGATGCTGGTGCTCGAGAAACGCCCCGAACCCTCGGCGCTGTGGCGCTGGCTGGCGCCGATCCTCGCCGTGGTGCTGACGCTCGTGGCCGGCGGCGTCATGTTCGCCATTCTCGGCAAGGACCCGCTGGCGGCGATCCGCATGATCTTCTGGGACCCGCTCTTCAACGAGACCTTCGCCGCCTACGCCCGCCCGCAGCTGCTGGTGAAGGCGGCGCCGCTGATCCTGATCGCACTCGGCCTCTCCTTCGGCTTTCGCGCCAACATCTGGAACATCGGCGCCGAGGGCCAGTACATCATGGGGGCGCTGGCCGCCGCAGGCGTGGCGCTGGCGCTCTATCCGCTCGATGCGTGGTGGCTCTTTCCGCTGATGATCGTGGCCGGCGCCCTCGGCGGCTTCCTCTGGGCAATGATCCCGGCCTTCCTGCGCACCCGTTTCGGCACCAACGAGATCCTCGTCTCGCTGATGCTGGTCTATGTGGCCGAGGCGTTCCAGGCGGCCATGGCCCTCGGCCCGATGCGCAACCCGGAGGGGCACGGTTTTCCCGGCTCGCGCAATCTTCAGGACTATCCCGCCGCCCACAATGCCGAACTCGTCGCAGGCACCGGCATGCACTGGGGAGTGGTGACGGCCCTTCTCGCGGTCGTCATCGGCCACATCGTGCTCAACCGCCATCTCTTCGGCTTTCAGGTCCGCCTCACCGGACAGGCGCCCAAGGCCGCGCGCTTCGCCGGTGTCGATGCCGACAGGCTGGTGGTGATCTGTCTCGGCATCTCGGGAGCACTGGCCGGCCTTGCAGGCATGTTCGAGATCTCCGGCCCCTCGGGGCAGGTGTCGATCGACTTCAACATCGGCTACGGCTTCACGGCGATCATCGTCGCCTTTCTCGGCCGACTGCACCCGATCGGCATACTACTTGCCGGGCTGCTGATGGCGCTGAGCTATATCGGCGGCGAGCTGGCCCAGTTCGGGCTCGGTGTGCCGGCCGCGGCGATCAAGGCGCTGCAGGGGATGCTGCTCTTCTTCCTTCTCGGCGTTGACGTGTTCACCAATTACCGGTTGCGCTGGCAGCCGGGGAGGGCTGGCTGATGGACCTTTCGGCGATCGATCCTCTGGTGCTCCTCGCCTCGCTGATGGTGGCGGCGACCCCGATCATGCTCGCGGGAATCGGCGAGCTCGTCGTCGAGAAATCGGGCGTGCTCAACCTCGGCGTCGAAGGCATGATGATCACCGGCGCGATCTGCGGCTTTGCCGTCGCCGTCGAGACCGGCTCGCCGGCGCTGGGCTTTCTCGCCGCGGCGGCGGGCGGGGCGGTGCTTGCGCTCCTGTTCGGCATCCTCACCCAGTTCCTGCTTTCGAACCAGGTGGCGACCGGCCTTGCCCTGACGCTGTTCGGTCTCGGCCTCTCGGCCCTCATCGGCCAGAGCTACATCGGCATCAAGCCGCCCCATTTCGACCAGCTCGACATTCCGCTCCTCAAGGATCTGCCGGTGCTCGGTCTGGTCCTCTTCCGTCATGACGTGATCGTCTATCTTGCCCTCGGCCTCGTGGTCGGCGTGTGGTGGTTCCTCGGTCGCAGCCGCGCCGGTCTGGTGCTCAGGGCCATCGGCGAGAACCACGATGCGGCCCATGCCCTCGGCTACAAGGTCATGCGGGTGCGGATGCTGGCGATCGTCTTCGGCGGCGCGCTGGCAGGGCTCGGCGGTGCCTACATCTCGCTCGTGCGCGTGCCGCAATGGACCGAAGGAATGACGGCCGGTGCAGGCTGGATCGCCCTCGCCCTCGTGGTCTTCGCCTCCTGGCGCCCGTTGCGGCTGGCCCTCGGCGCCTGGCTCTTCGGCGGCATCACCGTGCTTCAGCTCAATCTGCAGGCGGCCGGGGTGGCGATCCCGATCCAGTATCTGTCGATGAGCCCCTACATCGCCACCATCCTGGTGCTGGCCTTCCTCTCCTCGCGCTCGGGCCGGGCGGCGCTCGATGCACCCGCTTCGCTTGGCAAGCCCTTCCATGCATCGAGCTGAGCACCGGATGGAAGCCGTCCCATGAATCGGGCATTGATCGGATGATCGTGACGGCGCAGCCACCCTTCACGACAAAGGCAGGGAAAAAGGACAAGACGAAAGCGTCGGCAGGGTATAGGACAGGAAACCGGAACGAGCCGCATCAGGCTGCTTCAACAAGGGAGACACATCATGACCATGAAACGCAGAACCGTTCTCGCGGGACTCGCCGGCACCACCGCCGCCGCTGCGCTCGGCGTGCCGACCTTCGCCGGCAAGGACAAGGTCAAGGCCGGGTTCATCTATGTCGGCCCGGTCGGCGACGGTGGCTGGAGCTTCCAGCACGATCAGGGGCGCAAGGCGGTCGAGGCCGCCTATGGCGACAAGGTCGAGACCAGCTATGTCGAGAGCGTGCCCGAGGGGGCCGACGCCGAGCGGGTGATGACGCAGATGGCACTGTCGGGCCACGACATCATCTTCGCCACCTCCTTCGGCTACATGGACGCGGTGCAGAACGTGGCCAAGAAGTTCCCGAAGGTGAAGTTCGAGCACGCCACCGGCTACAAGCGCGCGCCGAACGTGGCGACCTACTCCTCGCGGTTCTACGAGGGGCGGGCGGTGATCGGCACCATCGCCGGCATGGTGACCAGGACCAACAAGGTCGGCTACATCGCCTCCTACCCGATCCCCGAGGTCATCCGCGGCATCAACTCCGCCTTCATCCATGCCCGCAAGAAGAACCCGAATGTCGAGTTCAAGATCGTCTGGGTCTTCACCTGGTTCGATCCGTCCAAGGAGGCCGACGCCGCCAAGGCGCTGATCGAACAGGGCTGCGACGTCATCATGCAGCACACTGATTCGACCGCGCCGATGGCCATTGCCGAGAAGGCCGGGATCACCGCCTTCGGTCAGGCCTCGGACATGAGCGCCTTCGGACCGCACGCCCAGGCGACGGCCATCATCGACAACTGGGCGCCCTATTATGTCGATCGCGTGGGCAAGGTGCTCGACGGCACCTGGAAGAGCGAAGACACCTGGGGCGGCATTGCCTCGGGCATGGTGGCCTTCGCGCCCTTCAACGAGAACCTGCCCGCGGAGGTGAAGGCGGCGGCCCAGAAGATGATCGACGACATCAAGTCCGGCGCCTACCACCCCTTCACCGGCCCGCTCAACAAGCAGGACGGCACCCCGTGGCTGAAGCCGGGCGAGGTGGCGGACGACGGCACGCTGGCCGGGATGAACTTCTACGTCGAAGGCATCACGGACACGATCCCCTCCTGATCGGTTTCCGTTCCGACGACGAAGGCCCGGGTCATGCCCCGGGCCTTTTCTCTTGCCGGTACCTTTTCCCGTGACGATGGATCGCCGTGGCAACGCCGCGCTCCTCACGCATGGCATTGACGCCCCGGATGTCCTTCTTCCCCGAGGGCCCCGCCCGGAGGCGACGGCCTGTCGAGAGGGCAGGAAAGCGCCCGACCGACCGCCATCCCTCCCCACGAAAACTTTCCAGCCGGCCGCCGCGGCCGACGAACCGTCATTGCTTGACGAGCCTTCGCCGACACGGCGAGCACCAGCTTCCGGCCGCCCGCGCGGAAACGCGCGCCGCCACAGCGCGTGATTCTCCCCTTTCACGTGGATGTTGCCTGTCGGACAGCAGCTGGCGCCAGTTCGGGCATCCGCGATGAGATCACGGGCACCGGCCCGCGGAAGCCGTCACGCCCGTGAGCAGGATCGTGGCACCCGTGCTTGTTTCTGCAGCTGCAAAATCGCCGCATCCCCGGAAAAGGCCGGGACCTTCTTGCCCCCTTCCACCAGGCAGCACGATCCTCTGCACGAGCGAAAGGCGCACATCACCGCGCCCCCTTCAGAAAAAACCGGAGACGTCGAAGTCATGTCCCTGCCTGCACGCCTGACCGCCCTCGCGCTGGCCGCCGGCATCGCCTTTATTGCCCCCGCCCGGGCCGGGGCGCCCGATCTCGAGAAGGACGTGCTCAAGATCGGCTTCATCAAGCTGACCGACA
The DNA here is from genome assembly GCA_015487815.1 of Albidovulum sp. Lineage (GTDB taxonomy): Bacteria > Pseudomonadota > Alphaproteobacteria > Rhodobacterales > Rhodobacteraceae > WFPA01. The sequence continues at coordinate 16,846 of WFPA01000051.1, forward strand.
TGGCCCCCCTCGCCATCGCCTACGAGAAGGGTTTCTTCGAGGATGAGGGGCTCTTCGTCACCCTCGAGGCGCAGGCCAACTGGAAGGTGCTCCTCGACGGGGTGATCACCGGGGAGCTCGACGGCGCCCAGATGCTGGCCGGCCAGGCGCTGGCCGCCACCATCGGTTACGGCACGAAGGCCCATATCATCGCGCCGATGGCGCTTGACCGCAACGGCAACGCCATCACCGTCTCGAACGAGGTCTGGCAGAAGATGAAGCCGCATCTCGAGACCGGAGCCGACGGACGGATCCGCCGGCCGATCTCGGCCCGCGCCCTCAAGCCGGTGGTCGAGGCCTGGCGGGCCGAGGGGCGCAGCTTCAACATGGGCATGGTCTTCCCGGTCTCCTCCCACAATTACGAGCTGCGCTACTGGCTCGCGGCCGGCGGGCTCAACCCGGGCTTCTACAGCCCTGACGACAATTCCGGCCAGATCGACGCCGACATTCTGCTGTCGGTCACGCCGCCGCCGCAGATGCCGGCGACCCTCGAGGCCGGCACCATCGACGGCTATTGCGTCGGCGAACCGTGGAACCAGGTCGCAGTCTTCCGCGGGGTCGGCGTGCCGGTCATCACCGACGACGAGATCTGGCACGACAACCCCGAGAAGGTTCTCGGCATCACCGCCGACTTCGCCGAGAAGCACCCCAACACCACCCGCGCCCTCCTGCGCGCGCTGATCCGCGCGGCGATGTGGCTCGACGAGAACGGCAACGCCAACCGGCCCGAGGCGGTCGAGATCCTCTCGCGCTCCGAATATGTCGGCGCCGACCCCGAGGTGATCGCCGCCTCCATGACCGGATCCTTCGCCTACGGGAAGGATGAGACGCGCCCTGCCCCCGACTTCACCGTCTTCTTCCGCCGTCACGCCACCTACCCCTGGTATTCCGATGCCGTCTGGTACCTCACCCAGATGCGCCGCTGGGGGCAGATCCCCGAGGCAAAGCCCGACAGCTGGTATGACGCCGTCGCCCGGTCGGTCTATCGCCCCGACATCTACCTCGCCGCCGCGCGCTCGCTCGTCGAGGACGGGCTGGCACGGGAAGAGGATTTCCCCTGGCAGAGCGACGGCTACCGGCCGCCCACCCGGCCAGAGGATGTCATCGACGGCATTCCCTATGACGGCCGCCACCCCAACGCCTATCTCGACAGCCTGCCGATCGGCCTCAAGGGCGACCAGACCGTGCAGGCGGGCCGAAGAGCCGACGGCTGAGAGACGCAAACCGCGCCCCGCAGGGGCCCGAGCAGACCGAGGAAAACCCCATGACCGCCGCCGATACCGACATCGCAACCACCCGCAGCCGCTCCCTCGGGCGGGACCGGTTCCTGGCCCGCCTCGGCAAGGCCGAGCCCTGGTTGCGGATCATCGGCCTCGGCTGGAGCGTGGCCCTCGTCAAGGCCGCACTCGGAGAGAGCCCCCGCACCCATCTGCGGCAGGTCTGGCGCGAGCTGGCGGTACCGCTTCTCGCCATTCTCGCCTTCCTCACGGTCTGGGGGGCGCTGGCACCGCAGGTGCGCACCTCGCTCGGCACCATTCCCGGGCCGGCCGAGGTCTGGCAGGAAGCGTTGAAGCTGCACGAGGATGCCCGGATCAAGGCGGTCAAGAAGGAGCGGCACCGCCAGCGGGTCGCGGAGCGCAACCGGCAACTGATCGCCGCCGGCCAGCCCGAGAAGGTGCGCGACATCCCCTATACCGGGGCGCCGTCCTTCTACGACCAGATCTGGACATCCATCAAAACGGTGTTCTTCGGCTTCGCCCTGGCAGCGCTGATCGCCATTCCACTCGGCATCCTCGCCGGTCTCAGCCCCACAGCCAGTGCCGCGATGAGCCCGCTGGTGCAGATCTTCAAGCCGGTGAGCCCGCTCGCCTGGCTGCCCCTCGTCACCATCATCGTCTCGGCGGTCTATGTCGGCAACGGGGGGCTTTTCTCCAAGTCGTTCCTGATCTCGGGCATCACCGTCACGCTCTGCTCGCTCTGGCCGACGCTCATAAACACATCGCTCGGCGTGGCCTCGATCGACAAGGACCTGATCAACGTCTCGAAAGTGCTGAAGATGGATACGGTGACGAAGCTGCGCAAGCTCGTCCTGCCCTCGGCGCTGCCGCTGATCTTCACCGGGCTGAGGCTGACGCTCGGTGTCGGCTGGATGGTGCTGATCGCCGCCGAGATGCTGGCGCAGAACCCCGGGCTCGGCAAGTTCGTCTGGGACGAGTTCCAGAACGGCTCAAGCCAGTCGCTCGCGCGCATCATGGTGGCGGTGTTCACCATCGGCATCATCGGCTTCCTGCTCGATCGGGTGATGTATGCGCTCCAGACCCTTTTCACCTTCACCAACGACAGGTGAACCCATGGCGCTGATCGAACTCAGGAACGTCTCGAAAAGCCATGGCGAAGGGCCGGGGGCAACGCCGGTTCTCGAAGGGATCGACCTTTCCGTGGCCGAGGGCGAATTCCTCGTGATCCTCGGCTTCTCCGGCAGCGGTAAGACCACCCTCATCAACCTGATGGCCGGTCTCGAGAAGCCGACCGGGGGCGAAGTGTTCTTCAAGGACAGACCCGTCACCGAGCCAGGCCCCGAACGCGGGGTGATCTTCCAGTCCTACGCGCTAATGCCGTGGCTGACGGTGGAGGGCAACGTCCTCCTCGCCCTCGAAGCGGTGTTCCCGAAGATGCCGAAGGCGGAGCGGGCGCGAAAGGCGGCACATTACATCGCCATGGTCGGCCTGTCCCATGCCGCCACGCGCCGGCCGGCCGAGCTCTCGGGCGGCATGCGTCAGCGGGTCAATGTCGCCCGGGCGCTGGCGGTGGAGCCCGAGCTGCTCCTGCTCGACGAGCCGCTCTCGGCGCTCGACGCTCTCACCCGGGCCAATCTCGGCGACGAGATCCTCCGCATCTGGGAGACGACGCGCAGGACCTGCGTCCTCATCACCAATGACGTGGACGAGGCGCTGCTTCTCGGCGACCGGATCGTGACGCTGACGCCGGATGGGACACTCGGAAAGGAATTTCCCGTCACCCTGCCACGCCCGCGGAACCGGGAGGCCATGAACCACGACCCGGCCTTCAGGCGGCTGCGGGCAGTGGTGACGAAATACCTGATGACGATCGGCATCGACACGCGCAGCGAGAGCCGACGGACCCTGCCGCCCATTGTCCCGGCACATGAGGTGACGCCGCGCGCTGTGCACGAGAGCGTCCGCAGCCGCATCGAGGAGCGCTATCTCGAATTCTCCCGTGTCGGAAAGATCTATCCGACCCCGAAAGGGCCGCTGACCGTGGTCGAGAATTTCGATCTCAAGGTGAGGAAGGGCGAATTCATCTCGCTCATCGGGCATTCGGGCTGTGGCAAGTCCACGGTCCTGTCGATGGTCGCGGGGCTGAGCGACGTTTCCATGGGCGGCATCGTTCTCGACGGCAGGGAAGTGGTCGGTGCCGGGCCCGACCGGGCCGTGGTGTTCCAGTCGCCCAATCTCTTTCCCTGGCTCACCGCGCGCGAGAACGTCGCCATCGGCGTTGACAGGGTCTATCCCGAGGCCAGCCCTGCGGAGCGCATGGAGGTGGTGGAATACTATCTCGAGAGGGTCGGCCTCGCCGACGCCATGGACCGGCGCGCCGCCGAGATGTCGAACGGCATGCGCCAGCGCGTCGGCATCGCCCGGGCCTTCGCCCTCGGGCCGAGGCTCCTGCTGCTCGACGAACCCTTCGGCATGCTCGACAGCCTCACCCGCTGGGAGCTGCAGGAAGTGCTGATGGAGGTGTGGGAGCGCACCCGCGTCACCGCCATCTGCGTCACCCATGACGTGGACGAGGCCATCCTCCTGGCCGACCGGGTGGTGATGATGACCAACGGCCCGGGCGCCACCATCGGCCGCATCACCCGGGTCGATCTGCCCCGTCCGCGTACCCGCCAGGCGCTTCTCGAACATCCCGACACCGAGATCTACCGCCAGGAAGTGCTCGATTTCCTCGCCGAACACGAGCACGGCCGCATCCCCCCGAAAAAGGCCGTCAGGGCCGTGGCAGCAGAGTGAGAAGATGAACGCGAAGAAGGAAAGACTGGTCGTCATCGGCGCCGGCATGGCTTCGGGCCGGCTGCTCGAACACATTACCGAGGAGGCGCCGGGCGCCTTCGACATCACCCTCTTCAATGCCGAGCCGCGCGGCAACTACAACCGCATCATGCTCAGCCCGGTGCTCTCGGGCGAGAAGACGTGGGAGGAGATCGTCACCCATGACGATGCCTGGTATGCCGAGCGGGGCATCGCCTGCCGCTTCGGCGAACATGTCATCGCGATAGACCGCAAGCGCAAGGTGGCCGTCGGACAGAAGGGGGAAGTGCCCTATGACAGGCTGGTGATCGCCACCGGCTCGGCGCCCTTCCTCCTGCCTGTCGCCGGCAGTGACATGCCCGGCGTCGTCACCTATCGCGACCTCGACGACACCAACGCCATGATCGCCGCGGCCGAGAAGGGCGGCGCGGCCGTCGTCATCGGCGGCGGGCTGCTCGGGCTCGAGGCCGCCGCCGGTCTCAGGGCCCGGGGCATGGATGTCACCGTGGTGCATCTGATGGGCCATCTGATGGAACGCCAGCTCGACGAGGCCGCCGGCTACCTGCTCGAGAAGGATCTCGAGGCCCGCGGCATCCGGGTGCTGACCCGGGCGGCGACCAAGGCGATCATCGGCAAGGGCCATGTCGAGGCGGTGGTGCTCGAGGACGGCCGCACCCTGCCTGCCGATCTGGTGGTGATGGCCACGGGCATCCGCCCCGAAACCCGTCTGGCCGTCGATGCCGGGCTCGAGGTGGAACGGGGCATCGTCGTGGATGAGCGGATGGTGACTTCCGACCCTGCCATTCTCGCCCTCGGCGAATGCGTCGAGTTCGAAGGGCATCTCTTCGGCCTCGTGGCGCCGCTCTACGACCAGGCGCGGGTGGCGGCCGACACGCTTCAGGGCCACGCGGCGCGCTACGTCGTGCGCGAAGTGGCGACCAAGCTCAAGGTGACGGGCGTCGATCTCTTCAGCGCCGGCGACTTCGCCGAGGATGAAGGGCGCGAGGACATCATCTATCGCGACCCGGGCCGCGGCATCTACAAGCGGCTCGTGGTCGAGGACGATCGGCTGATCGGCGCGGTGATGTATGGTGACACCACCGACGGCAACTGGTTCTTCGGCCTCATCCGCGACCGCACCCCGATCGGTGAGATGCGCGACAACCTGATCTTCGGGCCGGCCGCCGCCGAGGGAGGGGCGGGCGCGGACCCTCTCTCAGCCGTTGCAGCCTTGCCGCCTGAGGCGGAGATCTGCGGCTGCAACGGCGTATGCAAGGAGACGATCCTCACCGCCATCGAGAACGGGGCCCGCGATCTCGCCGCCGTCCGCACCGCCACCAAGGCATCGGCAAGCTGCGGCAGCTGCGCCGGTCTCGTCGAACAGCTGCTCGAACTCTCGCTGGGCGACGCCTTCGAGGCGCCGGCCGCCGAGCCGATCTGCGGCTGCACCGACCTCACGCATGAGGAGGTGCGCCGCCTCATCAGGTCCACCCCGCTCAAGAGCCAGGAGGCGGTGTGGCAGGAACTCGGCTGGAAGACGCGCAACGGCTGCCACATCTGCCGTCCGGCCATCAACTACTACCTCCTCGCCGAATGGCCGCTCGAATACCGCGACGATCCCCGGAGCCGTTTCGTCAACGAGCGGCGCCACGCCAACATCCAGAAGGACGGCACCTTCAGCGTCGTGCCGCGCATGTGGGGCGGGCTGACGACGCCGGCCGAGCTTCGCGCGATCGCCGACGTGGCGGAGAAATACGACATCCCCACCGTCAAGGTGACGGGCGGGCAACGGATCGACCTGCTCGGAGTCCGGGCGGAGGATCTGCCGCGGGTCTGGGCCGACCTCAACGCCGCCGGGCTCGTCTCCGGCCACGCCTATTCCAAGGGGCTGCGCACGGTGAAGACCTGTGTCGGTTCCGACTGGTGCCGCTTCGGCACCCAGGATTCGACCGGTCTCGGCGTGCGGCTCGAGAAGGTACTGTGGGGGGCGTGGACGCCCCACAAGGTCAAGCTCGGCGTCTCGGGCTGCCCGCGCAACTGCGCCGAGGCCACCTGCAAGGATGTCGGCATCGTCTGCGTCGAGTCGGGCTACCAGATCGGGGTCGGCGGCGCGGCCGGCATGGAGGTGAAGGCCACCGAGCTTCTCGCCCAGGTGCCGACCGAGGACGAGGTGGTCGAGATCGTCACCGCCTTCATCCAGCTTTA
>WFPA01000052.1 GCA_015487815.1 Albidovulum sp.
GCTGGGCGTGAGCCGGGGGTATCTGCACGGGATCATCAATGGCACCAAGCGCCCCTCGCTGTCGCTTGCGATCCGCATCGAGCGGCTGACGAACGGCGCCGTGTCGGTGGAGAGCTGGGTCAGCGATGAGGACGCGGCATGAGCGTGTCATGGCGCGATGGTGCCGGCGCGGGGAGCGAGCGGCAAGGCAACGGGGGTGCGGATGGGATACAAGCCCGTCTCGAGGCCCTTGAGCGGCGAATGGCAGCTCTTGAAGGCACGGTGCGTGGACGAACACGGATCGTGATCACGGTAGCCGACACGTCACCAGACGAAATCCAGCCGGCCAGACTTTGCCTCCCCAGCATCACGAGGCAGGCTCAATGATGGCTCCTTCGGTGTGCATCTTCACTCAATGCCTCAATATGCTTGCGGATAAAATCTCCCGCAGCTTCATCCTTGCGATGCCTATCAAGCTCGCGAAGGATAGAAAAAATGCGTTCACGATCGAGAACTCCATTCCTAATCAAGGCATCAAGGATGATGATATTCACATCCATTTGCGCGGAGAGGATCGTTTCAATCCTCGCAATCCTTCGGTCGAAGTGGTCAGCGATTTTCTGGAAGCCTTCCTGGAGCCCGCTGAGCGAATTTGCATCTACCGAAAAAGCGATGCTCTTCGTGTCACTCATCTCCAATCCTCCATCGGCCTGATTCGCACCACCGATGGTGGAGGCGGCGGCGGGGCCGGCCAACCGCGCCGCCGCACGAACCGTGGGAGGGCGGCGACATGATTGCGCGTCCCTCTCTTCGATCAATCTTCCTGCGACGTGCCTTCCCGGGAGAGCTCGATCTCCTTCGGGAGCGTGAAGAGGTATTCGAGCAGAAGGCGCGCAAATCGGCGGGCCGGTTCGATCTCCCCGGCGTTCTCGAAATCGCGATCGTCCTCGTGGAGGGCGAAGTTGCCCTGGTCTTTCACGATGCGGATCCAGTCCAGCATGGGAGCCGGGAGGAGCCCCGTGTTCTCGAGCAATGCGATCTTCTGCCCCAGCATCTTCCGTTCCGGATCGATGGGCGGCTCCATCTGCGACAGGATCACCGTCACGGCCCGGTCCACGGCCTTGCGGTAGTGGGCGGCGGCGCCGTTCCAGTCGCGACGCAGGAAGGCCAACTCCCCGTCGAGCATGGCACGCTCGACGCGCGGCGGCAGATGCGCCGGGACATCGGGACGCGGCGGCTCCGGCCTGACGCCGAGAAGCTCGCAGCCTGTGCCGTGGAGGGAATGAAGACTGTTGTAAGCGGCAGCCTTTTCCCGGAAGGGGTTGAACACTTTCGGATCACCACCACACCGAAGGTAGGCGATCATCGCGCTGCTGCAATGTCCGCAGATCGCGGCGGCTTCCGTATCCGCACCTTCCGGCTTGCGACCGAATTCGTCCTTGCCAGCCGGCCAGGCGACGACCGCCTGCGCCCCGACATCCTCCTTGCCGCAGAAAGGACACGAAACGATGAGCTGCACTGCCATGGAAATCTCCCGAACCGCTGCCCGCATCCGGCGGATCATCAGGGAAGCAGGATCCGCCTCGGAGGCTCATTCAGAGCTGATGAGAGCATACCGCATTACCGGTCCGGCTCAAAGAACGGAGCTGTATGGCACGATCGCTGCCGAGCTCATCGCCTACATGCGCATCGGGCAGGAAATGAGGGGAGAGACAGGCGGCAGCGACCGCCCGGACGAACCACAGTGCGTCTCACGCGAGGCATGATGCCGAGGACAAGCATGTGGAGCGCAAGAAGGATGGCCGCACCATGATCACGCGCGACCTCATCCTTGCCCAGATGCGGGCACTGCTGCGGGGGCATGGCTGCCTCGACGCCGCTGCCGCGGCGATCAACGCCCGCTGGGGCGAGAGCGTCTGCAAGGGCACGCTGAGCCGACGCGCGCATGGCGAGCAGCCCTGGCCGCTGCACCACGTCATCGCCCTCGAGGACGCGCTGGGGCGCTATCCCGTCACCCGCCTCATGTGGCGCCGGACGCAGGACGAGCTGGCCTGCCCGGACGTGGTGAGTGCCGCCCGCTCGGTCGCCAAGGAGGCCGGCGAAGCCGTGGCGGCCATGACTGGGGCTGTGCTTTCCGCCTCGGCCGAGGAGCGGGCCCGGGCGGCCGTCGAGATCGACGAGGCCATCGAGGCCATGCGGCAGGCGCGGGTGGCCCTCGAGCACGGCAACGCCGATGAGGCGACGATTCCTTTCCGGGGGGTGGTGCGATGACAGCTCTCTTCTCCTTTATCCCCACACCGAGCGCAGCGGTCCGACATGCCCGCCCCAGGCGCGGGTCTGCGCAGCCGGGCAACAATCCTCCCTGTTGGACCAACTCCCCCGACATCGCCTCGCGCGGTGCCGGGGGCCTTTTGGGCTCACCAGGTCCGCTCGATCTCCTTGCGGGCGGCACTTGCCAGAAAGGCGCTGCGGCTCATACCCCGGGCCTTCGCCGCGTCGTCGATCGCCTCGAGCAGGCCGGGGTCGAAAGAAACGTTTACCCGGCGGGCTGTGCCCCGATCCATCACGAGAGGAACGAGCACGAGCATCGCACCTTCGCGCCAATCGGAGAGCGTTGGATCGGCCTTGATCTCATCGACCGTGCGCGGCTTGGGAAGTTCCCTCTCATCCGCGATCTCGCCTTCAAGATGGAAGGCAAGGGCCTCGCGCGCATTGGCCAGTGCTTCTTCGAGCGTGTCGCCCGCGCTGGTGCAACCGGGGATGTCCGGAAAGCTGACACCGTAGCAGCTGTCCTCGTCCTTGTGGACAAATGCGACGTAATGCATGTGGCACTCCTATTTTCGGCTCCATCCGGCCTGACGGTAGATCGAGATGACCGTTCCCGGAGCAAGATCCCTCACAGGATGCGGAACGGTCACCCGCCCGGGCATCTCGGGATGCTTGAACTGATGATGGCTGCCGCGGACGGAGACCAGAATCCACCCGTCCCGTTCCATCACTCTGCGGCTCTTTGTGGGGACATATACACACGGAAGCCGTCGCTTCAAACCCGGGAAGCCTCGGCATGAGGTGGACGCTCGAAATCCCCGGCCCGCCCGTGGCCAAGGGCCGGCCCCGCGTCACCCGGCGCGGCATTGCCTACACGCCGGCCAGGACGCGCCGCTACGAGGACGCGGTGCGCCAGCTCGCCGCCGCGACACGCCCGCCGGCGCTCTTCGATGGCCCCGTCCGTGTCGAGGTCATCGCCACCATCGAACCGCCCAGGAGCTGGAGCAAGCGAAAGACGGCCGCCCATCTCGGCCGTCCGCACTGCCAGCGGCCCGACGCCGACAATCTGGCCAAGGCGGTCACCGACGCGCTCAACCGCATCGTCTGGCGCGACGACAGCCAGATCTGGGCCCTCTCCGTCCGCAAGGAGTGGGGCCGCCCCGCCCGCGTGACCGTGATCGTCGATGGCGACGGGCGGGGAGAATGGGAGGCAGGCCCATGAGCAGGAAAAAGCGGCAGAAAAGCCCATGGATGAAATTCTACCCATCTGACTGGCGGGCAGACCCCGCCCTCAGATCGTGCAGCATCGCTGCGCGCGGCCTCTGGATCGAAATGCTCGCGATCATGCACGAGGCCGAACCTCGCGGTCACCTCTTGGTGCACGGCCGCTCCCCGACAGACACGCAACTGGCGGTCCTGGCAGGCATCTCCCCGGACCAGCTCCCCGACCTTCTAGGCGAGCTGGAAGCCGCGGGGGTGTTCTCCCGGACCTCAAAGGGCGTGATCTACTCGCGGAGAATGACCCGTGACACAAAAAGTTCAAAAACCGCGCGGAAAAACGGGCAGAAAGGCGGAAATCCTGCCCTGAAAACGGCTAGCACAACTACAGGAAAACACAAGGAAAAATCGGTTTCGGATAACCCACCGGATAAGCCGCCGGATAACGCTGAGGATAAAACCCAGAAGCCAGAGGCCAGAGGCCAGAGTAGTAGTAGGAGGAGGAGGAGGAGTGAGCGCGCGCGCGAGGACGCCGACCCAGGCTCCTCGGTCTCGCAGCCGATCGCCTCGCCCGACGCCGACGAGCTCTACGACCGGGTGCTCGCGGCCGCCGGACACGCGTCCGGCCGCCAGCTCCCGACGTGGTGGATGCCGCCGGCGGCGACCCTGCATGTCCAGCGATGGCGCGACCTCGGCCTCAGCGACGACGAGATCGTCGAAGTCGTCCGACAGGCGCAGGTGCACTTCACGGAACCGGCCCAGGGCCCCAAGGCCTTCGACCGGGCGATGGCCGCCTACGCCGCCGAGAAGGCCGAGCCGGCCATCACGCCAACCGTGCAGCACCTGAACGGCGGCAAACCCCAGCCACCGCCGCAGGGCAAGCCGGACATCTTCCAGGCCGTCATCGAGAAAGCCAGACGAGGAGAGCTATGACCAGCGCCCTGCACAGAGCCGCAATCGCCGAGCGCATGACCGCGTTCCTGCGGCGGCGCGCGAAACCACGCCACCTGCAGGCGGACGAGCAGGCCGCGGCCGCCGAGCTCGA
>WFPA01000053.1 GCA_015487815.1 Albidovulum sp.
ACCCTGAGCGGCCCGGCGCGCCCCGCAGGCCGCGCCTCCTGCCCGTTCTCCGCATCCTCGGTCATGGCCCGCTTCTCCCCTGCCCAAACCGCCGGGTCAAGCGCCGGATCGGGCGAGACGGTCGGGCACCCGCATAAGCCACCGCGCCGCCCTTGCAAAATTCTGGCAACATTCCTGCCCTAGCAAGACGGGGCCCGGCTGCGTCATCCGGTCGCAGCTTCGGGCGGGTCCGGCACTGCCCCGAAGGCCCCGAGGAGGACGGAGAGTACCCGATGGATTTCGAGCTGAGCGAGGAGCAGCAGGCCATCTTCGACATGGCCCGCGATTTCGGACAGGCGGAGATCGCCCCCCATGCCGCCGAATGGGAGGAGGCCGGCACGATCCCGAAGGCGCTGTGGCGCAAGGCCGGTGCGCTCGGGCTCGGCGGCATCTATGTCAGCGAGGAGCATGGCGGTGCCGGACTCGGGCGGCTCGAATCGACCCTGGTCTTCGAGGCTCTCGCCATGGCCTGCCCCGCCGTCGGTTCCTTCCTCTCGATCCACAACATGGTCGGCGGCATGATCGACAAGGCCGCAAGCCCCGAGATGAAGGCGAAATGGCTGCCGGCGCTGGCCTCGATGGAAAAGATCTTCTCCTACTGCCTGACCGAACCGGGCGCCGGCTCCGACGCCGCCGCGCTGCGCACCCGGGCCGAGAAGGTCGAAGGCGGCTGGAAACTGAACGGCACCAAGGCCTTCATCTCCGGCGGCGGCTATTCCGACGTCTATCTCGTGATGGCCCGCACCGGCGAGGACGGCCCGCGGGGCATTTCGGCCTTCCTCGTCGAGAACGGCACACCCGGCCTTTCCTTCGGCGCACCCGAGCGCAAGATGGGCTGGAAGGCCCAGCCGACGGCGCAGGTGCAGTTCGACGATTGCGTCATTCCCGAGGAGAACCTCGTCGGCGAACTCGGCCACGGCTTCCGCTATGCCATGGCCGCGCTTGACGGGGGGCGGCTCAACATCGCCGCCTCGGCCCTCGGTGCAGCGCAGGAGGCCTTCGAGAAGACCCTCGCCTACATGGGCGAGCGCAAGGCGTTCGGCCGCACCCTCGACCGGTTCCAGGCGCTGCAGTTCAGCATCGCCGACATGGAGACCGCCCTTCAGGCCGCCCGCGTCTTCCTGCGTCAGGCCGCCTGGAAGCTCGACCGGGGCGCGCCCGACGCCACCAAGCATTGCGCCATGGCCAAGCGCTTCGTCACAGATGCCGCCTTCGAGGTCGCCAACGGGTGCCTGCAGCTGCACGGAGGCTACGGCTATCTCGCCGATTACGGCATCGAGAAGATCGTGCGCGATCTGCGCGTGCACCAGATCCTCGAGGGCACCAACGAGATCATGCGCGTGATCGTCTCGCGGGCGGTGCTGAAGGAGCACGGACGGGGTGGCTGACGGCGCCGACCGGATCGTATGGACACGAAAGACCGTTCGGAAACAAGTGGCTGGATGCCATTCTTCACGGGAAGGATGAGGAACGTGGAACAGCTGGCCGAGACACGGGACATCATCATCCGCCGCGAAGGCCGCGCCGGGCGCATCACCCTCAACCGGCCACGGCGGCTCAACGCCCTCACCTGGGACATGTGCCTGGCCATCGAACGGGCCCTTGCGGCCTGGCGCACGGATGAGAACGTCGATCTGGTGATGATCGACGGCGCCGGCGAGCGGGCCTTCTGCGCCGGAGGCGATCTCGCCGAGATGTATCGCACCGGCAAGGCGGGCGATTTCGATTACGGCCGCCGCTTCTGGCGCGACGAATACCGCATGAACGCAACCATCGCCGAATACCCCAAACCCGTCATCGCCTTCCTCCACGGATTCGTGATGGGCGGCGGTGTCGGCGTCGGCTGCCACGGTTCCCACCGCATCGTCGGGGCCACCAGTCGCGTCGCCATGCCCGAATGCGCCATCGGCCTCGTGCCCGATGTCGGCGGCTCGCTGCTGCTGGCCACGGCCCCGGGACGCTCGGGCGAGTTTCTCGGCGTCACCGGCTGGCGGATGCGGGGCGAGGACGCCCTCTTCGCCGGTTTCGCCGACCATTACATCCCCGAGGAGCGCTGGGACGAACTCAGGGCGGCGCTGATCGAAAGCGGCGATGCCGGCCTCGTCGAGGCGGCCTCCGAACGGGCACCCGAAAGCCGCCTCGCCGCATTGCAGGAGGAGATCTGGCGGCTCTTCGACGGAGCCGACATCCACGCCATCGCCGCCACGCTCGAGGCGGACGGAGGCGCGCTCGCCGAGGAGGCCCGCAACCTCATGGCCACCGGCGCGCCGCTCTCGATGGGCTGCACCATCGAGATCATTCACCGGGTGCGGGCCGTGCCGACGATCCGCTACGCTCTCACCCAGGAATTCCGCTTCACCTTCCGGTCGATGGAGAAGGGCGACTTTCTCGAGGGCATCCGCGCCCGCATCATCGACAAGGACAATGCGCCGCGCTGGCGCCATGACAGCATCGCCGCCCTGCCGAAGGAAGACATCGCGGCGATGCTGGCACCGCTCGGCAAGGACGAACTCGGATGGGAGGATCAGCCATGAAGATCGGATTCATCGGCCTCGGCAACATGGGGGCACCGATGGCGCGCAACCTGGCCGCGGCCGGCCACGAAGTGCAGGGGTTCGACATCGCCGCCCCGGCACCGGAGGGCGTCACCCCCGCCCCGTCGGCGGCAGCGGCGGCCGAGGGCGCCGAGGTCGTCATCACCATGCTTCCCAACGGCGACATCCTGCGCGCGGTGGCCGATGAGGTGATCCCGGCGATGGCGAAGGGCGCGGTGTTCCTCGACTGCTCGACCGTCGATGTCGAGAGCGCCCGCGCCGTGGCCGAACAGGCCACCGAGGCCGGGCTTCTGGCGATGGACGCGCCGGTTTCGGGCGGGGTCGGCGGCGCCGAGGCCGGTACGCTCACCTTCATGGCCGGCGGCCCGGAAGAGGCCTTCGGGATCGTCAGGCCCCTCTTCGACGTGATGGGGCAGAAGGCGGTGCATTGCGGCGCGGCCGGCGCCGGGCAGGCGGCCAAGATCTGCAACAACATGATCCTCGGCGCCACCATGATCGCCACCTGCGAGGCCTTCGCCCTTGCCGACCGGCTCGGGCTCGACCGGCAGAAGATGTTCGACGTGGTGTCCACCTCCTCGGGGCAGAGCTGGTCGATGAACGTCTATTGCCCCGCTCCCGGCGTCGGCCCGCAATCACCGGCCGACAATGACTACAAGCCGGGTTTCGCCGCCGAGCTGATGCTGAAGGATCTGCGCCTTGCCCGCCAGGCGGCCGAAGCCTCCGGCGCCCGCACGCCGATGGGGGCCGAAGCGGCGCGGATCTACGAGGAATTCGTCGAGCGCGCAGGCGGCAAGGGCTACGACTTCTCCGCCATCCTCCCCTGGCTTGCCGGAGAGCTCGGCGAGAAGGGCTGAGCGGCAACCGCGAAGGGCAGGGAAAGGGGGCTCCCGCTCCGGGACACGGATTGCGCCGGGAGCGACGAGAATGGCGGCCTTCCCGGCCCGGGCCCGCTCCCGGGTCCGCACCCTGCCCCGCAAGCGGACAGGGATCGCCAACGCCCGAAGGCGGTTTCGGGCCGTCCGCGCACGGGCCGGGACGGGCCATCGGCTCCGAAATCTCCCCATGCCGGGGCCTTCATGCCATCTTTTCGACAAAATCCGGCCGCTTTTCCTTCCCAAACGGCCATCCCTGCCCTAACTTGTTAATGCGACAGGAAAGGGCGCGAAGGCCCAGCCTGCTGACAAGCCGCCACGAGCGGCAAGACAAGCGAGGAGGACGTCCCATGCAGAAGAATGTCGGTTCGCTCGATCGCGCCATTCGCATCATTCTCGGGATCGTGTTGCTGGCCCTGATCTGGATCTATCCCGACAGCCCCTATCGCTGGTGGGGCCTCATCGGGCTGATCCCGTTGCTGACCGGGCTGTTCGGCACCTGCCCGCTCTACTCGATCCTCGGCATCAAGACCTGCAAGGATTGCTGAGGCACGAATTTCGGTCATCGTGAAGGGGGCGCTCCTCGGGGTGCCCCCTGTCCTTTCATGCTCCCGAACCGGGCGGCGTTCTCAGCCCCCGAGGCCGAGAGCGGCGCGGATGCGCGGCGCCATCGCTTCGGTCTGGCGGCGCCCTTCGGCGATGGTTTCCTCCGCCTTGTGAAAATCGAGCACGCCGATGCCGGGCAGCCTCAGATCGACAAGCACGCTCGGCGGATCGCCGGCGAGCCGTGAGCGGCGCACCCGTTCGACCAGGATGTCGATCGAGGCATCCACCACCTCGAGATAGCTCGGCGGGCGCGGACCGCGCCGCTCGCGGCCGAGAAACTCGCCGAGCCAGCCGCGCACCGCATCGGGCAGGCTGCGCGCCTCCGTCAGCTTCGCAACCTCCCGCTCGAGCGCATGGGGCTGGTCCTCCGCAG
The DNA here is from genome assembly GCA_015487815.1 of Albidovulum sp. Taxonomy (GTDB): domain Bacteria; phylum Pseudomonadota; class Alphaproteobacteria; order Rhodobacterales; family Rhodobacteraceae; genus WFPA01. Next base: position 4,446 of record WFPA01000053.1, read on the forward strand.
GATGCCAGATCCCTTCGAGCAGGGCACCGTTGGGGTTGACGGCAATCACCCGATCGGCGCCGAGGGCCCGCACCGCCGAAACCGGCACCGGATTACTCATGCCGCCGTCCAGCAGCCAGCGCCCTTCGTGGCGATGGGGGGAGATTACCCCCGGCAGCGCCACCGAGGCCCGCACCGCATCGGCCAGCGACCCCTCGCGCAGCCAGATCTCGCGGCCCGATGCCAGGTCGGTGGCGATGGCGATGAAGGGGCGCGGCAGATCCTCGATCCGCTCGGGAAGATCGTGCTCGCGGAACAGCTCCAGCACCTTGCGGGCTCCGACGAGGCCACCGCCGGCACCGAGAAAGTCGAGCAGGCGGGCGAAGCGGGCCGGCGTCAGGGACCGGACGAAATCCTCCAGCGCATCAAGCCTGCCGGCGGCATAGAAGGCACCGACGAGAGCACCGGCCGAGGCCCCGGCCACCACCTCGGGCACGCAACCCATCGCCTCGAGCGCCCTCAGCGCTCCGATATGGCCCCAACCGCGGGCTCCGCCCGAGCCGAGCGCCAGTCCGATCACCCGCTTCCGCATTCCATGCCCCTTTCCGCCGGCAGATGCAGCCGCCGATCCCGCTGACAGGGCCGGCCGCCGCTCTTTCATCCTGCCACGAACGGACGGCCCGGAAAAGCGCGGTGAACACACCGGCCCGCTCCGTGGCGCGCATGGGGCTTCCCCGCCCCACAAGGCCCGCCGCCCTGTCTCAGGGCCAGGCATGGTTTGTCCCCGATATCGAGCCGCCACGGGGCTTGCCGTCCCGGGATCGTCACCTCCCTGCCAGCGGCCACGGGCCACACCATCCCCTTCGCGGCCCGCCGCGGCCGCAGGACCGGCAAGGACGATCCGAAATCTGCCGACAGGAAACCGCGCCATGCAAGAAACGGCCCCCCGGCCGTCGCGCCATCGCCCCGCCCCCCCTTTCCGCAGGCGCGGAACCGGCGGTCACCCTGCCTCCGTTCGGGGCCCGGTCCCGTCGATCATGCCGCCCATCCGGCAACGCATCAGGGCGAGGAGGCCGCGGAAGGCGAAGCGGATCCGGGTGCGGATTTCGGAAAGCGGCACCGATGGGCTGAAGCGCCCCGAGCGGACCGAGGGAAGCGGCTCTCGCCGATGGATCGCAGATCGGAGACTATCGACCTGCCCGCCCGGCGGCGCCATGCCCCGCACCGGCATGAACGCCGCACGACATGCCGGCCCCCCGTCCCCGCCTCTCTCAGGCGGCCGGGGCACGGTTCTTGCGGCCGGTGAGGATCCGCCGCAGATAGCGGCCCGTGTGGCTTTCGGGCACGGCGGCGACATCCTCGGGCG
>WFPA01000054.1 GCA_015487815.1 Albidovulum sp.
GCGGGGCTCAACCATGAAGATCGGCCGGCCGCTTCATTTCACGCAAATTTTGAGGCATGGATATACCGCGACTTTTTTCGCCCCGGATTTTCATTTCAAGACGAAACACCTTGTTGTCGCGGATATGATGTTCCGACTTGTGACAGACAATCCAAAAGAGAGTGCAGGGCGGCAGGATCTCGCTCATCCGGTTCGGTAAACCCATCGATAAAACGGGATGAACACGGGAAATTGCTTGCAGAGATATTTCATTTCCTCATCCCATGTGCTTGAATTGGTCCATATTGCAAATGGAGGAACTGCCATGACCACTTTGACAGACGAGAAGACGCTGGTCGCGGAAATTGTCGCATCCTATGTTTCGAACAACACCCTTCCGGCCGACGAACTGCCGGAGCTCATCCGCAAGGTCAGGGCGGCGCTCGATGACGCCTCCGCGAGCGCACTGGCACCGGAGAGCGAAGACACCCCGGCCGAGCCGGAGCCCGCCCCCGAACCGGCGGTGCCTGTCGAGCAGTCGGTGAGCGATGAGCAGATCATCTGCCTCGAATGCGGCAAGCCCTTCCGGTCACTCAAGCGGCATCTGAAATCCGCTCACGGGCTCGACGAGAAGGCCTACCGTGCCCGCTTCGGCCTGTCCAGGGACTATCCCCTGACCGCGCCGGCCTACAGCCGCGCCCGCGCCGAGACGGCGAAGCGCATCGGCCTCGGCCGCAAGCCGCGCAAGGCCGAAGCGAAAGGCTGAACCGTCACCTTCCGGGCCCGTCCACGGCGCATTCCGGTGATAACGAAAGAGTGTGCCGGCCCTTGCCATGTGCGGGGCCGGCCCCTAGATGGGGCGGGCGGCGCCAGGAGCGCCCGCGTCAACAAGCGAGGCCGCCATGATGTCCCTGATGCAGATCCTGCTCCTCGTGCTCGATGTGGTCTGGTATCTCATCCTCGCCCACATCATCATGAGCTGGCTGATCTCCTTTCAGGTGCTCAACCTGCACCAGCCGTTCGTCGCCCAGATCTGGCACGGCCTCAACCGGCTTCTCGAGCCGATCTATTCGCGCGTCCGCCGCTTCCTGCCCGACACGGGCGGACTTGACCTTGCGCCCCTCGTCGTGATGATCGCGGTCTATGCGTTGAGAATCGTCATCCTCAACAACCTCTACGGTTGATCCTGCCTCCGAATACCGCAGCGCCTCGGCCCGAGCCTCCGGGGCAAGCCCCGGATGGCCCTCGTGCCCCCTTCCCGCAGGCCTTTCCGACATAAATTCGCCGCATTCCGCCCTTATCAGCCACGCTGAACGGCACGGCCGCAGAGCCGTCCGGCTGTCGAGGCAGGAAATACGGGCACCGTCATGGGCTGGTACAACATTCAGGAAGTCAGCGGCAATTTCGTCGATACGGTATCGTTCGACACCTGGACCACTTCGGTCACCATCGGCCAGGGCATGACCGTCGTCACCGGCGATTTCGACATGGTCGATCTTTGGTCGGGCACGAATAGCGGGGAGGCTCTCTCCTACAGCTTCGGCCCCTTGTCCAACCCCGGCTTCGGCACGCTCTCGGGGGATCCCGTCACCGGTCAGTTCACCTTTACCATCGACTGGGCGGCAGTGAAGGCTTCCGGGGCCAACCAGACCGTCAGCTTCACGGTCACCGGCAATCTTCCCAATGGGGGGGTGGATCAGGATACCGTCAACATCGATCTTCTGCTCTGTTTCGTCGAGGGAACACGCATCGCCACACCCGAGGGGCTGCGGCCGGTGGAGGCGTTGCGGGAGGGCGATCTCGTGCTCACGCGCGACAACGGACCTCAGCCCGTCCGCTGGATCGGCCGGCGAATGCTCACCCGCGAGGAACTGGCCGCCCGTCCCGCCCTCACTCCCATCCGCATCAAGGCCGGGACCCTGGCGCCGGGCTGCCCTGCGCGCGATCTCAGGGTCTCGCCCAACCACCGGATACTGATCGAGGACTGGCGCGTCGATTACCTCTTCGGCCAGCCGGCCGCCTTCATCCGCGCCAGGGACCTCGTTGACGGGCGAAGCGTGGTGCAGGAGCCACCTGCGGAGGAAGTGACCTATTACCATCTGCTGCTCGACAGGCACGAGGTGCTGATCGCCGAAGACGCCCCGAGCGAGAGCTTCTACCCCGGCCCGTGGACGCTCAGCGAGATCGGCCCCGAGGCGCTCGTCGATCTCTTCCGGCGCAATTTCACATTCGCCCTTGCACCCGCCGCCTTCGGCCCGCTCGCGCACCCGGCCCTCAGCGCCTGGGAGGCCGCGGCGCTGCGCGCCCTGCCCGCCGCCTCTGCCACAGTGGACGAGGCGGCCTGAAACGACGATACCTGAAGCGGAACCTTTCATCGTCACCACACCGGTTCGCGGCATGAACGACACCCCATCCAGCTCCCGCACCCCGCGCTCCGGCGTCGATGCCGCAGGCAGGACCCTGCCGCCGATCGAGATGCCGGACGCGGCGCGGCTCAGGGTCTATGGCGATTTCCTCTTCCTCGCCTTTCGCAGCCCGCGTCACCGGGCGATGACGCTGAACGCCCTGCGTCTCGCCTTCGAGCCGCCGATCCTGACCGGGCAATACAACATCTTCCGTTTCGACGACGTGCCCCGCGGCCTTCTCGTCTGGGCCAGGCTCGGGCCGGAAGCCGAGCGGCGTTATCTCGAGGAAGGCTATCTCCTGCCCGAGGACTGGAATTCGGGAAACCGGCTCTGGATCGTGGATATCATCGCCCCCTATCGCGGACTGATGCCCTCGATCGCCCGTTGGGTGATGAAACCGGGCAACTTCACCGACGAGCCCTTCCGCTATCGCCGGGTCGTGGGCGACAGGGTCACGCGCAAGATCGTCCTCATCGACAAGACGAAGCCCGGACGCGAGAAGGCACGCTTCTTCGATGTCGAAGATTATCTCGCCGAGTTCGCCGGCGAAGGGTAAGGGCAGCATCCCCCTTGCATCGAGCGCGGATCTGCAGCCGCGGCGTCAGCGGCCCGGGTGCTCTGCCGAGCTGCCGCAGATCCCCCGGCGACCCCTTTAGATCGGCAGAGGGGGCCTCGGCCATCGGTCATCGGCAGACCCGGGGCGTCCGAAGTCCGAAGGAAGATCGCAAGCCCCGGTTGGCTCCCGGGCGGCCTGCCCCTCAGCCCTTTTCCCTCAGCTTGCGATCCCGCGCGGCCAGAAGCTTCAGGCGCAGCGCGTTGAGCTTGATGAAGCCCTCCGCATCCTTCTGGTCGTAGGCGCCGGCATCGTCCTCGAAGGTCACATGGGCCTCCGAATAGAGCGAGTTCTCCGACCAGCGACCGACCGTCTTCGCCGAACCCTTGTAGAGCTTGAGCCGCACCGTGCCGCTCACCGGCGCCTGGGAGCGGTCGATCGCGGCCTGCAGCATCTCGCGCTCGGGCGAGAACCAGAAGCCGTTGTAGATGAGCTCGGCATAGCGCGGCATGAGCTCGTCCTTGAGATGAGCCGCGCCACGATCGAGGGTGATCTGTTCGATGCCGCGATGGGCCTCGAGCAGGATGGTGCCGCCCGGCGTCTCGTAGATCCCCCGCGACTTCATGCCGATGAAGCGGTTCTCGACCAGATCGAGCCGGCCGATGCCGTGCTTGCCGCCAAGCTCGTTGAGCCGGGCAAGGAGCGCGGCCGGGCTCAGCCGCTCGCCATTGACGGCCACCGCGTCGCCCTTCTCGAAGGTAATCTCGACATGTTCGGGCGCATCGGGCGCGTCCTCGGGGTTGACCGTGCGCTGATAGACGTAGTCGGGCGCCTCGACGGCCGGATCCTCCAGCACCTTGCCCTCGGAAGAAGTGTGCAGCAGGTTGGCATCGACCGAGAACGGCGCCTCGCCGCGCTTGTCCTTCGGGATCGGGATCTGATGGGCCTCGGCAAACTCGATCAGCTTCGTGCGCGAAGTCAGGTCCCATTCACGCCAGGGGGCGATCACCCGGATGTCGGGGTTGAGGGCATAGGCCGAAAGCTCGAAGCGGATCTGGTCGTTGCCCTTGCCGGTAGCACCATGGGCGATGGCGTCGGCTCCGGTCTCCTCGGCGATCTCCACCAGCCGTTTCGCGATCAGCGGCCGGGCGATGGCGGTGCCGAGCAAATACTGCCCTTCGTAAAGCGCATTGGCACGGAACATGGGGAAGACATAGTCGCGGACGAATTCCTCGCGCAGATCCTCGATGAAGATCTCCTTCACCCCGAGCATCTCGGCCCGCTTGCGCGCCGGCTCGAGCTCCTCCCCCTGCCCGAGATCGGCGGTGAAGGTGACGACCTCGGCCCCGTATGCCACCTGGAGCCACTTGAGGATGATCGACGTGTCGAGCCCCCCGGAATAGGCAAGCACGACCTTTTTCGGCGCGGATGTCATGGCGTCCTCCGACTGTCTGCGGCCCCGGGCCGCCCCAATTCGCATCTTCCGCGCGTCTATTGCCTTTCACGCCAAGGTGCAATGGGTGGAGAGAGGGCCGATCGCCTTCTCAAGACAAGACGCGCGCATGTCCCGATGACAGACATGCACCGCGCGGAAGGGCAGCCGGCATTCCCGCCCGTTCCCTTCAGGCACGGCACCACAGTGCTTCCCCTGCGCCACAGGCCGGTGCGGCCGATCTCCCCGCGGCTCAGACCTCGAGGCACCAGCGCATGACCGCCTTCTGGGCGTGAAGTCGGTTCTCGGCCTCGTCGAACACCACCGATTGCGGCCCGTCCATCACCTCGTCCGTCACCTCCTCGCCGCGATGGGCCGGCAGGCAGTGCATGAAGAGAGCGTCGGGCCGCGCATGGGCCATCAGCGCCGCATTCACCTGATAGGGGGCGAGCAGGGCATGGCGCCTCTCGCGCTCCTCGGGTGCGTCGTGCATCGACAGCCAGGTGTCGGTCATCACCAGATCGGCCCCCTCGACCGCCTTCACCGGATCGCGCTCGATGGTGACGGTCGCACCGCGGGCACGGGCGAAGGCGATGTCCTCGGGGTCAGGGTCGAGCGCCTCCGGCCCCGAGAAGGTGAAGTCGAAACCGAACTGCCCCGCCGCCTGAATGACCGAGGCGCAGACATTGTTGCCGTCACCGAGCCAGACCACCTTGCGCCCGGCGATGGTGCCGCGATGCTCCTCGTAGGTCATCACGTCGGCCATCACCTGGCAGGGGTGCGACCGGTCCGTCAGCCCGTTGATCACCGGCACGGTGGCATGGGCCGCGAGCTCGTGCAGGGTCTCCTCCGAGAAGGTGCGGATCATGATCATGTCAACCATGCGCGAAAGCACCCGCGCCGTGTCGGCCACGCTCTCGCCCTTGCCGAGGTGGATCTCTCCGCCGTTGAGCACCAGGGTCTGCCCGCCGAGCTGGCGTGTGCCGACATCGAAGGAAACGCGGGTGCGGGTCGAGGGTTTTTCGAAGACGAGAGCGACCACTCGCCCCTCGAGCGCGCGTTCGTCATCGGATGCGCCCCGGGGCCGGCCGGTGCGCGCCGCCTTCATCGCATGGGCACTGTCGAGCATGGCACGCAGCGCGTCGGGGCTCACATCCCTGATGTCGAGAAAATGTCTCATGCCTTGCCCTCCAGACGACGGGCCACCCGCGCGAGCCGCGCGAGCCCCTCGTCGATCTCGTCCTCGCTTATGGTCAGGGGCGGCAGCAACCGCACGACATTGTCTGCCGCCGGCACCAGCAACAGGTTCTCCTCGTAGCCTGCAGCCACCACATCCGCATTGGACACGCGGCATTCGAGGCCGAGCATCAGCCCGCGGCCGCGCCAGCCGGCGAAGATGTCATTCGCGTCCTGCGCCAGCACGTCGAGCCCGTCCTGGAGCCGCGCGGCCTTTGTCCGCACCGCCTCGAGGAAGACCGGATCGGCGATCGTGTCGATCACTTCCAGGCCGACGGCACAGGCGAGGGGGTTGCCACCATAGGTCGATCCGTGGCTGCCCGGCGCCATCGGCCGCGCCGCGGCTTCGGTGGCGAGCACCGCACCGAGGGGAAAGCCCCCGCCGATTCCCTTCGCCACCATCATGATGTCGGGGGTGATGCCGGCCCATTCATGGTCGTAGAGCCGCCCGGTCCGCCCCGTGCCGCATTGCACCTCGTCAAGGACGAGAAGGGCACCGCTTTCATCGCACAGGGTGCGGATACGCGAAAGATCCTCGGGCGCGAAGGGCCGGATGCCGCCCTCGCCCTGCACCGGCTCGAGCATCACCGCTGCCACGTCGCCCCTGGCAAGCTCGGCGGCAAGCGCGTCGAGATCGGCGAAGGGCACCCGGCTGAAGCCCGGCAGCAGCGGCGCGAAGCCGCGGGTGAGTTTTTCGGAACCTGCGGCCGAGATCGCCGCCATCGACCGACCATGAAAGGCCCCTTCGAAGGTCACGATCCGGTGGCGCTCAGGCGCGCCCGCCTCGTGCCAGAAGCGGCGCACCATCTTGATCGCCAGCTCGGCGGCTTCGGTGCCGGAATTGGTGAAGAACACCGTGTCGGCGAAGGTTTCGGCCACGAGCCGGCGCGCCAGCGCTTCCTGCGGGCCGATGCGATAGAGGTTCGAGACATGCCACAACTGCCGCGCCTGCGTCTCGAGCGCCGCAACGAGCCGCGGGTTGGCATGGCCGAGGGAAACGACACCGATGCCGGCGCCGAGGTCGAGGAAGCGGCGGTCGTCATCGGTCAGGAGCCAGCATCCCTCCCCCCTGACGAAGTCGAGAGGAGCGCGGGCATAGGTCGGCATCACGGGGTCGATCATGGGAGCCTCGTTTTCTTCGGGGACCACAATTGCCATCGTCCGGCCGGTGTCAATGGCCAAGACGGTCGAGGCGGTCTGTCTGGATGAAAGGCATGAACGAAGGGAGCCCGCTCCATGCGGGAGGGGTCAGCCTCGTCGGAACGGGACGGCAGGCCGGGCACGGCGGCAGGAGATATGCGCGGCATTCCTTGTCATGGAGCGGCTTGTGACACGGGCCGGGCCGCATGTCCAGCCTTCACCCTCACCGGCCAGAGGCCGCCTTGTAACCCTCTTCCGCTTTGCGATAGGATACGCGGCAACTTGAAAACGAGGGGCGCCACACCTTGATCTGCCGTGAAGGTGCTGATGGCGGGCCGCGCCTGTGCCTGCCGACTGCATCTCGCGCCCCGGATGTGCAGCGTCCAATTCGCGTCGGCGACGGGCCGGATCGCAAGCGGAGAACATCATGTCCTGGACCGAAGAACGCGTCGAAATCCTCAAGAAACTCTGGGCCGAGGGCAAGAGTGCCAGCCAGATCGCCAAGGAGCTCGGGGGGGTGACCCGCAATGCGGTGATCGGCAAGATCCACCGTCTCGGCCTGTCGAACCGCGACGGGGGCAAGGGGGGCGCCAGGGGCAAGGCCGCGAAGGTGGAGACGGCGCCGAAAACCGCCGCTCCGGCGGAGGCCGCGCCCGGAGAGCCTGCACCGGCCCGCCCTGCGGCCACGACCGATACCGGTGCGGCGGAAGCCCCCGCGACCGAGGCGGCACCTGCCGCCCCTGCCGCGGACGAGGCCGCGGACATGTCGAACGTGACCCGGCTGCCTCAGCGCCGGCCGGTGCCGGGACAGCCGCTGCCACCCCAGCCCTCGACCGCCGAAATCGACCCCGAGACGCTCGCCACCGTGCGCGAGGTCGAGAAGAAGGCCCTCAAGCTCACGCTGATGGAGCTGACCGAACGCACCTGCAAATGGCCGATCGGCGACCCGGCGACCGACGAGTTCTGGTTCTGCGGCCTGCCGGTGCAGCCGGGCAAGCCCTATTGCGAGGCCCATGTGGCGCTGGCCTATCAGCCGGTGGCCTCCAAGCGCGACCGCAAGGGCGGACGATAGACCGCCGATGGGCAAGGCCGGAAAGGGCATTGTCGCCGGCGGCAGGAAGGGAACGCGCCCGGATCTGCAACATGGCGCGCTGTGCTACCGGCTGCAAGAGGGAAAGCCGGAGGTCCTGCTCATCACCAGCCGCGGCACCGGTCGCTGGATCATCCCCAAGGGCTGGCCGGTGCCGGGCGAGGACGGGGCCGGATCCGCCCTCGTCGAGGCATGGGAAGAGGCAGGGGTGCGTGGCAAGGCCGGCCCCGCCCCGCTCGGCCGCTACGGCTACAGGAAGGCGCTTCAGGGCGGCGAGGAGATCCCGTTGACGGTCGAGGTCTGGCCGGTTGCGGTCGAGAAGCTGGCCAGCCGCTTTCCCGAACGCAAGGAACGGCGACGCAAGTGGTTCAGCCCGAAGAAAGCGGCACGAAAGGTGCACGAGGCTGAGCTGGCAGAGCTCATCCGCCGCTTCGGCAAGACGCTCGAAGAGATGAGCGGCGAAAGCAACGACTTGCCCGAAAATCCGGGCAGCAGCGCCGAGGCGGATCAGACAGGTGTCACGAGCCGGTGAAACCCCTTCCCTCGCGGCGGAACCCGGCCTAGCTTGGAAGCAGGAGGTGAGGCACGAACGATGATCCTCTATCGGCTGCGCTGCGCCAGAGGCCATGAATTCGAGAGCTGGTTCCGCTCCTCGGGCGATTACGACCGTCTGAGCGGGGCAGGGCGCATTGCCTGCGCCATCTGCGGAGACACTACCGTCACCAAGGCGCCTATGGCCCCGAACGTGGCTGCGGGCAACGCCGACAAGGAAAAGGAAAAGGGATTGGCACAGGCCGGGGCTTCCCCGAGGACGCCGCCGGTCGAGAAGCTGATCCGCGCCATCCGCAAGGCGGTCGAGGAGAAGGCGGACTATGTCGGGCCGCGCTTTGCCCGCGAGGCGCGGGCGATTCACGAGGGCGCAGCGCCCAACCGGCCGATCTGGGGGGAGGCCACCAGGGAGGAGGCCCGGGCTCTTGCCGAAGAGGGTCTGCCCGTCACGCCCCTGCCCTTCATCCCGAAGAAGAAGACCCACTGAAGCCGGCCCGCCGTGACCGCCGCGGCGGACGGAACACACCGGCCCGCCATCCCGCCCTGCCGTGGTGGCTGCAGGCGCCCTCCCGTCGCCGTAGCGGCCGAGCGGGGGGCCGGCCTCATCCCTTCCGGCGGCCTGTTCCTTCCTCATCTCCGCCCCGCCTTGCCCTTGCCGCCCCCCTTCCATATGAAGCGGGCGATGTGGCGGGGCTCCCGGCCCCTTCGGATGGAGAGGCGGCATGTCGATCCTGGTGATGAAATTCGGCGGCACCTCCGTGGCCGATCTCGAACGCATCCGCAATGCGGCCGAGAAGGTCAGGCGCGAGGTGGATAACGGGCACGAGGTGATCGTCGTCGTCTCGGCCATGGCCGGACGCACCAACGAGCTGGTGGGTTGGGTCGAACAGGTCTCGCCGCTCTTCGACGCCCGCGAATATGACGCCGTGGTCTCGTCCGGGGAGAATGTCACCGCCGGGCTGATGGCCCTCACCCTGCAGGAGATGGGCGTGCCGGCCCGTTCCTGGCAGGGATGGCAGGTGCCGGTGAAGACCACCGACGCCCATGGCGCGGCGCGCATCGTCGAGATCCCGCGGGAGAACATCGACGCCAAGTTCGCCGAGGGCATGAAGGTGGCGGTCGTCGCCGGCTTCCAGGGCGTCGGCCCCGACGGACGCATCACCACCCTCGGGCGCGGCGGCTCCGACACCACCGCCGTGGCCTTCGCCGCCGCATTCGCCGCGGAACGCTGCGACATCTATACCGACGTGGACGGTATCTACACCACCGATCCGCGGATCACGCGCAAGGCCCGCAAGCTCGAGAAGATCAGCTACGAGGAGATGCTCGAGCTTGCTTCTCTCGGCGCCAAGGTGCTGCAGACGCGGTCGGTCGAGCTGGCAATGCGCTACAAGGTCCGCCTGCAGGTGCGGTCGAGTTTTTCCGACGAGCCCGGCACGCTCGTCTGCGACGAGGAGGAGATCATGGAAAGCAGGGTCGTCTCGGGCATTGCCCATTCGCGCGACGAGGCCAAGTTCACCCTCACCGATGTGGAGGATCGCCCCGGCGTGGCCGCCGCCATCTTCGGTCCGCTGGCCGAGGCGGGCGTCAATGTGGACATGATCGTGCAGAACGTGGCCGAGGACGGGCGCACCGACATGACCTTCTCCTGTCCCACCAACCAGGTGCTCCGGGCCGAAAAGGCGCTCGAGGAAGCGGCCGCGCGTGGCGACATCGCCTTCGGCAAGATGATAAGGGACGAGGACGTCGCGAAGGTTTCGGTCGTCGGCATCGGCATGCGCTCCCATGCCGGGGTGGCGGCGCGCATGTTCGAGGCGTTGGCACGCGAGGGCATCAACATCGAGGTCATCACCACATCCGAGATCAAGATTTCGGTGCTGGTCGCCCGGAAATACATGGAACTCGCGGTGCAGACGCTGCATGATACCTTCGAGCTCGACAAGATTGGCGGCATCGAGACGGCATCCGAGGGACCATGAACGAGGCGACGGCCGGTCAGAAGTCGCGCAGGATCCTGCGTCAGCTGCGCGAGGAGCTTGCATGCGAGGCCCCCGGCCAGGAGCGGCTCGACCGCATCACCCGCACCATCGCCGAGGGGATGGGGTTCGATGTCTGCTCGATCTATCTCAGGCGCGACGAGAACACCCTCGAACTTGCTGCCTCCCACGGGCTCGATCCGGCAGCGGTGCATCGCACGCGACTCAGGATCGGCGAAGGGCTCGTCGGCAAGGTCGCGCTGAGGGGACGGCCGATCAACACCGCCAACGCTCCGGCCGAGCCGGGTTTCCGCTACATGCCCGAAACCCGCGAAGAGAAGTATCTCGCCTTCCTCGGCGTGCCGATCCAGCGGCTCGGCGCCACACTCGGCGTGCTCGTCGTCCAGAGCCGGGAGGGGCGCGAGTACAGCGACGACGAAATCTATGCCATCGAGATTGTCGCCATGGTGCTGGCCGAGATGACAGAGCTCGGTGCCTTCCTCGAGGCGGATGACGGTCTCGGCGCACCCCATCGCCACCCGATCACCTTCCGCGGCGGCAGCGCCCAGGAGGGGGTGGCCATCGGCCGGGTGCTGCTGCACGAGCCCCGCGTCGTTGTATCGAATCCGGTGGCCGAGGACCCGAAGGCCGAGATTGCCCGTCTCGAAGCCGCGCTCGAGACCATGCAGCGCGAGATCGACGCCATGCTGGCGAACGAGGACACGGTCATCGAGGGCGAACATCTGAAGATCCTCGAAGCCTACCGCATGTTCGCCCAGTCGCGCAGCTGGCTCGAACGCATGAAGGCCGACATCCGCTCGGGTCTTTCGGCCGAGGCCGCGGTCGAGAAGGAACAGTCGGCGATCCGGGCGCGCATGGCACGCATGACCGACCCTTATCTTCGCGAGCGGCTGCACGATCTCGACGATCTCACCAACCGGCTCTTGCGCCTGCTCACCGGCCAGGGGCGGCAGGACACGGACGCCATGCCCGACGATCCGGTTCTGGTCGCACGCAATATCGGTCCGGCGGAACTTCTCGATTACGGCAAGCGGCTCAGGGGGGTGGTTCTCGAGGAGGGTTCGGTCGGTTCCCATGCCGCCATTGTCGCCCGGGCACTCGGCATTCCACTGGTCATCCATGCCGACGGGATCACCGCCGAAGCGCTCAATGGCGACGAGATCATCGTCGATGGTGATCAGGGCGTGGTTCATCTGCGACCCGAGGAAAACGTGCTTGCCGCCTATCGCGACAAGCTGGCCATGCAGGCCGAGGCGCTCAGGCGCTATGCCTCGCTGCGCGACAAGCCCGCCATCACCCGTGACGGGGTGCGGGTCAGGCTGATGATGAATGCCGGGGTGATGGTCGATCTGCCCTCGCTCGAGAGCTCCGGCGCCGAAGGGGTCGGCCTCTTCCGCACCGAGCTGCAATTCCTCAACCGCACCACCCTGCCGAAGCGCAGCGAGCTGGTCGAGCTTTACGGCCGGGTGATGGATGCTGCCCGCGGCAAGCGCATCGTCTTCCGCACCCTCGACATCGGCTCCGACAAGGTTCTGCCCTACATGAAGCGGGAGGACGAACCCAACCCGGCTCTCGGCTGGCGAGCGATCCGCGTCGGACTCGACCGGCCGGGCATTCTCAGGATGCAGCTCCAGGCGCTGATCCGCGCGGCCCGCGGCCGGCCTCTAGTCATCATGTTCCCCTTCATCGCCCAGTTCGAGGAGTTCCAGAAGGCGCGGCAGATCTTCCTCGACACGCTGGCCTGGGAGGAGGCCCACGGCACGAA
>WFPA01000055.1 GCA_015487815.1 Albidovulum sp.
CCACGCCGATTGCCGGGCTGATGGTGCTCGCGCCGCTCACCCATCATGACGGGCGCGGCAGCTTCACCGAATTGTGGAACGCCGAAAGCTTCGCCCGTGCCGGCATCACGGTGTCCTTCGTGCAGGACAATCTTTCGCGCTCGCTCAGGCGGGGCGTCGTGCGGGGGCTGCACTGCCAGATCCCGCCCAGAGCCCAGGGCAAGCTCGTGACCTGCCTTGCCGGGGCGATCTTCGACGTGGCGGTGGACATCCGCCCCGGCTCGCCCACATTCGGCCGCTGGTTCGGCATCGAGCTCACGGGCCGCAACGGCCTCTGCCTGTGGGTGCCTCCGGGCTTTCTCCACGGTTTCGTCACCCGGACCGACGACACGCTGGTGCTCTACAAATGCACCGCGCCCTGGTCGCCCGCGCATGAGCGCACCGTGCGCTGGGACGACCCGGATCTGGCCATCGACTGGGGGATCTCCCCGGCTCATGCCCGCCTTTCTCCGCGCGATGTCGCCGCACCGCCCTTCCGGGCTGCCGATCTTGGCTTTCCCCGGCCCGAGGAGAACAGCTGCGCCACGGCTCCTGCCCTGGCCGGGGAGGGAACGGCATGAGGCTTCTCGTCACCGGGGCCGCCGGTTTCATCGGATCGGCGCTGGTGCGGGTGGCGCTCGCGGCGGGCCACAAGGTGCTGTCCTTCGATGCGCTCATGCGCGCCGGACGGATCGAGAACCTGGCCGCCGTGAGAGCCAGCCCCCATCATCGCTTCGTCCGTGGGGATGTGCGCGATGCCGAGGCGGTGGCCACCGCATTCGAGATCGCCCGACCCGACGCGGTGGTCCATCTCGCAGCCGAAAGCCATGTCGATGTCTCGATCGCGGCCCCTGCGCCCTGTGTCTCGACCAATGTGCTCGGTACCCTCACCCTGCTCCAGGCCGGCCTCGAGTGGTGGGAGGCGAACGGGCGACCGGAGCATTTCCGCTTCCTTCAGGTCTCGACCGACGAGGTTTTCGGCGCCCTCGGCCCCACGGACCCGCCCTTCACCGGGGAAAGCCCCTGTCGGCCTTCGAGCCCCTATGCCGCCTCCAAGGCCGCGGCCGATCATCTCGCCCTCGCCTGGGCGCGCACCTGGGGGCTGCCGGTGATCGTCACCCACGGCACCAACACCTACGGCCCGAACCAGCACCCGGAGAAGCTCATCCCCCGCGCCATCACCTCCGCTCTCGCCGGCCTGCCGATCCCGCTTTACGGCAGCGGGGCGCAGGTTCGCGACTGGATCCATGTCGAGGACCACGCCCGCGCCCTCCTCGCCGCCCTTGAAGGCGCTCCGCCCGCCCGGCGCTGGCTGATCGGCGCCCGGAACGAATTGTCCAACCGGGTGCTGATCGGCCGGATCTGCACCCTGCTCGACGAGGTGCGGCCCGCCCATGCGCCCCATGCGCGTCTGATCCGTCATGTGGCCGACCGACCGGGTCACGACTTCCGCTATGCCGTCGATCCCCGGCCATTCATGGCCGCGACCGGATGGGCCCCCAGCGTGCCATTCCCGGACGGGCTGAAGCAGACGGTGGTGGCCTGCGTGGCCGCCTTCGACGCTCCCGGCATGACCCGGAACCGTCCTTCATCTGCACGGCCCGTTCAACCACTTCAGGCGGAGTTCTCTTCATGACGCCCGTTTCCCCGCGCATCCTGCTTCTGGGCGCCGGCGGCCGGCTGGGCCGGGTCATCGCCCGTCTCGGGGCTCCGGTCGTTCCGGCCGGCCGGCGCGAGGCCGATTTCCGAACCGCCTGCGACATCCCCGCCCTCGTGGAACACATCGCCCCCGATGTTGTCATCAATGCCGCCGCCTTTACCGATGTCGATGGCGCCGAGAGCAGCGAGAGCGAGGCCATGGCCGTGAACGGGCACGCCGTCGGCCTTCTGGCCGCGGCGTGTGCAAGGCGCGACATTCCGCTGATCCATGTCTCGACGGACCATGTCTTTCCCTCCGCACAGGGGCGGCCCTGGCGACCGGAGGACACGCCCCGCCCGCTGTCTGCCTATGGTCGCAGCAAGCGGCTCGGGGAGGATCTGATCCGCCTCACCGGCGGGCGTTATCTCATCTTGCGCACTTCCTGGCTGTTCGGAGGCGGTGGCAGGGATTTCGTGAGCACCATTCTCGGCCGGGCGCGGCAGGGTGCTCCGGTGCCGGTGGTGGCCGATCAGACCGGTGGCCCGACCCCGATCCTCCCCCTCGCGGCCACGCTTCTTTCGCTGGCCCATCGCGCCGTGACCATTTCCGGTCTGCGGGAGATCCACCATTTCACCGGCATGCCCGATGTCAGCCGGGCAGATTTCGCCCGCGCCATCATCGCCAGCGCCGGCCTCGAAACCGAAGTGGAGGAAGTGACGACGGACGATCTGGCCGCGCCCGCCCGCCGCCCGCTCGACGCGCGGCTCGACAACACCTCGCTCGCGTTGCGCTTCGGTATCTCCCGCCCCGACTGGCGGCTCCACCTCGAAGCACTGGCAGACCGGTTGAAGACCACGGCCCCGCCCCCGCACGAGACAGCACACATCTGAGGAAAGGAAGAGCCGGATGGCACGTCTGCACCAGCACCGGAAGGGAATCGTGCTTGCGGGCGGGCGCGGCACGCGGCTCGGCCCGCTGACCCGTGCCGTCAACAAGCATCTTCTCCCCATCCATGACCGGCCGATGATCCATTTTCCTCTCGCCTGCCTGATGATGGCCGGGCTCCGCGAAATCGCCGTCATCAGCACCCCGGAGGAAACGCCCCGCATGCGGCGGCTCCTCGGCGACGGGCGCCGCTGGGGGCTGCGCATCACTCATCTCGTCCAGCCGCAACCGGACGGCATCGCCCGGGCACTCATCCTTGCGGAAGACTTCCTCGACGGGGCCGCGCCGACTCTCGCGCTGGGCGACAACGTCTTCCTCGGCAGGAAGCTGGGCCCGTTCCTGCGAACGGTCATGCGCGGCTCCGGCCCTTGTGCGATCGTTGCCGAAACGGACGACCCTTCGGCCTGTGGCGTTCTCGCCCTCGATGGCAGCGGCAAGCCGGTCGGCATGGTGGAGAAACCCGCCACTCCTCCCTCGAACCTTGCCGTCACCGGGTTCTACCGCCTCGACCCGGACGCCCCGGACCTCGCCCGGAGCCTCGTCCCTTCACCGCGCGGCGAGGTCGAGATCACCGATCTCCTCGAGATCTACCTGCAGGAACAACGCCTCGGGGTCGTCAGGCTGCCTCGCGGCATCAGCTGGTTCGACGCCGGCACGCCGGAAGGGCTTTTTTCGGCCACATGCGCCGTGCGGGAGCTCGCCGCGCAAGGCATCTCCTTTCATGGCTGCCCCGAGGAAATTGCCTGGCGCAACGGCTGGATCCCGGCCGCGGCGCTGGCACGGCTCGGCCGCGCGCTCGCTCCCAGCACCTATGGCCGCCGCCTCGTCACCCTTGCCGATGCAGCGCTCGATCACCGCTCATGCGATCAACCGTCGGCAATCCCCCTCCCAGGAACCCCGCCAGCGCCTCGGCGGTCTCCTGCGGCCTTTCGGCATGCAGCCAATGTCCCGCCCCTCTGATGGTGGCGATGACAGCCCGGGGGAAGAGATGACGGATCCGCGGCACATGATCGGGCAGTACATAGTCGGAATGCTGCCCCTTGAGAAAGAGCACGGGGCCGGTGAAGCGCGGCGGCGCCTCACCGGGCAGTTCAGCCCCGTCGGGCGTATCGGCCGTGCCGGAGCAGGCGCTCATGTCAGCCGCCGCGTCCGCCCTGCCGGCGTTTCCGGCACTGAAGGGAAAGCCCATGATTGCATCCATGTTCGCCGCAAGCGCATCGAGGTTGAGGCGCCAGCGGGGGCGGTCGCCCCCGAAATCGAGCGCATGAAGCAGGAAGGCCCTGAGCGCAGGATCGGCAATATGTGCCGCGAGCTGGGCATCGGCATCACGGCGACGGCGCACCTTGTCGAGATCGACCGCGCGCAGTGCATCGATGATCGGCATCTGCGTGCGGTCATAGGCAATCGGCGCGATGTCGATCACTGCCAGCCGGCGGACCTTGCGGGGGTGTCGCAATGCCAGCACCATCGCCGCCTTGCCACCCATCGAATGGCCCACCACGTCCGCGCGCCCCCCGAACCGGTCGATGAGATGCGCCAGATCGTCGGCAAGGGCGGGATAGTCGTGCACGGGATGATGGAAGCTGCGGCCGTGGTTGCGCAAGTCGGGCAGGATCACAAGCCGCCCGGCCGCAGCCAGCTTGCGGCCGATCGACGCCCAGTTGCGGCCGGAGCCATAAAGACCGTGGGCGATGATCACGGGCGGCAGTCTCTCCCTCCCGGCCGCCTCGGCCGAACCGGTCACGTCATGGGCAAGAAGGGGCAGATCCTCGCTCATGCTGAGCCCTCACCCGCCGCGGCACGCAAGGTCTCGATCCGGTCGAGGAGGGCATCAGCGGCTTCTTCGACAAGATCGAGAACGAGATCGAAACGATCATCGTAATAGGGATCGGGCACTTCGCGCATCGGCGGATCGGCGAGAGTGTCGAGCAGAAGCTCCACCCGGGCTCCCGCTCCGGCGGGCCGCATGGCCTCGAGATCGACCAGATTGCTCTCGTCCATCGCGAGGATGAGATCGAAATCGGCAAAATCGCCCGGTCGCACCTGCCGGGCACGCAGACGGGATATGTCATAACCGCGCCGGGCGGCCGCCGCGATGGCGCGACGGTCGGGCGGTTTGCCGACATGCCAGGAAGCGGTGCCGGCGCTGTCGATC
>WFPA01000056.1 GCA_015487815.1 Albidovulum sp.
GCGCGAGTCATGAAGTCCCGCACGCGCGCCCGCGGGCTTTCCACCCGCCACGGGGTGTTGATCGCCGCGTGGCGCCGCGTCTCGAGCGCCGCCGAGACCTCGTCGTCATCGGCGACGCGCCTCAGCTCGCGACGGGTGATGCCGAGCCGGGCGAGCAGCTCGTCCGCGTCCCCGAGCCAGGAGAACCGCGAGAAGATGCGTTCGACAGAATGCGCTGCCGCGAGCGCGGCGATGTTTGCCCTGCGTGCCATGAAGGCACCATGGCGGGCATCGGCGGATCGGGCAGCAGGACCGTGGTCCGTGACGCTGTCTTGCCCGCACGGGGGGGCTTGGCGTCCTGCGAAGATCAGCTCAGGGGCACATCGTCGAGAAGGCTCAGATACTCGGTGTATCCCCAGAGCCTATCGCGCTGGCGGCCGGTCAGCTCGCGCACAACGCCAAGACGTTCGAGATCCTCGATTGCCTTGTAAACGGGAGGAGGTGTCAATCCGGTCCGAGCGGTGAGACGGGGGATGCCGGCCACGGGATTGCGGCAAAGAACATCGAACACCCTGAGAGCACTTCCGGCGCGCCGTCCGGCCTCGGCCGTGATCCGTGCCCTGTCCCGGTCGAAGAGCGAAAGCATCTTGCGGGCAGTCTCCACGGCGTTGCCGGAGACGGAAATTACGCCCTCGAGGAAGAAGTCGAGCCACCCCTCCCAATCACCTTCCCGCCGGACCGTGTCGAGGCGAGCATAGTATTCTTCCCGGTGCTCCTTGAAGAACAGGCTGAGATAGAGAAGAGGCCGATCGAGCACTTTCTCATGGTGGAGGATGAAGGAGACGAGAAGTCGGCCCAGGCGGCCGTTTCCGTCCTGGAAGGGGTGGATGGTCTCGAACTGGACATGGGCGAGTGCCGCCTTGATCAGCGGTCGCTGCTCCGGGTCATGGATGAAACGCTCCAGATCAGCCATGCAGTCCTCGACTGCTTCCGGCGGCGGTGGAACGAAATGGGCGGTCCCCGGCCTCGTACCGCCGATCCAGTTCTGTGAGCGGCGGAACTCTCCCGGCTGCTTGAGGCTGCCCCGGCCGCTTCTCAACAGGATGGTGTGCATTTCCCGAAGCAACCGGTTGCTAAGAGGAAACCCATCCTTGAGGCGCTGCATGCCGTGATCGAGCGCAGCGACGTAGTTCGATACCTCCTTGACATCGTCGAAATCGGCGGCGGAGGCCGGATCTTCCTCGAACAGGGCGAGATCGGTGAAGGAGGATTGCGTGCCCTCGATCTGGGAAGAAAGCACCGCCTCGCGGCGGACATAGGCGTAGAGGAAAAGCTCGGGGTCGGGCAGCGTGTGGCTCAAGCCGTCGAGCTTTCCAAGAGCGAGCATGGCCGCATCGAGCTGCCGCTGCCGATCGGGCGAGAGTTCGAGAGGCGGCGCAGGCGGCAGCGGAGCGGGCACGAATGCGCGCACCGTTTCCCCGCCATGAAAGCTTGTCACGGTGCGCCCCGTCGGTCCCCGCTTCATGCCGTTCTCCCTGTGCAACGGAACTTTAATAGCGCCCGCCTCTATTAAAGGAAATAGCCTTTTCGTTTATCAGTGCCCTTTCATCGCCGGCGGCGGCCCCGCCTGCGAGCGGCGATGAGCGCGGCGGTCATCTCCTCGTAACGGGCTATGCTGCAGGCTTGGGCGGAGATGCTCGAGGACCGCGAAGAAGGCTGTGAGATCGTGCCTCTCGCCAGATGACGGCCGTCGGTCCGCAGCCGCACGCCTCCGCCTGACTACCTGAATGGCACCGATCCTGTCTGACCAAAGTTGACGGACGCCGGTCCGGTATATTCCGGGCCACGCCACGCCTAACCTTTTCGCATGGAACCGGGGCAATTCCGCCTCGGCCAAGCGGAAAGGAGCAAGGCATGATCGACCGCATTCTGAGGCGCCCCGAGGTCGAGCGGGTGACGGGGCTGAGCCGGACAAGCATCTACGCGCTGGTTGCGCATGGCCGGTTCCCCCGGCCGGTGAAGCTGGGTTCCCAGGCCGTGGGATGGCGCGAGAGCGAGATCGCCGCCTGGATCGAGAGCCGTCCAGCGGCCGCCACCCCGCACCATGACGATGCGGCATGAGGCGTGGCGATAGCCGGACAGAAGAACGTCCCGGCGGGAGAGACAGGCCGGGGCGCTCACGGAAGCGGATCACGGCAATGATGCCAGAGGGCGGTGGCGGTTGGTGAAGGAGCAACCGTAGCTCACCCCTTTCGCTTGACCCACGGCAGTTCGAGCTGTCGCTGGTCCATCTGCCGGGCCATCTCGTCGGCGGCAGCGAGCACGCGGCGGACCCAGCGACTGCTGCGGCGCACCTGGAATACGGCCCCGGCTGCGATCTCATCAATCGTGGCGCCAGACGCTCTTTGCCTGAGCACCCATTCACGCTGAGCCTCAATTTCACCTGCCCGGTCAAGTGGGATGTAGAGCTTCTCGCCGCCGAAGATCTCGGTCATGCGCTGCGCCTCCTCCTCGCCCACGGCCCGCACGAGGCGTTCCCATGTCGCCCCTGCCTGCCGTTTCGGGACGACGATGTCGCACCCGCCGAGGGCCTCGACGAGGCGCAGGGCGGTCTCGATACCGAGGTATTCCGTGAGCAGCTCCATGGTGGTGCAGACGATCATGCGAACACCCTCCTGCCCGGGATCGCCACCGGCCCCGC
>WFPA01000057.1 GCA_015487815.1 Albidovulum sp.
CACCCAGTCGCCGGTGATGGTCTGGTAGAAGATCGAGATCGGCAGGTGAAGCGCGCCGGTGCGGGCGAACTTGCTCGCCGGCATGGCCTTGCCGCGGGCGATGCCGGCCATGTCGGGAACGATGCATTCGACCTCGTCGAGCCGGCGCTGAGATGCGAAGCTGCGTGCCGCCTCGGGCAGTTTCTCGATCCAGCTCTGGTCGAATTTCTTGCGCTTGAGATCTTCGGGCATGAGGGCCTCGCTTGAAACGGTCGCTGTTGTCGGTCGGAAATGTGGAGTGGAAGGGAAGGGGGCGGGGCGGCACCGCCCGCCATGCCGGGCGGCGGGGCCGTCCCGGAGGATCACCTAACCGGCCGGCCCTCCGCGTGCCGGCGGAAGAAACGGATGATGATGTCGGCGGCCCTGTCCGCGTCGCCCGGCCCGTCGAGGGCGTCGAGAGCGGCATCGAGCCGGTCATCCGGCACCACGCCGCGGCCGCGATGGGCGGCGAGGGCACGGATCGTGTCGGCGTCGAATTCGGGATGGGGCTGGAAGGTCAGCACCCGGTCGTCCAGCTTCAGCGCGGCGATCGGGCAGAAATCGGAGCGGCCGATCACCTCGGCGCCGGGGGGTGGTTCCGTCACCTGGTCCTGATGCCAGGCGTTGAGCCTGAGCGTCAGCAACGCACCGCTTTCGGGATCGCGGATGGTGTAGTCCTGCGGGCCGACGGCCCAGCCGCCGGAATGTTTCCCGACCCGGCCGCCGAGGGCACGGGCGACGATCTGGTGACCGAAGCAGATCCCCACCACCGGCACTCCGGCCGCCACCGCCTGGCGGATGAAGTCCTCGAGCGGCGCGATCCACGGGTGATCCTCGTAGACGCCATGACGCGAGCCGGTAATGAGCCAGCCCCCGGCCTCATGAACATCGGCGGGCAGCTCCCCGGCCTCGACGTCCCAGGTGCGGAAGGTGAAACCGCCATCGGCGAGGAGCCGGGCGAACATCTGCGGATAGTCGCCCTTCTCGCGGGCGATTTCCGCGGGCGCATGGCCGGTCTGGAGAATGCCGATCTGCATGGAAACCTGCTCTTTGGCCGGAGCCTAGCAAGCGGCTCCATCCTCGGCAAGGGTGGAGAGGCGGCAGGCCCGTTGCGGTTGACCTGCGGGTGGGGTGCGTGGTGATTGGCGCCGGCATGATCGCCCGGCCGGGGGCGATTGTCCTGTGGGCGGGTGCCTGCGGCCGCGATGGCGGCGGCTCGTCCTGCCGGTGCTCCCTCATCGGAGGAGGCGCCGTCTTCCCCTGTCCGCAGAGGGGCGATGGCCGACACATCCGCCATGTATCCCGGGGCATGGCCGATCCGTGCCATCCGCTTATTGCGCCGCGCGTGTGAGGGCGGAAAGCGGGCGGCGACTGCCGTCCTGCGGCGGAGCGCTTCGGCTCAGTAGCCTGCCGCTCGGTCCACCAGATGGAGAAGCGGTCGGCCGGCAATCAGCCGGGCGAGATTGTCGGCCACCACCTCGGCGGCGGTCTCCGGCCGGGTCTCGGCGGCAATGTGGGGGGTGACGGTCACGCGCGGGTGCCGCCAGAACGGGTGATCGGGGGGCAGCGGCTCGGTGCGGAACACGTCGAGCGTCGCGTGGCCGATCCGGCCCTCGTCGAGGGCGGCGATGAGGGCAGCCTCGTCGATCAGGCTGCCGCGGCCGGCATTGATGAGCCGCAGACCGGGCCGGGCGAGGGAGAGGCGGGTGGCGTCGAGCAGGTTCTCGGTCTCGGGCGTGGCCGGCAGCAGGGCGACGGCAATCTCGGCCGCGCCCAGCACCGCCGCAAGCCCGGCCGCGCCATGGTGCATCGCCACCCCGTCGACCGATTTCGGCCGCCGTGACCAGCCCAGGAGGCGGAAGCCGATCGGTCGGAGCATCGCGGCCACCGCCTGCCCGAGCGCCCCCATGCCGAGGATCGCCACCTGCCGGTCGCGCGCGAGCGGCGGCACGAGATCGTGCCGCCAGAGCCCGTCCTGCCCGAAAATGTGGCGGTCGAGGTCGAGATGATAGCGCAGCACATGGCCGGTGACATATTCGGCCATGCCTTGCCTGAGCCCCTCGTCCACCATCCGCGTGAGCGGCACCTCGAGCGTCGGGTTGGCGACGATCTTCTCGACGCCGGCCCAGAGGCTGAACACCGCCCGAAGGCGGGAAAAGGGGCTGAAATCGCTGACGGGGCCGGTGGGGGCATAAAGGATGACGTCGATCTCGTCGGGCTGAAGCTCCGTGCCGGGCGCGGCGGCGGGATGGGGGACAAGCCGCGCCTCCAGACCGCGGGCGGCAAGCGCGGCCTCGAGGGCTTTCTGCCAGCGGAGCCATTCATCCGGCGGGCCGGCATAAAGCAGCGTCGGCTTCTGCGGCCCCTTCTTCCGAGGCTCCGGCCCATCGGTCCTCCTTCTTTCGGCATCGGTCACGGATCGGTCCTCCTGCTCCATCTTCCTGCAGCCCGTCAGCGCGGGCGGTGGACGATCGCGCTCTGGATCAGCCCGAAGGAAAACATCAGCACCAGCATCGCCGAGCCGCCATAGGAGACGAGCGGCAGCGGCACGCCCACTACCGGCGCCAACCCCATCACCATCGCCATGTTGATGGCGAAATAGAGGAAGAAGTTGACCGTCAGCCCGTGGGTGAGAAGCGCCGGGAAGCGGTCGCGCATCGAGAAGGCGGACCAGGCTGCGAAGAGGATGACGAGCATGTAGAGGCCCAGAAGCGAGATCGAGCCGATGAAGCCGAGCTCCTCGGCAAGGGTGGTGAAGATGAAGTCGGTATGCTTTTCGGGCAGGAAGTTGAGCTGGGCCTGGGTGCCCTGCATCAGCCCGCGGCCCGAGAGGCCGCCGGAGCCGAAGGCGATCTTCGACTGGGTGATGTGATAGCCGGCGCCGAGCGGGTCGAGGTCGGGATCGAGGAAGACATCGATGCGGCGATACTGGTAGTCCTTGAGAAGCTGCCAGGAGGTGCCGCGGCTGAGGAAGACGGCGGCCACGGCGCCGCCGGCGGCAAGCATGCCGGTCAGGAAATAGCCCCAGTGCACCCCGGCGAGCCACATCACCGCCAGTCCCACCATCACCAGCAGAAGGGCGGTGCCGAGATCGGGCTGCCGAACGATAAGCGCCGCCGGCAGGAGGATCGCGAGAAGCGGAATGATGAGCCAGCGCGGCTGCGACACCTTCTCGGGCGGCAGCCAGGCGTAATAGGCCGCAAGCGCCATCACCAGCGTCACCTTGGAAAGTTCCGAGGGCTGGAGGCGCAGGGGGCCGATCTGCAGCCAGCGCTGCGCCCCCATGCCGACATCCCCGGCCACGGCCACCACGACGAGCAGCAGCAGCGTGCCGCCCCAGGCCCACCAGGCGAACCGGCGCCACAGTTCGATCGGGGTGAGGGCGACGGCGAACATTACCGCGAGGCCGACGAGAAAGCGCCGCGCCTGGGGCAGCGCCCAGGGGGTGAGGGATCCGTCGGCCACGGAATAGAGCATCACGAAGCCGATGCCGAAGATCGCCACGATCGCCAGCACCATCGGCCAGTGGATGGCGAGGATCTTGCGCCAGCCCGTGGGCGGTGTGCGGACGGCGTAATCGATCTGGCTCATGGGTAAACCCTTTGTTCAGCTTTCGCTGTCATTGTCGGGGCGGGCGATTCGCGGCGGGGCGGGCAGGGAGCCGCCGGTGGACGGCCGGTGCTGTCGGCGCAAGCATGTCGAACGACAGCCATGTTGAACGAAAGGAGGTGTGATCGGCAAGAAACAAGTGACAAGGCGGATGGCAGGCAACGGATTTGGTCGGGCGGCTGGCGTCGCCGGGCACGGAAGGTTCGCGTGCGGGCGGTGGGTGCAAGGCCGGTGGAAACGGTCTGCGCGGTGAAGGCAATGCCAGTCCGTGCGGGCGACAACGGCTTGCATGCGCCTGCGCCACAAGCACTCGGCTGCAGGCTGACCGCCGGTACATCCGGTCGTGCGTCTGCCTCCGGTCGTGTTGCAACTGGTCGCGCCGCCCCGGTCGTGCGTCGGCATCCGGTCGTGCTGCAACATTGACGCCCGAGCCGGGCGCGGCCTGAAGGGCCGGCCTGTCGCTGCGCCGGGGCCCTGTCCGTGGATTGGTCTGTGGCGTGCCGGCCGTGAGGAACCGTCATCGGGGCGGGGCGGCGGGCGTCTTTGCCGAGGCGGCCGGGGTGCGTTTCGCTTCGCCGTCGCATGTCAGGCGCTCTTCTTGCGGGCGGCGCGACGCAGGGCGGGCAGGTCGAGAAGATGTGGCGCCATTGCCTCGAGACGGCTGCGGACCTCCTCGCGCAGCCCCGCGGGGTAGAGTTCGGGCGGTGGCGTGTCGCCATGCAAGGCGCGCAGCAGGATGTCGCGGGCGATGGGCGCGGCCGCCTTCGAACCGCTGCCGCCATGCTCGACCACCACCGCCACCGCGTGGGTCGGATTGCGCCAGGGGCCGAAGGCGACGAAAAGGGCATGGTCGCGCCGCTCCCAGGGCAGATCGTCATTGTGGGTGATGCCGCGGGCGCGTTCCTCGCGGGTGATGATCCGCACCTGGCTGGTGCCGGTCTTGCCGACGAAGGCATACTCCTCGCGCACCGTGCGGGCGCGACGGGCGGTGCCGCGCCGGCCGTTGACCACGCGGAACATGCCCTTGCGCACCAGAGCGAGATGGCCGGCGGGCAGCTCGAGCGGCGGGGCCTCTGCCGGTTGCATCACCTCGCCGCCAACGGACATCAGGAGCCGCGGGACAAGAGCCCGTCCCGAAGCGAGCCGGGCCGACATCAGCGCAAGCTGCAACGGCGTGGCCAGGACGTATCCTTGGCCGATGCCGGCATTGACCGTGTCTCCGACCTGCCATGGGCGGCCGTAGCGGGCCTGCTTCCAGCCCTTGTCGGGCACGAGCCCGTCGGCGATGGCCGACAGTGGCAGGTCGAACGCCGCCCCGAAGCCGAAGCGTCGCGCCATGGCGGCAATCCGCTCGATGCCGGTGCGCCGGGCGATCTCGTAGAAGAACACGTCGCAGGACTGTTCGATGGCGCCGACGAGGTCGAGCCGGCCATGCCCGCCCCGTTTCCAGCAATGGAAGCGCTGATTGCCGACCTCGTAGAAACCGGGGCAGAAGATCCGCTCCGCCGCATCGATCTCGCCGGCCTCGAGCGCGGCGAGAGCCACGATCATCTTGAAGGTCGAACCCGGAGGATAGGCCCCCGAAACCGCCTTGTTGGTGAGCGGGCGGTAGGGATCCTCGAGGAGGGCGCGATAGCGCGTGGCCGAGATGCCGCGCACGAACAGGTTGGGATCGAAGGCCGGGGTCGAGGCAAGGGCCCGGATGTCGCCGCTGCGCGTGTCGATCACCACCGCCGCGGCGCTCTCGCCGGCCATGCGCGCTTCGGCAAAGTTCTGCAGCCCCAGATCGATCGTCAGCTGCACGTCCTTGCCCGGCTCGCCCTCCTTGCGCTCCAGCTCGCGCATGATGCGGCCGGCAGCGTTGACCTCGATACGGCTGAAACCGGCCTTGCCCCTCAGCACCGGATCCATTTCGCGCTCGAGCCCGTATTTGCCGATCTGGAAGCGGGGGATCCGCAACAGCGGGTCGGGATCCTCGATCCGCCTGAGATCGTAATCGCTTACCGGCCCGACATAGCCGACCACATGCACGAGATCGCTGCCGAACGGGTAGTGCCGCAACAGCCCGACCTCGGCCGACACCCCCGGCAATGCCGGGGCGTTGAGCGAGATCCGGGCGACATCCTCCCAGTCGAGATTCTCCGCCACCGCGATCGGCACGAAGGCGCCCGATCGGCGGATCTCGCGCTTGAGGTCGGCCCTCTCGCGCGTGCTGATCGGAACAAGCCGGGCAAGCCGGTCGAGCACCGCATCGAGATCGCGTGCCTCCTCGGCCACGATCACGGCGCGGTAGTTCGGCACGTTCCCCGCCACCTCGATGCCGTTGGCGTCGAAGATCAGCCCCCGCGGCGGCGGCAGAAGCCGGATGTTGATGCGGTTCTCGTCGGCAAGAAGACGGTAGCGGTCAGCTTCCTCGATCTGCAACCGGTGCAGCCGCATGACCAGCACTGCCGCCACCCCTCCCTGCGCGGCGAGAAGGAGCGCGGCCCGCCGGCTGACGGGGGTGCCCGCCTTGCGGGTTTCCCTCGGCCGCGCCTTCGCCCCGCGACGGGCCCTGTTTCCGAAGAGCCGTGTCATGCGTGCGTCCTGCCCCCTTGCGCCTCGCCGCTCCGCTTGCGCCCCTGCACGTTCCTCAGCTGCGTTGTCTCCCCGGCCTGCGCTGCGTGAAGAGATGAACGAGCCCTGCCACGGGCGGCCAGAGGAGAGCGGTGAAAAGGCCGCTCACAAGATAGGTGCTGACGGAGGGATGGGGAACCAGCAGGAGGGCCAGCACGAACGCCTCGGCCGGATATCGCGCAAGGGCGAGGGCGGTGACCGTCAGCCAGCGGGCCCAGAAGGGCAGCGCCGAGAGGGCCTTCGCCCGCGGGCGGAGGAACTCGCAGGCGGCCAGGGCGAGGGCCGCCCCCGGCCCCGGGGGGACGCCATGAACGAGATCGGCCAGCAGGAACAGGGAGCCGAGCAGCCAGGACGGCAGCTGGTCGGGCCGGCGCATCATCCAGGCCAGGGCAAGGGCGAAGCCGGTGTCGGGGCCGCCGCCGGGCAGCGGCCAGAGCCGCCCCGGAGCACTTTCGAGGGCAAGGATCGCGAGAAAGAGGGCCCCGAACAGGGCAGCGCCCCTGAAGCGTGATGCCAGAGGGGCGGAGGTGGCGAAATCAGCGGGCATCGGGGCTCTCCGGGGGGCTCTGCGGGGCGACGCTGCCGGGG
>WFPA01000058.1 GCA_015487815.1 Albidovulum sp.
AAGAATGTCAAGCTGGATGTGGCCGTTGATGAGGATCTCATCGGCGGCCTTGTCGTGAAGGTGGGCTCGAAGATGGTCGACGGGTCGATCCGCTCGAAGCTCGCGGCACTCAGGAATGCAATGAAAGAGGTCGGATAAGATGGGTATCCAGGCGGCAGAGATTTCTGCGATCCTCAAGGAGCAGATCAAGAATTTCGGGCAGGAAGCCGAAGTGGCCGAGGTCGGCCGCGTGCTTTCGGTCGGCGACGGCATCGCCCGGGCCTACGGCCTCGACAACGTTCAGGCCGGCGAGATGGTCACCTTCGAGAACGGCGTCTCGGGCATGGTGCTGAACCTCGAGGTGGACAATGTCGGCATCGTGATCTTCGGCGAGGACCGGGGCATTTCCGAGGGCGACATCGTCCGGCGCACCAACTCGATCGTGTCGGTGCCGGTGGGCGAGGCGCTGCTCGGCCGCGTGGTCGATGCCCTCGGCAACCCGATCGACGGCAAGGGCCCGATCGAGACCAAGGAAACCCGCGTCGCCGACGTGAAGGCGCCGGGCATCATTCCGCGCAAGTCGGTGCACGAGCCGATGTTCACCGGCCTCAAGGCGGTGGACGCGATGATCCCGATCGGCCGCGGCCAGCGCGAGCTCATCATCGGCGACCGCCAGACCGGCAAGACCGCCATCGCGCTCGACACCATCCTCAACCAGAAGAGCTACAACGACGCCGCCGGCGACGACGAATCGAAGAAGCTCTACTGCGTCTATGTCGCCGTCGGCCAGAAGCGTTCGACCGTGGCCCAGCTCGTGCGCAAGCTCGAGGAGCACGGGGCGATGGAATACTCGATCGTCGTTGCCGCAACCGCGTCCGAGCCGGCGCCGCTGCAGTATCTCGCCCCCTACGCCGCCACGGCGATGGCCGAGTATTTCCGCGACGGCGGACGTCACGCCCTCATCGTCTATGACGATCTCTCCAAGCAGGCCGTGGCCTATCGCCAGATGTCGCTGCTGCTGCGCCGTCCGCCGGGGCGCGAGGCCTATCCGGGCGACGTGTTCTATCTCCATTCGCGGCTTCTGGAGCGCTCGGCCAAGCTCAACGAGGATTTCGGCGCCGGCTCGCTCACCGCACTGCCGATCGTCGAGACCCAGGCCGGTGACGTGTCGGCCTACATCCCGACCAACGTGATCTCGATCACCGACGGCCAGATCTTCCTCGAGACCGAGCTGTTCTACCAGGGTATCCGCCCGGCGGTGAACACCGGCCTTTCGGTGTCGCGCGTCGGTTCGGCGGCCCAGACCAAGGCGATGAAGTCGGTCGCCGGCACGCTCAAGCTCGAGCTCGCGCAGTATCGCGAGATGGCTGCCTTCGCCCAGTTCGGTTCCGATCTCGACCCGGCGACCCAGAAGCTGCTCAACCGCGGTGCCCGTCTCACCGAGCTGATGAAGCAGCCGCAATATGCGCCGATGACCAACGCCGAGATCGTGATCGTGATCTATGCCGGCACCCACGGCTATCTCGACCCGATCGACGTGAACGACGTCACCCGGTTCGAACGCGGTCTGCTGGCGCATCTGCGGGCGCACCATCAGGATCTGCTCGACGACATCACCAACAACGACCGCAAGGTCGAGGGTGAGCTCGAGGAGAAGATCCGGGCGGCGATCGACGCGTTCGCCAGGGATTTCGCGTGACCGGCCCGGCAAGGGGATGATGGATGCCTAGCCTCAAGGACCTCAAGAACCGGATCGAGAGCGTCAAGTCGACGCGCAAGATCACCAAGGCCATGCAGATGGTCGCGGCGGCCAAGCTCCGCCGCGCCCAGGAGGCGGCCGAGGCGGCGCGTCCCTATGCCGAGAGCATGGGGGCGGTGCTCGGCAATCTCGCCCGTGCCGCCCGCGACAGCGAGAGCGCACCGAAGCTGCTCAAGGGCACCGGCTCGGACCAGACCCATCTTCTGGTGGTGATGACAGCCGAGCGCGGGCTGTGCGGCGGCTTCAACTCCTCGATCGTGCGGCTCGCGAAGACCCGCATCGAGGATCTCAAGGCGGCCGGCAAGACGGTGAAGATCCTCACCGTCGGTCGCAAGGGCCGTGAACAGCTCAAGCGCGAATATGGCGACCTCTTCATCGGCCATGTGGACCTCTCGGGGCTGAAGAATGTCGGTTACGGCAATGCCGAGACCATCGCCCGCGAGGTGCTGGGGCGGTTCGATGCCGGCGAATTCGATGTCGCGACCATCTTCTTCAACCGGTTCAAGTCGGTGATCTCGCAGATCCCGACCGCCCGGCAGATCATCCCGGCGGTGGTCGAGGAGGAGGAAGGCGCGGCCGAGGCGGCGCCCCGGTTCTACGAATACGAGCCGGACGAGGAGGAGATCCTCGCGCGGCTCCTGCCGCAGGCGGTGACCAGCCAGATCTTCTCGGCGCTTCTCGAGAATGCCGCCTCGGAGCAGGGGGCGCGCATGTCGGCCATGGACAGCGCCACCCGCAACGCCGGCGAGATGATCGACAAGCTGACGATCCTCTACAACCGCTCGCGGCAGGCGGCGATCACCAAGGAACTCATCGAAATCATTTCGGGCGCCGAGGCGCTCTGACGAAGCGGAGACAAGGGAATGGCAGAAGCGAAAGCAGTTGGCAGGGTCACGCAGGTGATCGGCCCGGTCGTGGACGTTCAGTTCGAGGATCACCTGCCGGAAATCCTCAATGCGCTGGAGACAGAGAACAACGGCCGGCGCCTCGTGCTCGAGGTGGCGCAGCATCTGGGCGAGAACACGGTGCGCGCCATCGCCATGGACGGCACCGAAGGCCTCGTGCGCGGCCAGGAAGTGACCGATACCGGCGGCCCGATCAAGGTGCCGGTGGGTGACGCCACGCTCGGCCGCATCCTCAACGTCGTCGGCGAGCCGGTGGACGAGAAGGGCCCCGTCAAGGCCGACGAATACCGGCCGATCCACCAGCCGGCCCCGCCCTTCGTCGAGCAGTCCACCGAGTCCGAAATCCTCGTGACGGGCATCAAGGTCATCGACCTGCTCACCCCCTATGCCAAGGGCGGCAAGATCGGCCTCTTCGGCGGCGCCGGCGTGGGCAAGACCGTGCTCATCATGGAGCTGATCAACAACATCGCCAAGGTGCATTCGGGTTTCTCGGTCTTCGCCGGCGTGGGCGAGCGGACCCGCGAGGGTAACGACCTCTATCACGAGATGATCGAATCGGGCGTCATCAATCCCGAGAAGCTCGACGAGTCGAAGGTGGCGCTGGTCTATGGCCAGATGAACGAGCCGCCGGGCGCCCGTATGCGCGTCGCCCTCACCGGCCTGACGCTGGCCGAGAAGTTCCGCGATGATTCGGGCACCGACGTGCTGTTCTTCGTGGACAACATCTTCCGCTTCACCCAGGCGGGTTCGGAAGTGTCGGCCCTTCTCGGCCGGATCCCCTCGGCCGTGGGCTACCAGCCGACGCTCGCCACCGAAATGGGCCAGCTGCAGGAGCGCATCACCTCCACCAAGACCGGTTCGATCACCTCGGTGCAGGCGATCTACGTGCCGGCCGACGACCTCACCGACCCGGCGCCGGCTACGGCCTTCGCCCATCTCGACGCGACGACGGTGCTTTCGCGCCAGATCGCCGAGCTCGGCATCTACCCGGCGGTGGACCCGCTCGATTCGACCTCGCGCATGCTCGACCCGGCCATCGTCGGCGAAGAGCATTACAATGTCGCCCGGAAGGTCCAGTCCATCCTCCAGCGCTACAAGGCACTGCAGGACATCATCGCCATCCTCGGCATGGACGAGCTTTCCGAGGAGGACAAGCTGATCGTCGCCCGTGCGCGGAAGATCCAGCGCTTCCTGTCGCAGCCCTTCGACGTGGCCACCGTGTTCACCGGCGCGCCCGGCGTGCAGGTGCCGCTCGAGAAGACCATCGCCTCCTTCAAGGGGCTGGTCGAGGGCGAATACGACCACCTGCCCGAGGCAGCCTTCTACATGGTCGGCGACATCGAGGAAGCGGTGGCGAAAGCCGAGAAGATGGCCGCAGCAGCGGCATAAGGAGGCATCATGGCCGACAGTTTCGCATTCGATCTGGTGGCCCCGGAGCGCCGGCTTGCGTCCTTCCCGGCCAAGTCGGTGCAGATCCCGGGCGCGGAGGGCGATTTCACCGCCCTGCCCGATCACATGCCCCTCATCAGCTCGCTGCGCCCCGGCGTCGTCGAGGCCGAGGGGGTGGACGGCACCCGGGCCTTCGTGGTGATCCAGGGGTTCGCCGAGATCACGCCCGAAGGAGTGACGATCATCGCCGAGCGCGCCTTCCCGCGCGAGGAGGTTGGCCGGGCCGAGATCGAGGCGCTCCTCAAGGAAGCGCAGGAAAAGGCCGAAGCCTGCCCGCCCGAGGAGAAGGACGTGGCCGAAAAGCTTGTGGCCGACATCGCCCATCTTCTCGAGATGATGGTCTGACGCGAGCTGCATCGACATGAATTCGGGGCCCGGCCGGTTGGCCGGGCCCTTCGCATGCGGGCGGGGCGGTAGCCGTCACGGGATCACCGCTGCCCCTCGGCCGTCGTCTCGGCCGGAAAAGCCGGGAAGTGCCCGATGAAAGGCGCTGCCCTGCGCCAGCCCTGCCGCAGCGGAAGGGGCGATATTTTCTTGCGGCGCGGTACCCTTCGCCTTCCCTTTTCCCGGCCCCTGCGGCAGATTGTCCTGCGCAGCGATTCGGGAATGCCGAAGGAGAGGCAAGGATGGCTCAGGCAGAACTGCACGAGGAATTGTGGCGCCCCTCCCGGGAACGGGCGGACGCGACGCTTCTGGCCGATTTCATGCGCCGGGTCGGCATCGGCGTGCCTGCCGACGGCGACGCGCCTTGGGATTATGACGCGCTCTGGCGCTGGTCGATCGACAACATGGAAGAGTTCTGGACGGCGCTGTGGGACCATGCCGGCATGATCGGCGAGCAGGGCCCGGTGGTGCTCGACCGCGGCGCAGAACTGATTGATGCCCGCTTCTTCCCCGAGGGCCGGGCCAACTATGCCGAGAACCTGATGGCCCGCCTGCCCGAAGAGGGGCCGGTGGTGATCTTCCACGGCGAGGATGGCAGCCGCCGCCCGCTCGATGCCGCCGGGCTGCGCGCCCTTGTCTCCCGCATCCGCCAGGGGCTCGAGGCGGCGGGTGTCGGCCCGGGCGACCGGGTGGCCGGTTTCGTGCCCAACATGCCCGAGACCCTCGCCGCCATGCTGGCCGCGACCTCTCTGGGTGCGGTCTGGTCCTCGGCCTCCCCCGATTTCGGCGTTCAGGGGGTGCTCGACCGCTTCGGGCAGATCGAACCCAGGGTGCTGTTCTCGGCCGACGGCTATTACTACAACGGCAAGTGGTTCTCCTCACTGCCGACCGTGGCCGAGCTGGCCGAGGCCATGCCTTCGGTCGAGAAGGTGGTGGTCATGCCCTATGCCGGCCCCGAGGCCCGGCCCGACATCGCCGCGGCCGGGGAGAAGGCCGAGCTCCTTGCCGATTTCATCGCCCCCTTCGCGGCCGGCGAGATCGATTTCGTGCGGGTGAATTTCCGCGATCCGCTGTTCATCATGTTCTCCTCGGGCACCACCGGGTTGCCGAAATGCATCGTGCACTCGGTTGGCGGTTCGATCCTTCAGCATCTCAAGGAGCACCGCCTGCAGGGCGACATCCGCCCCGGCGACACGGTATTCTACTTCACCACCTGCGGCTGGATGATGTGGAACTGGCTCATGTCCACCCTCGCCTCGGGGGCGCGGGTGGTGCTCTATGACGGCAACCCGTTCCACCCCGCCCCCGACCGGCTGCCGCGGATGGCGGCCGCGGAGGGCGTGACCCATTTCGGCGTCTCGGCCAAGTATATCGACGCTTGCGCCAAGGCCGGGGTCGCGCCGAAGGACACGCTGGAGTGGCCGGCGCTTCGGACCATCTTCTCCACCGGCTCACCGCTCCTGCCCGAAAGCTTCGACTATATCTACGACAAATGGGCCGATGATGTATGCCTGTCCTCGATCGCCGGGGGCACCGACATCCTCTCATGCTTCGTCGGCGGCGCGCCGGTGGCGCCGGTCTATCGCGGCCAGTGCCAGAAGCGGCAGCTCGGCATGGATGTGCGGGTGTTCGACGAGGACGGGCGCGAGATCGTCGGCGAGCCGGGCGAGCTCGTCTGCGTCGGCCCGCACCCCTCGATGCCGACCGGCTTCTGGAACGATCCCGACCGCAGGAAATATCGCGCCGCCTATTTCGAGCGTTTCCCCGGTGTCTGGCATCATGGTGACTGGGTGGAGCTGACGCCGGAAGGCGGCATGATCTTCTACGGCCGCTCCGATGCCACGCTCAACCCCGGCGGCGTGCGCATCGGCACCGCGGAGATCTATCGCCAGGTCGAGAAGATCGACGACATTCTCGAGGCGCTCGTTGTCGGTCAGGACTGGAAGGGCGACCAGCGGGTGATCCTGTTCGTGAAGATGCGCGAAGGCCGGGAGCTCACACCCGAGATCGAACAGACCATCCGCCGCACCATCCGCGAGAACGCCTCGCCGCGCCATGTGCCGGCCAAGATCATCGCCGTGGCCGACATTCCGCGCACCAAGTCGGGAAAGATCGTCGAGCTTGCCGTGCGCAATGTCATTCATGGCCGGCCGGTGAAGAACGTTCATGCGCTGGCGAACCCGGAGGCGCTCGATCTCTTCCGCGATCTGCCGGAATTGCAGGCGGACTGAGCGCGGTCGGCGGCGGGTGGAAACGGCTGGCGGGGCGAAGCCGGGTTCCGCTTCCGTCCGTTCCGCCCCGGCCGCCAGCTGCGGCGCAGAGCGGTGTGCGAGGTCGGGCCGCGGCGTGGGTGATGGCAGGGAGGGAGGACCTTCTGCCTCGTCCGGCTGTCGGCCGGCACCGGACGCGCGGCGGCAGGGCAAGGGACGGATCCCGCGGGCATGTTGACGCCGGGTGGCTGCAGAGGCGATCAACCGGTTGCCGGAGACGGCCGGCAGGAGTGAGGAGAAATGCCACGGATCGAGAAGGGGGCCCTTTCCGAGCTGGCCGATGGCGGACCGATTCATGTGCGCGTGACGCCGCGCGCGGGCCGTGAGGCGGTCGAGCCCGGCGCCGGGCCGCGCCAGCTCAAGGTGCGGGTGACGGTTGCGGCCGAAGGCGGCAAGGCCAACAAGGCGGTGACGGCACTTCTCGCCCGGGCCCTGGGCGTGCCCCCTTCGCGTCTGCGCCTCGTCTCCGGTGCCAGGGCACGCGACAAGGTCTTCAGGGTCGAGGACTGAGAGGCCGGGGCGATGCATCGCCCCCATCCCGGGCGGGGCCGTGAGCTTTCGCGATGAGGGGCGTGCCGCACTTGTGACCGCTCCGCGCGCCGGATGCGGCCCGTGCCAGTTCACGTGACGGCTGGAGGTGCCGGCTTCGCGAGTGCGGGGAGCGGACGGCCGGCGATTCCCTCTCCCGGTGCCGGGAGAGGATCTGTGAACGGGGCAGGAGATACCTGCCGGAAGAAACGGCTTCTGGCGGGGCGGAGAACTCGCTCTCCGGCGCATATTCCTCCCGCCCCGGGGTGACGTATCGACCGCCCGCCCGAGCAGGGCCGTGCGTGTGGAGGTGACGGACTTTCCCGCGCCGCACGTCGCCCTGCCGCAAGGTGCGGTGCGCTGCCCCGCCGGCGATCCATCCGGACGTGCCTTGCCGACCCGCTCATGTGCTCTTTCCAGCGGGGCCGGAAGAGCAAGGTGTATGAGGGGCGACGCCTGATCTCG
>WFPA01000059.1 GCA_015487815.1 Albidovulum sp.
GGGCATCAAGGGGCCGGGCCCCTTCCGAAACGGCATCGAGCGGCGCATCGAACACCACGATGAGATCGAGATCGGAGCGCGCGGTCAGCATCCGCCCGCCGAGCGAGCCCATGGCGACCACCGCCGCGCCGCGCCCCGGAGGCGCACCATGCTTCTTCGCGAATTCCGCCACCACCACCGGCCAGAGCGCCGCCAGAACCGCCTCGGCCAGATCGGCCCAGGCGCGGCCTGCCGCGAGTGCGTCGAGATGACCGGTGAGAAAATGCACGCCGATGCGAAAATGCGTCTCCCGCTGCCAGCGCCGCGCCGCGCCGAGTGCCGCCTCGTAATCCTCGGCCGCGGCAAGCTCGGCGGCCAGTTCGGCCCGAAGCGCCTCCCGCCCAGGCACCGGCGCGAAGAAATCGCCGGTGATCACCGCCTCGAGCACCGAGGGGTGATTCGCAAGATAACGCCCCAGAGCCGGTGCCACGCCGAGAATGTCGGCGATGAGATCGATGAGATGGCGGTTGGCGTCGAACAGCGAGAAGAGCTGCACCCCCGCCGGCAGCCCGGCGAGAAAGTCGGTGAAGCCGGCGAAAGCCGCCTCCGGGTCCGCCGCCCTGAGTAGCGCCTTCTGGATCAGGGGCTCGATGCGCGCGAAGATCTCCTGCGCCCGACCCGAGCGCAAGGGCGGCAGGAGCCGCCAGTGCTGGGCCTCCTCGGCAAGGTTCTCCGGCAGGGGCGGGGGGGCAGTCCCGGCTGTCTCCGGGCCGGCGAAGAACACCTCGGTCAGCCTGTGCACCCGTTCGAGCCGCTCGGCCACCTCGGCCTCGAGCCGGGTGCGATCGGTGCCCGAGAGGGCCGCGACCCGCTCCATCTCCTCCTCGGCCCGCGGCAGGCGGTGGGTCTGGGCGTCGTGGAGCATCTGCAAGCGGTGCTCGAGATTGCGATGGGCGACGTAGTCCCGCGCAAGCGTGTCGGCCACCTCCCGTCCGATCCGTTCCGCCGCTGCCAGCCGTTCGAGCGCCTCGAGCGTGCCGCGCACGCGCAAGCTGCGGTCGCGCCCGCCGAAGATCATCTGATGGGTCTGGGCGAAGAACTCGATCTCGCGAATGCCGCCGGGCCCGAGCTTGATGTCGTGTCCGCGCACGTCCTCGGGGCTGCGGATCGGCGCATAGCCCTTGTGGGAACGGATCCTGAGCTGCATCTCGCGCGTCTCGGCGATGGCGGCATAGTCGAGATGACGCCGCCATACGAAGGGGGAAAGCCGGCCAAGGAACGCCTCGCCCGCCGCGATGTCCCCGGCCGCGGCCCGCGCCTTGATGAAGGCGGCGCGCTCCCATCCGCGACCGACACTCTCGTAATAGCGTTCCGCCATCTCCATCGACAGGCAGACCGGGGTCACCGACGGGTCGGGCCTGAGCCTGAGATCGGTGCGGAAGACATAACCCTCGGCCGTCACCTCCGAGAGCAGCTTCACCAGCCGCCGGGTGATCCGGATGAAGCGCTGACGCACCGTGGCGAGTGCCGTCGCATCCTCCTGCCAGCGGCTGTCGTCGAACAGCATGACGAGGTCGATGTCGGACGAATAGTTGAGCTCGAAGGCCCCCATCTTGCCCATGGCGATGGCGACGAGGCCGCCGCCCGTGGCCAGCGCGTCCTCCTCCGTCACGCCCGGCAGGCGACCCCGGGCCGCTTCGCGATGCACCAGATGGCGGATGGCCTGATCGACGGCGAAATCGGCAAGGCGGGTGAGTGCCCCGGTCACGTCGAGCAGCCCCCAGGCCCCGCCGAGATCGGCCAGGGCGACATAGAGATGCAGCCGCCGCTTGCGCTGCCTGAGGGCGCGACCGATCTCCTCGAGCGGCAGATCGGGGGAGAGGGGCGCGGTAAGCGCGGCGAGCACCTCTTCAGGTGGCATTGCAGCCGCCTCGACGAGCCAGGGTGCTTCCTTCTCGATCAGCATCCGCAGATAGGGACTGGTGCCGGCCGCGCCGCGGGCAAGGGCGACGACGTTCTCCGTCACCCCCGCGAGCCGCGCCGCGGCCTCGGCACCGAGCCCGGGATCGACCGGCCGCACCAGCGGCGCCACCGCCGCCGCCAGAGGTCGCGCAAGTGCCCCTTCGCGCCGGGCCGGCTGCCGCGCGAGCCCTTCTCTCGCCGCCTCTTCCTTCGCCGCCATCCTCCCCTCCCCTCATGCATCTGCCCGACCATGCCATGCCCCGACGCCCCTTTCCATGCCGCCGGGAATCCGCCTTCCGGCAAATGGCCCGTGCAGGCATGCCCCTGTCCACGGATCTGCCCGGCGCCTCGGCGCGGGCCGGGCCCGGCAGCCCCTCGGCAGCGACAGGGGCGTTCGGGGCGACTGTCGACCCCCTCGGCACAAGTGATTGCCATTCGCGGAAAAGGGGCGCAAAAATCGGATGGAGGAAAGAGCCGCCGGGGCGGTTTCGGCGGCAGGAGGGCAAGGGTGACGGAGATCTCGGAAAGGATCGTGCTCGAGGCGCTCGGGCAGATCGTCGATCCGGCCAGGGGGACCGACATCGTCAGCGCCGGCATGGTCAAGGGGCTTTCGGTCGAGGGGGACACGGTCCGCTTCATCATCGAGGGTGACAGCTGGCGCGGCGCCGCTCTCGAACCCCTGCGCCGCGCGGCCGAGGAAGCCGTGGCCGCCCTGCCGGGCGTGCGCCATGTCGCGGCGATCCTCACCGCCCCGGCCCGCGATGATGCCTCCGCCAGGTCGCGCTCCGCGGCGCCGCCCGAACTCGGTCCGGGCCGCGCCCGGCACCCGGGCCTCACCCCGGGCGGTCTGGCCGATGTGCGCCACATCATCGCCATCGGCTCGGGCAAGGGCGGGGTCGGCAAGTCGAGTGTCACCGCCAATCTCGCCGCCGCCCTCGCGCTTGCCGGCTGGCAGGTCGGCGTGCTCGACGCCGATCTCTACGGACCGAGTCAGCCGCGGATGCTGGGCGTGGCCGGTCAGCCGACCACGCTCGACGGCAAGACGATGAAACCGCTCGTCAATCACGGCATCCGGCTGATGTCCCTCGGGCTGATGACCGACGAGGACGAGGCCGTCATCTGGCGCGGCCCGATGCTGCTCAACGCCATGCGCCAGCTTCTCCACCAGGTGGCCTGGGGCCGACTCGACTGCCTGCTGGTCGATCTGCCGCCCGGCACCGGCGACATCCAGCTCACGCTGAGCCGTGAGGCCGGGCTTGGCGGGGCGGTGATCGTCTCAACTCCGCAGGACATCGCCCTTCTCGACGCCCGCAAGGCCATCACCATGTTCGAGAAGCTCGAGGTGCCGGTTCTCGGCCTCATAGAGAACATGGCCTGGTTCACCTGCGACGGATGCGGCAGGCGCCACCTGCTCTTCGGCGAGGGCGGCGTCGCGGCGGAGGCGGCGCGGCGCAAGCTGCCGCTTCTCGGCGCCCTGCCCTTCGAGAACGCCCTGCGCGAAGGGGCCGACAGCGGCGTGCCGCTCGTTCTTTCCGCCCCCTCCTCGGAAGCGGCGAAGGGCTTTCGCGCCATTGCAGCGGCGCTGATGGA
Organism: Albidovulum sp.; assembly: GCA_015487815.1. GTDB lineage: Bacteria > Pseudomonadota > Alphaproteobacteria > Rhodobacterales > Rhodobacteraceae > WFPA01. Next base: position 3,532 of record WFPA01000059.1, read on the forward strand.
CACGCTCGAAAGAGGGGCTGCCAGACCATGACCGGAACCGAAGATCTCTTCCTTGCACCGCAACTGCCGCCGCTTCTCAGGCCACGGCCGGTGGACCGGCGCATCGACCCCTTCTTCAAGGCCATCGCCGCCGGCGAGGCCGGGGAGGAGCCGGGGCTCGTCATCCATGCCGAGGATCTCCGGGCGATGCGACTTGCCGTGCTGCTGGCGCCCGAATCGCCGCTTGCCGATGCGGTCGGAGCGCAGTTTGCCGCCTCGCTCGGGCTGGCCGACGCCCTCGGCGCCCTCGGTCCGCCGGAGCTCGCGGTGCATTTCGCCTGGCCGAACCGGATACTCGTCAACCGGGCCGAGGCCGGCAGGCTGCGCGTTGCAAGCAGCACCACCGAAGCCGAAGCCGTCCCCGGCTGGCTGGTCTTCGCCCTCGATGTGGCTCTCGCGCGCAAGAACGAGGATCCGGGGCTCGACCCGGCGCACACCACCCTCGAGGACGAAGGTTGCGTCGGCCTCTCGACCCCGCGGCTGATCGAAAGCTGGTCGCGCCATTTCCTCGTCTGGCTCAACCGCTTCATGGACGAGGGGCTGAGGCCGCTGCACGGCGCCTGGTGCGCCCGGTGCATGGAGATCGGCAAGCCGCTCGAGGAACGGCCCGCGGGCCTCGATCTGCCGCCGAGCCCTCCGCCGCTCTTCCTTGGGCTCGACGAGAGGGGCGGGATGCTGCTCCGGCAGGGCGACGACACCATCCTGCTCCCCCTTCACGAACAGCTGGATTATCCCCGATGACCGAGAATCCCTCCGCGGCCGCCGGGCGGCTGCAGCTTGCGCGCACCCTGCGGCTGGACGAGAGCGACGAGCTGGTCTTCCCCCGGGCGGCGGCGGCCGGGGAATGGGCGATCCCGGGCGGCTTCGAGTTCTCCAACTGGACCGAGGCCGACCTCGTCGGCAAGGCGCGGCAGGCCTTCGCCAATGGGTGGCTCGGGCTCGAGAGCTTCGGGCGGGCCACGCTCGTGGCCGTGACCCCGATCACCCCCGAGGAAGTCGCGACGCTGACCGAGCGGCTTGCGGCCCATTTCGTCGAATGCTGGGGCGCCCCTTCGCTCGACGAGGCCCTGCCGGTGGCCCGGGCCGAGATCGACTACATGCTTTCCCTGTGCGCCGAGCAGGAGGAAAACACGCTGCTTGCGCTCGAACGCGTCCTCGAACCCGGCGGGGTGCGCGAGCGTTTCCGCGCGCTGCCGACCGAGACCGTCGATCTGGCCGACATCGCCGCCCACGGCACGATCGATCCGATCGGGAAAGACTGAACGGGGCATCGGACCGGAAACGTCTGCGGCGCGATGCCGGGGACCGACCGGCGGCGGGGGCCCGCTGCCCGGATGCCCCGGTCCTCCCGCCCGGCGATGCGAAACCGGGAGCAGGCTGGTGGCCCATATCCCGTCACATGTCCTGCAATGAAAGCGCATGGCCCGGCCGCTATCGGCGGCGGACGATGTCCGTTTTCCCATCGCGCCGTTTCCATGGAGGCACAGGGCCCCGACATGCGGCGCGGCGCCTGGACGCCGCGGGGCCGCCCGCCGCCGACAAACTCAGGCACGGGAACCGGCCCCGCACCCATGATCTCCCTGTCGGGGACCTGCACCGATCAGGGCCCGGTCAACACGGGAGAAGGCGCAAGACGGCCTCGGGCACGTGCCGGCCGGCATCATCCTCTCTCCACGCCTCCCCTGGCGCGCGTTGGGCGTGCCCGGCATGGCAAGACAGTCGGGATGATGTGGAACGTTGTGGTGGATGAGCCGGCCCGCCCAACGCGCGGACAGCAGCACCGTTCGGGAAGAGCAGCAAGCCAGCGCCCCGTCCTCCTCCCCATCTTCAATGCACGACCGGCAGGGTGGACGGTCTTCCTGAAGCGCCTGCCGCCTCACTTCTCCATCGGCGCGCGGGCACAGCGCCGCATCCGGCATGGGAGCGCGAATGCTCCGGCCCTCAGCGGGCAGGCGGCAGGCCGAGCATGGCGCGGATCTCGGCCGGGGTCGCTCCTTCGGCGCGGAAGCGGCGGATCGCGCGGGCATCGTCACGCTTGGCGAGACGACGGCCGGTCTCGTCACGGATCAGGCGGTGATGGCGCCAGAGCGGCACCGGCAGATCGAGGAGCGCCTGCAGGAGACGGTGCAGGAAGCTCGCCTCGAACAGATCCTCCCCGCGGGTGACATGGGTCACGCCCTGGGCGGCGTCATCGATCACCACGGCCAGATGGTAGGAGGTACCGAGCCCCTTGCGCGCCAGCACCACATCCCCCACCCGCTCGACGAGGTGATCGGGGTCGAGCCGGTGCAGGCCGCCATGGATCGGGCCGATCTCCCTGACCGTGATCCGCCGCACCGCCGCCGGCCCGCCGAGCCGGGCGATGGCCTTGCCCATGTCGAGCCGGAGCGCGTCCTCAGGCCCGGCCTCGTCGAGCGAGCGATGACGGCAGATGCCGGGATAGACCAGCCCGTCGGGCCCGTGGATCGGCGCCCCCTCCTGCGGAGCAGACAGGGCCGCTGCGATGTCGCGGCGGGTGCAGCGGCAGGGATAGAGCAACCCGTCGGCGGCGAGCCGGTCGAGCGCGGCGCGATAGGCCGCCATCCGTTCCGACTGGCGCATGACCGGCCTTTCCCAGTCGAGGCCGAGCCAGGCGAGATCCTCGAAGATGGCCTGCTCGTATTCGGCCCGGGCGCGGCTGCGGTCGATGTCCTCGATGCGCAACAGGAAGCGCCCGCCCGCCGCCCGGGCCGCATCATGGGCGGTGATGGCCGAGAAGGCATGGCCGAGATGGAGCGGGCCCGTGGGCGACGGGGCAAAGCGTTCGACCACTGCGCCCGATCCCGCTCTCATCAGCCGCGCCCGTTCGCCGCGCCGCTCCCGGCCGCCACGGCCTTCCCGGCGGAGGCGTCTTCCTCCAGCCAGGCCCGCCACGCCGCCTTCGCCCGCTCGGCATAGGCGCGGTAACGCTCCTTGCGTCCGCGGCGGCCGCCCCTCACGCCCTCGAGCGGCGGAAAGAGGCCGAAATTGATGTTCATCGGCTGGAAGCTGCGGGCGTCGGCACCGCCGGTGATGTGGGCGAGAAGGGCGCCGGTGGCAGTGACCGCGGGCGGCGGTGTCAACCTGCGGCCCCTGATCTCGGCCGCGGCCAGCCGCCCGGCCAGCAGCCCCATCGCCGCGCTCTCGACATAGCCCTCGACACCGGTGATCTGCCCGGCGAAGCGGATATGGGGCTTCGACTTGAGCCGCATCTGCCGATCGAGGAGCCGCGGCGAGTTGATGAAGGTGTTGCGGTGGATGCCCCCGAGCCGCGCGAAGCGGGCATTCTCGAGCCCCGGAATCATGCGGAAGACGCGCACCTGTTCGCCGTGCTTCATCTTGGTCTGGAAACCGACCATGTTGAACAGCGTGCCGAGGGCGTTGTCCTGCCTCAGCTGGACGACGGCATAGGGCTTCTCGTCCGGCCTGTGGGGATTTGTGAGGCCGACAGGCTTCATCGGCCCGTGGCGCAGCGTCTCGCGACCGCGCGCGGCCATCACCTCGATCGGCAGGCAGCCCTCGAAATAGGGCGTGTCCTCGCCTTCATGGGGCAGCGCCGTCTCGGCAGCCAGAAGGGCGTCGATGAAGGCCTCGTATTCGTCGCGGTTCATCGGGCAGTTGATGTAGGCGGTGCGCTCCGCCTCGCTCTCGCCCTTGTCGTAGCGGGACTGCTTCCACGCCACGGACATGTCGATGCTGTCGGCATGGACGATGGGGGCGATGGCGTCGTAGAAGGCCAGCGATTCCTCACCGGTCTTGGCCCGGATCGCCTCCGCGAGCGCCCCCGAAGTCAGGGGGCCGGTGGCGATGATGACCTTCCCCCAGCTCTCTGGCGGCAGATCGCGCACCTCTTCGCGGGAGACGGTGATGAGGGGATGGGCCTCGATCGCGGCCGTCACTCCTTCGGCGAAGCCCTCCCGGTCCACCGCCAGGGCACCGCCCGCGGGCAGGCGGTGGGTATCGGCCATGCGCATGATGAGCCCGCCCGCCTGCCGCATCTCCCAGTGCAGCAGGCCGACGGCCGAGGCGGTATCGTCGTCCGAACGGAAGGAGTTGGAACAGACCATTTCCGCCAGCTTGCCGGTCTTGTGGGCGAAGGTGCCGACGAGCGGGCGCATCTCGTGCAGCACCACCGGCACGCCGGCCTCGGCGGCCTGAAAGGCGGCTTCCGAGCCTGCGAGCCCGCCGCCGATGATGTGGAGCGTTTGCGTCATGCGCCCCATTTAGGGGGCGGGGCGCGGGATGGGAAGGGAATTCGCCGCGAACGGCCCCGTCAGAGCTTGTGCGAGGTGGCTTCCCCAGCCGTGAGCGGGGGAACCGGCCGGAATTCGCCCCGGCCGCTGGCATAGAAGCTGCCGGCCGGGCCGCCCTTTTCGGGTTCATGGAGGGAAGCCGCGGCGCGATGATGGAAGACGGGTTCGCCCCGCCCCGCCGGGGCCTGCTGCGAGAAAGCACCGGCTTCCGTCTCCGCGTCCGGCGCGTCGGGGGCGGCCGTTTCCGGCTCGGCGTCGAGGGAAGCAGGGGCGGATGCCGCCGCGGGCATGGGCGCGGGGTCGCTTTCCTCCAGCGCCTGGTCCGTCCGCGCCGCAGCCGAGCTGCTCAGATTGTCGAAGGCCCAGATGCCGCGCCCATGACCGACCAGCATCATCAGCCCGCCGATAAGTGCCAGATCCTTCCAGAAGGCGACAAGGTTCGGCGGTTGAACGCCGATGAAGTTGAAGATGTAGCTCGACCAGAAGAGATAGAGCGCGAGCAGCAGGGCGGCGAAGCGGGTATGGACCCCGAGCGCGATGAAGATGGCGCAGGTGATGA
>WFPA01000060.1 GCA_015487815.1 Albidovulum sp.
CCAGCCGGGCGCGGCGGCCCAGCCGTCGTCGATGACGACGAGAAGCGGCCCTCTGTCGGCGGGGGCGGGCCTTGGGTTCAGAACCGGGCCGGCGGCGGCAAGGATCAGGGTGGCAGCAAGGAACATCCGCAGGAGGAGCAGCCACCAAGGGGTGCGGGCGGCGGGTCGGTCGCGGTCGACGAGTTCGGCAATGAGGGCGACGGCCGGGAAGACATGGCGGACCGGAGAAGGAGGTGTCGCCCGCATCAGCCACCACAGGAGCGGCAGGAGGACGAGGCCGAGAAGAAGCCACGGATGGGCGAAGCCGAGGGGCAGCGAAAGAAGGCTGTTCATCGCATGGGCTCCAGCGCGCGGGCAAGCCAGGCGAGGGCTTCCGTGGCCGGCCGGTCGGTGCGGTGCACGGCGAAGCGCCAGCCGCGGCGACGGGCGAGCAGCCGCAGCCGCGCCCGCCGCTCCTCGAGAAGGCGGCGGTAATCGGCTCCGAGCGCTGCGGGCTCCGCCAGTTCCTGACGGCTCCGGCCGCTGACCGACACGAACTCGGTCCGCCCCCGATAGGGAAAACGCTCCTCGGCCGGATCGATGATCTGCAGGAGCGTCAGCCGCCGGGTGCTGGCAGCGAGCCGTTCGAGCAGGGACTCGAAGGCGATGCGCGGCATGAGGAAGTCGGCCATGAGGACCAGATGGCCGTTGCGCCCTCCCTGTGCCGTCCCGAACGGGATCGGCAGGTGATCCTCGGCGGGTGTTCCGGTCAGATCGTCGAACAGGGCATGGGCCAGCCGCTCCGCGGCCGTGCGACCCGCGCGCGGTGGCAGCGGCGGGGCGAGCAGCCCGACCTTTTCGCCCCCGTCGATCAGCAGCTCCCCGAGGGCGAGTGCCAGCACCCGCGCGCGCTCGGCCTTGAGCGGCAGATCGCGGCGCGAGGCGTAGAGCATCGCCGCGCCCCTCTCGACGGCGAGGTGGATCTCCTGCGCCGCCTGCCATTCGCGCTCGCGCAGATAGAGGGCGTCGTCGCGGGCCGAGCGGCGCCAGTCGATGGCGGCGGCGACATCGCCGGCGATGGCGGGGCGGTATTGCCAGAAATCCTCCCCCGCCCCCTTCTGCCGGCGGCCGTGCAGGCCAAGGGCGACGGTGCGCGCCAGCGCCCGGGCCTCGGCGCGCAGCCGGCCGATCCGTCCGGCGAGGGCCCGGGCCTCGGCGGCAAGATGCGGTGCGGAAGCGGGCGTGGTTCTCACGCGGCGGCCTCCTCCCCGGGCAGGGCGTCGCGGACGACCCGGCCGATCACCTCATCGACGGTCCGCCCTTCGGCGCGGGCGGCGAAATCGAGGGCCATGCGGTGGCGCAGGATCGGGGGTGCGAGGACGACGACGTCTTCGGGCAGCGGCGCGAAACGGCCTGCAAGCAGGGCGCGGGCCCGCACTGCGAGGGCGAGGGCCTGGGCCGCGCGCGGGCCGGGGCCCCAGGCGACGGTCTCGCGCACGAGGGCGGGCGCTTCCGGTGCGTCGGGCCGGGCGCGGCGGACGATGTCGAGAATCGCCTCGAGCACCGATTCGCCCACCGGCATGTGCCGCACCAGCGTCTGAACCTGCATGAGCAGGGCAGGGTCGAGCACCCGGCGCGCCGCGGCCTCCTCCGCCCCCGTGGTCTCGAGGACGATGCGCCGCTCGGCGGCCCGGTCCGGATGGGTGATGTCGATCCGCATGAGAAAGCGGTCGAGCTGGGCTTCGGGCAGGGGGTAGGTGCCCTCCTGCTCGAGCGGGTTCTGCGTCGCCAGCACGTGGAAGGGCCTCGGCAGCGGCCGCGAGGCGCCGGCGATGGTGACCATGCGCTCCTGCATCGCCTGCAACAGGGCCGACTGGGTGCGGGGCGAGGCGCGGTTGATCTCGTCGGCAAGAAGCAGCTGGCAGAAGACCGGCCCCTCGATGAAGCGGAAATGGCGGCTGCCGTCCGCGGCGGTTTCGAGCACCTCGGCGCCGAGAATGTCGGCCGGCATCAGATCGGGGGTGAACTGCACCCGTCCGGTGACAAGACCCGTCACCTGGCCGATGGTCTCCACGAGACGGGTCTTGCCGAGCCCCGGCACACCCATCAGGAGCGCATGGCCGCCCGAGAGCAGGGCGACGAGGGTTTGTTCCACGACATCTTCCTGGCCGATGATCCGCCGGCCGATTTCGGCGCGGGCCGCCCGGAGCCGCTCGGCCGCCGCCTCGAGATCGCGTGCCGGATCGGCAGCCCCGACCGCGGGGCCTGGCGTTTCGGCTTCTTCGTCGTTCGACCGGTTCTCGATCATCGGTCTCTCCCTTTCTGCCGCCTGTCTCTCGCAGCGCCGCGGCACCGAACACACCTCGCGCAAGCGGGGGAGACAGCACCGGCCCTTCCCCCCTCCCGGCCGAAAGGCTAGGATCACCCCGGGCCGCCCCTGGTGCCGATCATGGATCTGGCGTCCCTTTCGGTCCATCTTATGGCGAGCGCAGGGCAGGATACAAACACCCATGGCCCCGGATGAACAACAAGACGTGAATGCCGCCGCCGGGCGGCTCTCTCCCTCGGCCGAGGCCATTGCCCGTGCCCTCCGCGAAGCGGGCAAGGGCAGGCCGCCGGTCCATCTGTGGAACCCCGATTTCTGCGGCCGGATCGACATGCGCATTGCCCGCGACGGCACCTGGTTCCATGAGGGCACGCCCATCGGCCGGCCCGAGCTCGTGCGGCTCTTCTCGTCGATCCTGCGACGTGAGGGCGACCGTTACTTCCTCGTCACGCCGGTCGAGAAGATGGAGATCGAGGTCGATGACGTGCCTTTCATCGCCGTCGATTTCGAGCGCGAGGGGCAGGGGGCTGACCAGCGGCTGATCTTCCTCACCAATGTCGGCGATGCGGTGGTGGCGGGGCCGGATCATCCGATTCGGGTGAAGACCGATCCCGGAAGCGGCGCACCCGTGCCTTATGTCCATGTGCGCGACGGGCTCGAGGCGCGGATCGACCGCAAGAGCTTCTACCGGCTGGTCGAGATCGGCGAGAGCGCATCCGTGGATGGGGAGGAGTGGTTCGGGGTGCGTTCCGACGGAACCTTCTTTCCCTTCATTCGTGCGGCCGATCTCGCCGGCTGAGAAGCAGGATCAGGCCCGCCCCTCCTCGGCACAATCCCGGGTGAGCAGCGCGGCGATCAGTCCCCAGCCCAGCACCTCGGTCAGCCATGTGGCGAAAAGCGGCATGAGGAAGGGCAGCAGGCCATCGAGGCCGGGCTTCTGGCCGAAATTGCTCAGCCGCTGGGCCAGATCGAAGCCGAGAATGGCGACAACCGCCCCCGCAATGCCGAGCGCGGCCACGGCCAGCCAGCCGGAAAGCGGCGGCGCCGGCGCGGCAGGCCGGCCCGTGAGCCACGGGCGCAGCCGGCCGAGAAGGGCGAGGGCGGCGAGATTGCCGAGGGCGACGCCGCCGAAGACCAGGGTCAGGAAGGTGATGTTGAAGATGCTGTCCGGCATGCCGGCCTGATCGGAGAGGGCGGCGCCCAGGGCGAGGGCAATCCCCGTCAGGGCGAGAAGAGCGATCAGGACAAGGCGCCCGAGCACGGCGCCGGCGGCCGCGAGCAGGGAGAACCCCATCTGTGCTTCAGGGCGGCGGCAGACGGCGAAGAGCCGCAGCACCAGCCAGGTCTCGATGATGACGAGAAGCAGCCCCCCCGGCGGCAACCAGGTCAGGGTGAGGGCAAGGAGGAGGGCGAGAGCGGGTTGCCAGGCGTCCCGGAGCCGCCGCCACAGCCA
>WFPA01000061.1 GCA_015487815.1 Albidovulum sp.
CCCTGCTCACCTCTCTCGATCGCACCGATCTCGATGATGCGCTGATCCGCGAGGGCGAGATCGGCGATCTCGTCGTCGAACGGGCCGCCCGTGCCTTCGAGGCCGGCGCCGACGGCGTCATCGCCTCGCCACGGGAAGCGGCGCTGATCCGTGCCCTGCCCGAGGCCGAAGGCAGGCTCATCGTTACCCCCGGCGTGCGTCCGCGGGGCGCGGCGAAGGGCGACCAGAAACGCATTGCCACCCCGGCCGAGGCCATCGCTGCGGGGGCGGATCATGTCGTCGTCGGCCGCCCGATCATCGAAGCGGCGGATCCCCGCTCGGCAGCCGAGATGATTATCCAAGAAATTTCATCAACTTGAAGATGTAAATCTACTGGTTTCCCACCATCTCGCCGTTCCCCCTATCATGGTATGCTCCCCTTATAACGCAACCATAGGGGGAATCAATGCAAACTGCACCGGATATCGAGATCCGCGAGATCGCGAGCCGCCTGTCGTCGGCCCATCTCGAACTGCGCACCCTGCTCGGGGTGATCGGCCTGTCCCTGCCGCTGACACTGCTCTTCGGCGGCTGGATGCTCGGCATCGAGGCACGCGCTTCCATCAGTCATTACTACTATACGCCATTGAGGGACGTGTTCGTCGGATCCATGGTGGCGCTGGCACTCTTCCTCGTCACCTACCGGGCCCCCCTCCAGCCGGCCGGTCGGCGCGCCGAGGACGAGATCATCGCCCGCATCGCCGGCATCGGGGCGCTGATGGTGGCCTTCTTCCCGACCGTCGCCAGCGAGGCCTGCGGCGTTCGTGGCGGCAACTGGATCAACGCGGTGCACACGATCGGCTCGGTTCTCTTCCTCGGCGGGGCCGGCCTTCTCTGCCTCGTCTTCGCCCGGGCCGGCGACGTGTTCGACATCCGCCTGCCGCATCGCCGGCTGATTCGGCGCATCCACCTTGCCAGCGGCATCACGATTCTCGGCACGGAAGGGCTCCTCATCGCCGAATGGATCCTGCGAGAGAAATTCGGCGTCCTTGTCTGCGCCGTCTGGCCACAGGTGATCTTCGGGCTCGAAACCGTTTCGGTCACCGCCTTCGCCCTTTCCTGGCTGATGCGGGCCAGCGTCCTTCGCCGGCTGTGCATCTGCCCGAACGGGCTCGGGCGGCGCCGGGGCCGCTTTGTCTGACGGCCTGGCCGAGGGTTGCCCTCTCCTGCCACGGCTTTCCTCGCCGGCGGCGCTGCGTCATCATGTATGCGCGGTGACCCGATTCCCCTGACACGCCGGCACCGCATTCACCCTGCCGCGAGGAAACGATCCGGCGGAGAGACCGTGCCCAGCCTGTGCCGTGACTGCCTGCACACCTTCGACGACCCGACCGCCCGCCGCTGCCCGTCCTGTGGCGGGCCACGCCTCGTGCATCATCCCGAACTCTTCTCCCTCGCCATCGCCCATCTCGATTGCGATGCCTTCTATGCCGCGATCGAGAAGCGCGAACGGCCGGAGCTGCGTGACAGACCCGTCGTCATAGGTGGCAGCGGCCGGCGCGGCGTGGTCGCAACCGCCTGCTACATCGCCCGGCTGAAGGGCGTGCGTTCGGCCATGCCGATGTTCGAGGCCCGACGCCGCTGCCCCGACGCGGTCATCCTGCCTCCACGGCCGGAACTTTACAGCGCGGCATCACGGGAGATGCGCCGGATGATGGAAGCACTGACGCCGCTCGTCGAACCGCTCGCTCTCGACGAGGCCTTTCTCGACCTCTCCGGCACCGAGCGGCTGCATCATGCACCACCTGCCGTCACGCTTGCCCGCCTTGCCCGCGATCTCGAGGCCCGGCTGGGCGTTACCGCCTCGATCGGTCTCGGACCCAACAAGTTTCTCGCCAAGCTGGCCTCCGACATGGACAAGCCCCGCGGTTTCACCGTCATCGGCCGCGCCGAGGCCGTCGACCTTCTGGCCGACATGCCGGTGGGACGGCTCTGGGGCGTCGGTGCCGCCCTCGAAGCCCGGCTCCTCGCGGCCGGAATCCGCACAGTTGCCGACCTGCGGCGCTGGACGCCCGAGGAGCTGGAGCGGCGCCACGGCGTCATCGGTCGGCGGCTGTGGCAACTGGCCCATGGAGAGGATCCGCGCCCGGTATCGCCCGACGCCCCGGTCAGGAGCATCTCGCGCGAGATCACCCTTGCCGAGGACATCAGCGACCCCGCTCTGATCGAGGCCCATCTGGAGCTCCTCGCCCTCGAGGTCGCCGACCGGGCGCGTGCGAAAGGTCGTGCGGGACGCACCGTCACCCTCAAGCTCAAGCGCCGCGACCATCGCAGCTTCACCCGGCGCCGGACCCTTGCGAGCCCCACCATCCTCGCCGAGCGCATCTTCCGCACCGCCCGCACCCTTCTCCCTTCACTTCTCCCGGAAGGACCGTTCCGCCTCGTCGGGGTCGGCATTTCAGATCTGGCACCGCTCGATGCTGCCGACCGGGGCGGCGATCTTCTCGAGAAGGATCTGGGGAGGCTGCGCGCCCTCGAGGACGGCGCCGAGGCGCTGCGTCGCAAATACGGCGCCGCCATCCTCAGGCATGGCCGCCTTCTGCGGCTCGAGAAAACACCCGGACCGAAGAGGACGAGGCCACCCGACAAGGGCTGATCGCCACGACTGGCACCGTCTCACTCGGCTGCGAGATCGGCCTTGTCCGCCAGTAGCCGCGCAAGGGCAGCCACCACCCGATGCATCAGCGCGCGGAACGCGTCGAAATCGGCCGAGGGGGCGACCTTCACCTCGTCGAGATAGAGCGCGCGGGCAATCTCGATCTGCACCACATGCTGCCCCTGACCGGGCCGGCCGTGCCGTCGAGCGACATAGGCGCCGGCGAAAGGCGTGTTGCGCCGCACGACAAGCCCTTCGGCCCGGAAGATCTCCTCGACGGCTGCGGTGATCTCCTCGGCGGCCGCAGCGCCATAGAGATCACCGAGGACAATGTCCGGCACCCGGCCCCGGCGCATCCGCGCGGCGGTCAGCGCCTCGCTCGGCATCGAATGCATGTCGAACAGCACAGCCTGCCCGAAGCGTCGCCGCTGTTCGTCCAGAAGATCGGCAAGCGCCGCATGATAGGGGCGGTGCACCGCCGCGATACGCCGCCGGGCCTCCTGAAGGGAGATCCTGCTTGCGCGGATCTCCCTCCCGCCGGCCACGACCCGCGGGATCACCCCGAGCCCCGCCGCCACCCGGGCATTGCCCCGCCCTCTCTCGGGCACCCCCTCGATGAGCCGCGGATCGAGATCCTCGGGGTTGCGGTTGAGGTCGACATAGGCCCGCGGCAGACAGGCGGCCAGCAGCGGGGCTCCTTCGGCCGGGGCGTTGTCGATCAGCCGATCGACATAGGCATCCTCGCTCGAGCGCAATGCCAGCGGAGAGAGCACGGAAGCGGCCAGGAAATCGGACGGATAGTCCCGCCCCGAATGGGGCGAGGCGAAGATCGCCGCCGTCCGTGGTTCCGCGGGCCGGATCAGCCGATAGGGGCGCATGGCAACCTCACTTCTCGTCCTTGTCCGATCCTAGACATCCCGCCGCCGCGACGCCATATGGTCGTTGCGGCGGCCGGTCCGCTTTTCGCGTGATCGGGCCTTGCGCCTGCCGCAGCAAGCTTTTATAGAACCGCCGCACCGGCCGTCCTGCGGCCAGAGGGGCGTATAGCTCAGTTGGTAGAGCGCTACGTTGACATCGTAGAGGTCACTGGTTCGAGTCCAGTTACGCCCACCATCGAACTTCCCTCCGGGGAGCGTGTAAACCCGGCGCACGCGCGCCGCGAATCAGGAGAAGACCGATGAAGGTCAGGAATTCGCTCCGGTCGTTGAAGCTGCGTCACCGCGACAACCGTATCGTGCGCCGCAAGGGCCGGGTGTATGTGATCAACAAGACCCAGCGTCGCTTCAAGGCCCGTCAGGGCTGAGGCCGACGGCCGGCACGCGCACCGGACCACTCACCGACAACGCTGTACCATCAGCACTTGGGAAATCGACGAGAGGCCGCACCCGAGGGTGCGGCCTTCGTGTCTTCGGCCTCCCCCCGCCGGTCCGCCCTCAGCGCGGCCGCGCCCCGAGAAGCTTCAGCATGGTGAGCTGGTCCATGTAACCCGTCGGCGTGAGCCCGCTGGCCTCCTGAAAGGAGCGAATCGCCTCGCGGGTCTGCATGTCGAACACCCCGTCGATCACACCCGGATCATGGCCCAGCTGGGCAAGGCGGGTCTCGATGATGAGTCTCGGCATCTTGCCGAGGCCAAGCTTCTTCTCGCCCGCCTCGGCCTTGCGACGGGCCTCCTCGGCGGCCCGCTCCTCGAGGGCGGCGATCCGGTCGCGGGCTTCCTGGGCGAAGGCGCCGTCGGGCCAGGCATCGAGATAGGCGCGATATCCCTCGACCGTATCCTGCCGACGGGCCTCCTCCCAGTCGGCCCGTTCGGCAGGCGTGACCACCGGCCGGCCCGCGAGCACATCGAGCATACGGCGGGCCTCCCCGGAATGAATGCCGTCGGGGTAGCGGTCGAGATAGCGCCGCAGGCCGCGGACCGTGCCGAGGGCACCGGTGCGCTGCCAGAAGGCTTCGTCCGCAGCCCGAGCCGCATCCTCCCCCTCGCGCGCCTGCCGGTGGATGAGTGCGATCTGGTCGGCATCGAGGTAGCCGGTGGGCTCGAATCCGTTCGCCTTCTGCCACGCCCGGATCGCCCGGCGCGTGGCACGCCCGAAGATGCCGTCAACGCCCCTGGTGTCGTGTCCGAGCCGGGTGAGGTCCTGCTGGATCCGTCGCCGCTCGGCGCGGGAGAGGCCAAGCCGCACTTCGGCTTCCCTGGCCGCGCGCAGCGGTGCATCACGCAGCCAGACGATCCTTTGCCGGGCTGCGGCCGCATGGGCGCCACGGGGCCAGGCGGCGAGGAACTTCTCGTAAAGCGGCAGCTCGTCGATCCGGCGGACGAACCGCCAGACGGCGTCCTCCCGCACCGCCTCGAGATCGGGCGGGGCGGTGCGCGGCGCAAGGCTCCCTCTTTTCGAGACGAAGCCGGCCGCCTTCACGCCGGAAGGCAGCGTCATGCGGAGCGTGGCGAAATCACGCCCTTCGGCCACGGGACCGGCGACAAGATCGAAAATCGTGTCGGGCACCCCCGTGAGCACGAGCACCGCATCCGGCAACCGCCGGAGGGTCGCGGGATCGACGGGGTCGGCGCCGGCGAGCACCACCACCGCCCGCCCCGGATGCTCGGAGGCCGCGTCGAGAACGACACTCAGCGGCAGGGCACCACCCGCAGTGCCGGGCGCCCTTCCCCTCCGCGCATCGACAGGCAGAAGCCAGCGTGTTCCGGCCGTCTCGACGAACCGGCCCGCCAGAACGGCAATGAACCGGTCGCCTTCCTCGGCCTTCGAGAGCGCTTCGTCCAGGAGGTCGCGCATCTCCACGCTGTCCACATCGCGCCCCGAGATCACCCTGAATCCCGCGCGCGCGAGCGCCCGCTCCATGGCGTCGATCCTGTCGGCCCCCTTCACCCAGGGCAGGGAGCGGTAGCGATTGTTGCCGATGAGAAGGGCCACATCCTCCGCCAGCACCGGCCCGGAGAGGCCGGGCAGGCCGACAAGCGCCGCCGCGAGGAGGAGCGCCATGGTGAAGCTCCGTCCCCGCCGTCGCCAGATTGTCCGCTTCATGGGGTTTCTCCCGAGTTGAAGGTCAGCCGTATTCTCGCCGATCGTCGATCACCTTGCCGTCATTGGGCAGGCTGCCCTTTTCGACGAGTCTGATCGTGCCCTTCAACTTTAGGATTTCCGCGACTGTTTTCCCATAACGTTCCGGCTCGGCGCCCGATAGCGCCGCTTCGTCGAGTTCGAGAGCGACCGTCATCACGTCGCGCTCGTCGGGGCTGCGCTCGACAATCACCCGCGCCCGGTGCACTTCGGGGAAGCGGGCGACCAGCTCGGCCACCTGCTCGGGACGGACGAACATGCCCTTGATCTTGGTGGTCTGGTCGGCCCGGCCCATCCAGCCGCGGATGCGCATGTTGGTCCGCCCGCAAGGACTCTCGCCCGGCATGACGGCCGAGAGATCGCCGGTGGCGAAGCGGATCAGCGGATAGTCCGGGTTGAAGGTGGTGACGACCACCTCGCCGACCTCGCCCTCGGGCACGGGGTCGCCGGTGCCGGGACGGACGATCTCGACGATGACGCCTTCGTCCACGATCATCCCTTCCATCGCCTGCGATTCATAGGCGATGTTGCCGAGATCGGCCGTGGCGTAGCATTGCAGGCAGCGGATCCCGCGCTCGGCATAATACTGCCGGAGCGACGGGAACAGCGCACCGCCGCCCACAAGCGCCTTGTCGATGGCGAGACGGATGCCGAGCTCGTCCGCCTTCTCGAGGATTATCTTGAGGTAGTCGGGCGTGCCGACATAGGCAGTCGCACCGGCCGCGGCGGCGGCCCGCACCTGAAGCTCAGTCTGGCCGGTACCGGCCGGGATCGAGGTGGCGCCCACGGCCCGGGCGGCGTTCTCGAACATCATGCCGGCCGGGGTGAGGTGATAGGCAAAGGTGTTCTGGACGATGTCGCCCGCCCGCACCCCGGCGGCGAAGGCGAAGCGGCCGAGGCGCCACCAGTCATGGCGGGTCATGCCGGGTTCGTAGATCGGGCCGGGGGACTGGAAGATGTGATCGAATTCATGGGCCGGCCGCGCGGCATAACCTCCGAAGGGCGGATCTTCCTCCTGGGCTGCGACCAGTGCCGCCTTGCGGGTGACCGGCAGGGCCGCAAGATCGGCCACCGAACGGATGTCGGCCGGGTCTATGTCGGCGAGAAGCCGCGCATAGGCCGGGGCGTTCATCTTCGCGTTGGCGATCTGCCGCGGCAGAGCCTCGGCGATCCAGCGGGCGCGCTCTTCGGCGCTGCGGGTCTCGAGATCGTCGTAATGTTCGCCTGCCCCTGCCGTCATCGCCTTCCTGTCCCCTGTCCTGTTGCAAGCCGATCCTGCTGCCAGCCCCTCACCTGCCCGTATCGGGGCATTGCCCCGGATCGACGCGGCCGGCTCGGGTTGCGCCGGCCGGGCCGTCCCCGGCGGCTCTAGCTGAGCCAGCGCTTGCGACGGCGATAGGAGCGCACGTCGCGATAGGATTTCCGCCCCTTCTCGGAGACACCGAGATAGAATTCCTTGACGTCCGGGTTCTCGCGCAGCTCCGCCGCCGGACCATCCATCACCACGCGCCCATTCTCGAGGATGTAGCCGTAATCCGCATAGCGCAGGGCGACATTGGTATTCTGTTCCGCGAGCAGGAAGGTCACGCCCTGCTCCTGATTCAGCCGCTTGACGATCTCGAAGATCTGCTCGACGAGCTGCGGCGCCAGCCCCATGGAGGGCTCATCCAGGAGGATCGTCTCGGGCCGGCTCATCAGCGCGCGACCGATGGCGCACATCTGCTGCTCGCCGCCCGAGGTATAGCCCGCCTGCGAGCGGCGGCGCTCCTTGAGCCGCGGGAAGTATTCATACACCATTTCGAGATCGGCCATGATCTCCGCCCTTCCCTCGGTACGGGTATAGGCGCCGGTCAGAAGATTCTCCTCGACGGTGAGATGCTCGAAGATGTGCCGCCCCTCCATCACCTGGATCACGCCCATGCGGACGAGATCGGACGGGTCCATGTGATGCACATGGTTGCCGGCATAGGAGATATAGCCTTTCGTGACCTCGCCACGCTCGGACTTCAGAAGGTTGGAGATCGCCTTCAGCGTTGTCGTCTTGCCTGCCCCGTTGCCTCCAAGAAGGGCAACGATCTTCCCCTTCGGCACCTCGAGGCTCACCCCCTTCAGCACGAGGATCACGTGATTGTAGATCACCTCGATGTTGTTGACCTCGAGAAGGGCGTTTCGGGTCGCTCCGGCGTCCAGCATGGCGGGCTCTCTTTCGTCTGGTGGGCGGCAGATGGGAGAGGGGGCGGCCGGCACGCGCGGCGCCGGCCGCCATCGTCAGAGGATCACTCCTTGCAGTCGCGCGGGGTGATGCCGTTCTCCTTGGCATAGGCCATCGAGTCTTCCTCGATCAGCGGATCGATCACCGACTTGTCCGACTCGATCCAGTCGGAGATGACCTTCCACTTGCCTGCCTTGGCATCCCACTGCTGGACGATGCCCAGACCGTTGCCGCCATGGTTGGCGCAGGTCACCTTGAACTCGGGGCCGAAATTCGGCAGGCCGAGCGCGGCCATCCTCTCGCTGGTCATCTCGAGGGCTTCCATGCCGTCGCGCATCATCGCCGGCGTGATGTCCTTGGTGCCGTGGATTTCCATGGCCTTCTTGGCGGCTTCCGCGGCCAGCATCGCCGCATAGACGCCCCGGTTGTAGAGCACCGTGCCGACATATTCGCCGTTTCCGGCCGCCTTGCCCGCATCAACGACATACTTGCGGATGTCCTTGAAGACCGGGAAATCGTCACCGGGCATGTGGAAGCTCAGGGCCTTGTAGCCGTCGGCCTTCATGCCGGCGGGCTTCACGTCATTCTCGGAGCCCGACCACCAGATGCCGATGAAATGATCCATCGGGAAGTTGATGTTGGCCGCTTCCTGGATCGCCACCGGGTTCATGATGCCCCAGCCCCACATCAGCACGTAGTCGGGCTTGGCGCGACGGATCTGCAGCCACTGGGACTTCTGCTCCTGACCGGGATGATCGACCGGCAGCAGCATCAGCTCGTAGCCGTATTTCTCGGCCAGCTTCTGGAGGGTACGGATCGGCTCCTTGCCATAGGCGGAGTTGTGGTAAAGGAGCGCGATCTTCTTGCCCTTGAGATCACCGCCTTCCTGGTCGAGGATGTGCTTGATGGCGATCGAGGCGCCGTCCCAGTAGTTGACGGGGTAGTTGAACACCCACTTGAAGACCCGGCCGTTCTTGGCCGAGGTGCGGCCATAGCCACCGCTGTGGATCGGGATGCCGTCGGCCGAGGCTTTCGGAATCAGCTGATAGGTGATGCCGGTCGAGAGCGGTTCGTAGACCAGCGAGCCCTGACCCTTGGTGGCCTCGTAGCATTCGACGCCCTTTTGCGTGTTGTAGCCGGTCTCGCACTCGACGACCTTGGCCTTCACGCCGTTGATGCCGCCGTCGCGCTCGTTGAGGAGCGTGAAGTAGTCGGCATAGCCGTCGGCGAACGGAATGCCGTTCGCGGCATAGGGGCCGGTGCGGTAGCTGAGCGAGGGGAAGACGAGTTCGGCCAAGGCCGGCCCCGCCATCACCAACGCCGCTGCCGCGGCTGCTGCTATTCTGGTCAGCTTCATTGTCTGGTCCTCCCTGGTTGACAATGGTCGAGTTGCGGAAGTCCTCCCTCCGCGGACCCTCACCCTAGTAGGGGAAGGGCCAAAGGCGCAGTTTTTCCTTGGCCAGCCGCCACAGCTGCGCCAGGCCGTGGGGTTCGTAGATCAGGAAGAAGATGATCAGACCGCCGACGATCATCAGCTCGAGATGAGCGGCGATGTAGGTCTCCCAGCCCAGAATATCGACCATCACGTTCTTCAGGAACACCGGCAGGAGCACGAGGAGGGCGGCGCCGAGGAACGAGCCGAGAATCGAGCCGAGTCCGCCGATGATGATCATGAAGAGAACGAGAAACGACTTGTCGATGCCGAAGGCTTCCGTCACCTCGGCCGAACCGAGATAGACCGTGAAGAACAGCGCCCCTGCCACACCGATGAAGAAGGACGAGACGGCGAAGGCGGAGAGCTTGGCCCTGAGAGGGTTCACGCCGATGATCTCGGCGGCGATGTCCATGTCGCGAATGGCCATCCAGCTGCGGCCGGTCCTGCCGCGGGTCAGGTTGCGCGCCAGCCAGGCGAGACCGAACAGGATCGTCAGCGTGAAGAGGTATTTCGCCGCCGGCGCCGCGCTCGGCCCTGTCACGAGAATGCCGAATATGGTGCGCTCGGGCGCGGTGATCTGCCCCGAAGCCGAGTAGTTGTAGAACCAGGGCATCTTGTTGAAGAGCCAGACGAAGAAGAACTGCGCCGCAAGCGTCGCCACGGCGAGGTAGAACCCCTTGATCCTGAGCGAGGGCAGGCCGAAGAGAAGACCGACCACCGCCGTCACCACCCCGGCCAGCAGAACCACGAAGAAGATGTTCATGCCCGGAAAGGCCGTCATCAGCTTGTAGGCCGCGAACGCCCCCACGGCCATGAAACCGCCGGTGCCAAGGCTGACCTGGCCGCAATAGCCCGTGAGGAGGTTGAGCCCGAGTGCCGCCGTCGCCCACACCAGGAAGGGCAGGAGCACGGCGTTGGTCCAGTAGTCGTTGACGACGAAGGGCGCCACGACGAAAGCCAGCACCACGATCATCCAGTAGGCCCGCCGGTCGAGCCGGATCGGGAAGGTCTGCATGTCCTCCCGGTAGGTCGTCTTGAAATCGCCGGCCTCGCGATAGAACATCCCGTCTCTCCTTCAGCCCGATCCTCAGACGCGCTCGATGATCTTCTCGCCGAACAGCCCCTGAGGCCGGAAGACGAGGAAGATGAGCGCCAGCACATAGGCAAACCAGTTTTCGGTCGCGCCGCCGATCAGCGGGCCGACCCAGAATTCGAACAGCTTCTCGCCCACCCCGATGATGAGCCCGCCGACGATTGCTCCCGGGATCGAGGTGAAGCCGCCCAGCATCAGCACCGGCAGCGCCTTGAGCGCGATGAGCGAGAGCGAGAACTGCACACCCGACTTGGCACCCCACATCACCCCGGCCACCAGCGCGATGAAGCCGGCGATTGACCACACCAGCACCCAGATGAAGCGGAGCGAGATGCCGACCGAGAGTGCCGCCTGATGATCGTCGGCAACGGCCCGCAGCGCACGCCCCTGCTTGGTGTATTGCGAGAACAGCGTCAGTACCGTCACGAGGATGCCGGCCACGACGGCTGCAGCGATGTCGAGCTTGTCGATGAAGAGCCCGTAGCCGAACCACTTGCCGGTCAGGCTCTCGACGGTCTCGGAAATGCCCTGAGGCAGACCGATATCGAGCTTCTTGATTTCCGAGCCCCACATCAGATCGCCGAAACCCTCGAGGAAATAGGCCAGGCCGATCGTCGCCATGAAGAGGATGATCGGCTCCTGCCCGACGAGGTGCCGCAGGATCAGCCGCTCGACGAGGAAGGCAAAGAGCACCATCACCGCCGCCGTCAGCACGATCGCGACGAGGGGCGGCAGCTGCCAGCCGAAATGGCTCAGATGCGTGCCGAAGATCGCGTTGATGAGCTCGGCAAAGGGCACCTGCCCCGTCTGCAGCCCGACGAGCGTCAGCGCGGCGAAGAGCGCCATCACCCCCTGGGCATAGTTGAAGATCTCGGACGACTTGTAGATCAGCACGAAGCCGAGAGCGACGAGGGAATACATGACCCCGGTGAGAAGGCCGTTGAGGGCAACCTCGAGGGCAAAATAGAACTGCTCGGGCATGGCTCAGACCTCACTCATGGGAAACGCCGAGATAGGCGGCGATGACCTGCGGATCGTTGCGCACCTCGTCGGGCGGCCCGTCGCCGATCTTCTTGCCGTAATCCATCACCACCACCCGGTCGGAAAGATCCATCACCACACCCATGTCGTGTTCGATCAGCACGATGGTGGTGCCGAATTCGTCGTTCACGTCGAGGATGAAGCGGCTCATGTCCTCCTTCTCCTCGACATTCATCCCGGCCATCGGCTCGTCCAGCAGAAGGAGCTTCGGCTCGGCCGCGAGCGCCCGCGCCAGCTCCACCCGCTTCTGCAGACCGTAGGGCAGGCGAGAGACCGGCGTGCGACGGATGTGCTGGATCTCGAGGAAATCGATGATCTTCTCCACCGCCTCGCGATGGGCCAGCTCCTCGCGCTCGGCCCGCCCCCACCAGATGGCCTCGTCCACCATGTTCGACCTCATCAGGGTGATGCGGCCGGTCATGATGTTGTCGAGCACACTCATGCCCTTGAAGAGGGCGATGTTCTGGAAGGTGCGGGCGATGCCCTGACGGGCCACCTGAAAGGGCTTCATCGGCGGCCGCTTCTGCCCGCGGAACCAGATCTCCCCCTCCTGAGGATGGTAGAAACCCGAAATCACGTTCAGCATCGACGACTTGCCGGCCCCGTTGGGGCCGATGATCGCCCGGATCTCGCCCTCGCGGATATCGAAGGAAATGTCCTTGATCGCGGTCACGCCGCCGAAGCGCAGGGTGATGTTCTTCACCTCGAGTACCACCGGGCCGATATGGCGGCCATCGGGCGTGACCCAGCCGTCGCCTTCGGGGTTCATGGCACCGCCATGGGTGATCGCTTCGCTGGTCATGCTGCCTCTTTCGTGCTTTTCGCCGGCGGGAAGGTCCTGACGTCGCGGATCTCGAGCGTGGCGCGGATCACGCCCTTGCGCCCATCCTCATAGGTAACCTCGGTCTCGGTCGAGACCCTCTCCTTGCCCCCATAGAGCGCCTCGATGAGATCGGCATATTTCTGCTCGACGATCCGCCGGCGCACCTTGCGGGTGCGGGTGAGTTCGCCATCGTCGGCATCAAGCTCCTTGTGCAGCACGAGGAAGCGGCGGATCTGGCTGGAGGAGAGCTTCTCGTCCTCTGCAAGCGACCGGTTCACCTCCTCGATATGCTTCTCGATCATCGCATAGACCTCCGGGTGAGCGGCAAGCTCCTGATAGGAGGTGTAGGCGATGTTGTTGCGCTCGGCCCAGTTGCCGACGGCGCTTAGGTCGATGTTGATGAAGGCGGTGGCGTATTCCCGACCATTGCCGAAAACCACCGCTTCGAGAATGCTCGGATAGAACTTGAGCTTGTTCTCGATGTATTTCGGTGCGAACAGGCTGCCGTCGGCCATCTTGCCGACGTCCTTCGCCCGGTCGATGATCTTCAGATGGCCGGTGGCGTTGTCGAAGAAGCCGGCATCGCCCGAGGCCACCCAGCCCTCGGCATCCTTGGTCGAGGCCGTTGCCTCGGGGTTCTTGAAATACTCGACGAAGACACCGGGGCTGCGGTAATGCACCTCGCCCTTCTCGTCGATGCGGATCTCGACGCCCTCGGGCGGCACCCCCACCGTGTCGGGATATACCTCGCCGTCGGGCTGGATGGTGATGTAGACGGAAGCCTCCGTCTGTCCGTAGAGCTGCTTCAGGTTAATGCCGAGCGAGCGGTAGAATTCGAAGATTTCGGGGCCGATCGCCTCGCCGGCGGTGTAGGCCACGCGAATGCGACCGAGACCGAGCGCATCCTTCAGCGGACCATAGACCAGAATGTTGCCGAGGGCGTATTTCAGCCGGTCGATGGCCGAGACCGGCCGCCCGTCGAGAATGCGGCTGCCGACCTTCCGCGCATGCTCCAGAAAATAGTTGAACATCCGCCGCTTGAGCGCACTGGCGTCTTCCATGCGGATCATCACGTTGGTCAGCATGTTCTCGAAGACGCGCGGCGGAGCGAAGAAGTAGCTCGGCCCGATCTCGCGCATGTCGGTCTGCATGGTGGAGGCATTTTCCGGGCAGTTGACGCAAAAGCCCGTCCAGGTCGCCTGCCCCATCGAGAAGATGAAGTCCCCGACCCAGGCCAGCGGCAGATAGGCCAGGATCTCCTCCCTTTCGGTGAGATTGTCGAAGGCGACCGACAGCTTCGTGGCCTCGATTATGTTGCGGTTCGAGAGCACCACCCCCTTCGGCCGGCCGGTGGTGCCGGAAGTGTAGAGGATGACGCAGGTGGTGTCGTAATCCTGTCGGGCCATGCGCTCGGCGAGCTCGGATTCGAACCGCTCATGGGCCGCCCGCCCTTCGGCCTGCACATCCTTGTAAGCGTGAAGACGTGAATGGTCGTATTTCCGCAGCCCCCGCGGATCGACATAGATCATGCGTTCGAGCGCCGGCAGCCGGTCCTGCACCTCGAGAACCTTGTCCACCTGCTCCTGGTCACCGGCAACGAGGAAGCGGGCCTCGGAGTGCTCGAGCACATAGGCCATCTCCTCGCCGACGGCATCCTGGTAGAGCGGCACCGGAATCGCACCCACCATCTGGGCGGCGATCATCGCCCAGTAGAGATAGGGCCGGTTGCGCCCCACCACCGCCACCCGGTCGCCTTCCTCGAGGCCGAGGGCGAGATAGCCGTTGGCCAGGGCGGTGATCTCCTCGAGCGCCTCCTTCCATGTCCATTCCTGCCAGATGCCGAACTCCTTTTCCCGATAGGCCGGCCGATCGGGAAAGCGTTCGGCATTGCGCATCACGAGACGCGGAATGGTGTCGAGCCTCGGCTCGATGACCTCCATGTCCACATTGTCCTCCCTGCTTGCCGGCCGATTGGCCGGCTTCGCTCCTTGGCCATTCATGGCTCTTGTCGGTGCGGCACGATCTAACGTCAGTCCTTTCCTCGGCGTCAATATTTTCTTCAGTTTTTCACGATTCTAACGAAATGTTGCAAGGCCAACGGCCTTCCGGCATGCCGCTTCACGCCCGATGCCCGCTTTCGGCGGCGCCTGACAACCATTGCGTGCGGCGGGTCACGGCATCGCCCGGCCCTCCGGGCGAATCGGCAAGGCCCGGCAAAGCAAGGGTGGCAGCATGCCGCGCCTCGATGATATGGACGGGACGGGAGGCTGACGATGGAACTGCCGGATCACGTCTATGCCCGCTACACCCGTGCCGGGCTCAATCTCATCCAGCAGGCTCTGAGCATCTATGACCGGGAGCTGCGCCTTGTGGTGAGCAACCGCCGCTTCCAGGAGATGTTCGGTCTGCCCGACCGGCTCGTCCGGCCCGGCGCCGGTTTCGCCGAGACCATTCGCTATCTCGCCGAACGGGGCGAATACGGACCGATCGACGACATCGACGGCTTCGTGGCCGACCGGGTCGAGCAGGCCCGTGCCTTCGAACCCCATTACATGGAACGCACACGGGCCAACGGTCAGGTGATCGCGATCGAGGGCAGCCCGCTGCACGAGGGCGGATGGGTCGCCGTCTATACCGACATCACGGACATCCGTCGCCAGGAAGCCCTGCTCAAGACCCGGTCCGAGAAGCTGCATCATGCGCTTCTCGCCCGCTCCGAGGCGCTTGCCCGCTCGAACCGGCAACTCGAGGCAACGATCAAGGCCCTCGAGCAGACCCGGCACGACCTGGCCCGTTCCGAAGCCCATGTCCGCATGACCACCGAGATGATGCCGGCCCATATCGCCCGGGTGGATCTCGAGGGTCGCTACACCTATTCGAACCGCAAGCTGCCCACGGTGGTGCCCGGCCGGCCGGCGGATGTCGTCGGACTGCACATCGCACAGGCACTCGGAGAAGAGGCCTGGTCCCGCATCCGCGGTCCGTTCGAGCGGGCGCTTTCGGGCGAGGCATCGACCTCCGAAATCTCGCTGCCCTCGACGGGCCGGCGCGTGCGCGTCGCCCTCACCCCCGATCGAGACGAGGAGGGGCGAATCCGCGGCGTCTACATCCTCTCGATGGACATCACCGCCGAGGCCCAGGCCCGCGCTGCCCTGCTCCAGACCCACCGGCGCACGCTCGCCGCTCAGCTCACCAGCGGTCTGGCGCATGACTTCTCCAACCTCCTGACGATCATTCTCGGTCTCCAGTCGCGCATCGCCGAACGCAAGGACCTTCCGGAAGAAGTGCGCGAGCTGGCGCGGATGACCCAGGCGGCGGCCCGGCGCGGCGGGCGGATCCTCGAGCGGCTCTCGCGGATCTCGGGCCCCCGCATGCTCAGGCTGGAGCGCACCGACCTTGCCCGTCTCCTGCACGAGACCGCCGCACTGGCAGCCCCGTCACTGCCCGAAGGCATCCGCCTCGAAACCCGCCTCGGCACCCTGCCCGGCCCGGTCTGGCTCGATGGCGAAAGCCTGCAGGATTCGCTCCTCAACCTCGTGCTCAACGCCCGTGACGCCATCGCCCCCGCCGAGGGCGTCATCACCATCGCCTGCGCTCCCCTCGGCGAGGAGTGGCTCGAGATCCGGGTCGAGGACAACGGCCCGGGCTTCAACGAAGAAGCGCTCGAGAACGCCGTCCAGCCCTTCTACACCTCGCGCCGCAACGCCGATGGCACCGGGCTCGGGCTGTCGATGGTCTATGACTTCGTGCAACTTGCCGGTGGTCATCTCATCCTCGGCAACCGCCCCGAGGGCGGCGCCCGCGTCACGATGCGTCTGCCCCTGCGCCCGGCCGGCGAGGCGCGTGAACTCCTCGTCCTGCTCATCGACGACGAGTCCGACATCCGCGCCCAGACCCGGCGCCTGTTGCGCGAGCTCGGTCACAAGGTGGTGGAGGCGAGCTGCCTCGAGGAGGCCGAGGCATTGATCGGCGCCATCGACGGCATCGACTTCATCCTCACCGACCTGCTGCTCGAGGGCGGCGGCCGCGGCGATGTCTTTCTCGCTCGCCATGCCCTGCCGGGCGGCATTCTCACCTCGCTGCCGGCGGGGGACGCCCGGCGGCGGACAGCCGAGAGCGTCGCCCCGGTCATGGGCAAGCCCGCCACGCCCGACGCACTCGCCGCCTTCATAGAACATTGCCTCGGCGTCCATCTTGCCCGCGCCCCGGAAAGGGGAGAAAAGCCCGCGACCGCGGCTGTCGGCGCCGCCTCGGCACGAAAGGATGCGCGATGAACACCCAGCCCCCCCTCGTCGCCATTCTCGACGACGAACCCCAGATCCGGTCGATCCTGACCAACGCCCTCGAGGAAGCGGGTTTCCGCACGCTCGCCTTCGGCCGCGCGCGCGAGTTCGAGGCCGCGCTCAGACAATCGCGACCCGATGTCTGCCTTGTCGATCTCGGCCTGCCTGATCGCGACGGCCTCACCCTCGTGCACCGGCTGGCGATGGAGCAGGGGGCTGCGGTCATCATCATCTCGGGGCGCTCCGCCGTGCAGGACCGGGTGACGGGGCTCGAGCTCGGCGCCGACGATTACGTCATCAAGCCTTTCGAGCCGGTCGAGATCGTCGCCCGGGTCCGTGCTCATCTGCGCCGCGGCCGGCCGCGCGGCACAGAAAGCCGCGCCCGCGCCCGCTTCGCCGACTGGATCGCCGATTTCGACACCTACACCCTCACCCATGCGAGCGGCAAAAGCACCTCCTTTTCCCAGGCCGAAGGGGCGGTTCTGCGGCTCTTCCTCGAGAACCCCAACCGCCTCGTCACCCGTGCCCGGATGCAGGACGAGCTCGGCGGCACCGCCGAGGAGAGCTTCGAGCGAGCGATGGACGTGCGCATCTCGCGGCTGCGGCAGAAGCTCGGTGAGAACCCGCGCAATCCCCGCCTCATCAAGACGATCTACGGAGCGGGTTACATCTTCCTTGCCGACGTGACGTGGGAATGACATTTCGGAAGCAACGATTCTCCGGGAAAGGGCAGGATGAAGCCATGACGACGCATCTGTGGATCCGGGCCGAGAGCCGCCCCGGCGAACGGCGCGCCCCCGTGACACCGGACGGGGTGAAGACGCTCCGCGGGCAGGGCTTTCGCGTGACGGTGGAGGAAAGCGGCCAGCGGATCTTCCCCATCGCCGATTATGCCGCCGCCGGCGCCGAAACCGCCCCCGAGGGCAGCTGGCGCGAAGCGCCGCGCGAGGCGCTGATCCTCGGGCTGAAGGAGCTGCCCGACGATGGCGCTCCGCTCGTCCATCGCCACATCTTCTTCGCCCACGCCTTCAAGGGCCAGCCCGGCGCCAAGGCCCTTCTGCGCCGTTTCGCCGAAGGGGGAGGTGCGATCTACGATCTCGAATATCTGGTGGACGAGACGGGCCGGCGCCTTGCCGCCTTCGGCTACTGGGCCGGCTTCGCCGGCGCCGCCGTCTCCCTGATGGCCTGGATCGCCCAGAAGAAGGACGGTGGACCGGGGCCGAGGAAAGTTGCGGTCGAGGAAAACAGGGATGCGCTCCTCGGCCGACTCGAAAAGGCACTCGCGGAGGTGGGCGGAAAGCCCTCGGTCATCGTCATCGGCGCGCTCGGCCGCACCGGCACCGGCGCTTCGGACCTCGCCCGCACGCTCGATCTGCCGCTCACCCGCTGGGACATGGCCGAAACCGCCCATGGCGGACCCTTCCCCGAGATTCTCGAACACGACATCTTTCTCAACTGCATCCTCGCCCGCCCCGGCACGCCGCTCTTCGTCGGCGAGGACGCCGTAACGGCCGACCGGCGCCTTACCGTCATCGGCGACATCGCCTGCGATCCGGGCACGCCCTATTCGCCGATCCGCCTGCCCGGCTACGCGGGGCCGACCTCCTTCGCCGCGCCGGTGCTGCGGGTGCATGACGCGCCGCCGCTCGACGTGATGGCGATCGACAATCTGCCCTCGATGCTGCCGCGGGAAAGCTCGGAGGACTTCGCATCGCAGCTCCTGCCGCTGCTGCTCGCGGTCGACCGGCTCGAAGAAGGCCCCTGGGCCCGGGCCCGGGCCGTGTTCGACGAGCATCTCGCGGCCCTCCGGGAAGGGCGAAAGACCACCAGCTGACGGGAGATAACGATGTCACGCATTCACTGGATCGGCACCGGCCTTTCAGCCATTCCGGGGCTGAGGCGCCTCCTCGAGAAGAAGCTGCCCGTCACCGTGTGGAATCGCACCCCCGAGAAGGCGGAGGCCGCCGTCGGCGACATCACGGGCGACATCCGCCGCTTCACGCCCGAAAGCCTCGCCGATACCGTCGGCCCCGGCGATGTCGTCGTCTCGATGCTGCCGGCGGACTGGCACGTACTGCTTGCGGAGATGGCGATCGGGAAGGGCGCCCATTTCGTTTCCTCCAGCTACATCTCCTCCGAGATGCGCGCTCTGGACGCGAAAGCCCGACAGGCGGGCGTTTCCCTCGTCAACGAGGTCGGACTCGACCCCGGGATCGACCATCTGATGGCCCATGACCTCGTGCACGACTATGTCGCCGGCGGGCATCATCACCCGGAAAACTCGATTTCCTTCATCTCCTATTGCGGCGGCATTCCGGCACAGCCGAATGCCTTTCGCTACAAGTTTTCATGGTCGCCCCTTGGCGTGCTGAAGGCGCTGCGCTCCCCGGCACGGGCCATCCGCGATTTTGCGGAATGGCGCATCGAGCGGCCCTGGGAGGGGCTCTCCCGCTGGCAGGCGCCCCTGCCCGAACCCGAGAACTTCGAGGTCTATCCCAACCGTGATTCCCTGCCCTTCATGGCTCAATATGGCTTCGGCGATGACTGGCGCGTGAAGAACTTCGTGCGCGGCACGATCCGCCTCGACGGCTGGGCCGAGGCCTGGGCCGACATATTCGAGCAGGTCGAGCGGCTGGACGAGGCGGAACTCGCCGCCCTCTCCGAACGCCTCTGGCA
>WFPA01000062.1 GCA_015487815.1 Albidovulum sp.
GATACCACACACCGGCAATGGCGAGGAGGAGGAGGACGAGCAGAGCCACGAGCCCCCGGAAACTCCATCTGATGATGCCGCGCATGTCGTCTTCCTCCCTGATGTCGATATTCTCTCTTTTCTCCCGCATCCCGCTCTGGCGGCCGGAACCGGCCGAAATGCCCCCGGACCGGGACCCGAGGGCAGAATGCGCCCAACACCTTCCCTGTCAAGCTTTCCGCCGCGTGAAGGCGGCCTTTGGCGCTCCATCCCGCGGAAAAGTTCTCTGAAGGGGTGTGTCACAGACAGGATGAAGGCGTGAAAGTGGAAAGGAAGCGGTTTTCATCACCGGCCGCCGGCGCTAGTCTCGCTCGGGCACCGTCCACGCGGCCCTCAGCGGCAAGATTCAGCTCGGGGGCGGCGGGGCGGAATGACGGGCACGGCAGTCAGCGAGGGAGGAGGAACGGCATGGCCAAGGTGGCATTCATCGGCCTCGGAGTGATGGGTTATCCGATGGCGGGGCATCTGGCGAAGGCAGGGCATGACGTCGTCGTCTTCAACCGCACCCGCGCCAAGGCGGAGAAATGGATGGCGGAGTTCGGCGGCAACCTTGCCGACACCCCGGCCGAGGCGGCGCGCGGGCGGCCCTTCGTCTTTTCCTGCGTGGGCGACGACGACAGCCTCAGGGCGGTGACCTGCGGCCGCGAAGGCGCCTTCGCCACCATGTGCCCGGGGTCGGTCTATGTCGATCACTCGACGGTCTCGGCCAGGGTTTCCCGCGAGCTTCACGCCGAGGCGAAGGCCCGGCAGATCGACTTCATCGACGCCCCGATCTCGGGCGGGCAGGCCGGTGCCGAGAACGGGCAGCTCTCGATCATGTGCGGTGGCGAGAAAGACGCCTTCGACAAGGCGCTGCCGCTGATGGAGAGCTATGCCCGCATCTGCCGGCTGCTCGGGCCCTCGGGCGCGGGGCAGCTGACGAAGATGGTCAACCAGATCTGCATCGCTGGGCTCCTGCAGGCGCTCGCGGAGGGGCTGCATTTCGCCGAGAAGGCCGGGCTCGACGGCAAGGCGGTGCTCGAGGTGATCTCCCAGGGCGCCGCCGGCAGCTGGCAGATGGAAAACCGCGGGCCCACCATGCTTGATGACCGCTTCGATTTCGGCTTCGCGGTCGACTGGATGCTGAAGGATCTCGGCATCTGCCTCGACGAGGCGGCGCAGAACGGCGCCAGCCTGCCGGTGACGGCCGAGGTGCGGGAATACTACAAGGACATCCGCAAGATGGGCGGGGGCCGCTGGGATACATCCTCGCTCATCCGCCGCCTGCGCGTGTTCGACAACTGCCCGGGTGGTGGAGCGGTGGACAATCTCGAAGGGCAGGGCTGAGCGCGGCCGGCCCGTCCGGGGCGGTTTCGCGACAGGACGGGTTGCGCTTGCGGGCTCCGCTTGCCGTCCGGGCGCCCGGGGCCATCCTCGCCCCCGGGTGTTGCGCCGCGCGAATTTGCCGAGACGGTGTTTCGGGAAGCGCAGCTGAGCCGTTGAGACGTCAGAGGATGGGAAGAACGGCACCACGAAAGGGGCAAGACGAAATCGAAACCACCTTGCTGGGGTTGGTCCTGCTGGCGGGTTTATCGTCTGTCTCCCGGGCGCGGAGGCGTCGAGAATGCTCCCGGTCGCCGTGCCGGCATGGTTCGCGGCCGGAGAGCTTCTCGGCCGGGGCCTGTGGCTGCTGAACGCCGCTCGGCCGGCCTCGAGTGTGTAGAGACGCGGCGCTGAGCGTGTTTGTGGGCTTCCCTTCGTTGCGCTTGCCGTCAGCGGCCGCCTGAGTGCGGGGTCATTCCTGCTGTCTGCCGGCGGGACGGCCCCATCCGGCCCGGGGGCGCTGAAACGGCTTTTCTGAGACTCCATCGCGCGGACGGCCGGGGCGCCTCGGCCCCATCCGCGGCCGGGTGCGGCCCCAGCCCGTGCCGCGGGTGGGGCATCCTGGTTGAAACCCGCCGCATTGTTTGGCTTGTCGCCGCGCGGGCCGAGGCGGCCATGAGCGCCGGTCGCCGGTCCGTGCAGCGCAGGCGGCTTCGGCAGGGAGAGCCCCGTCGCAGCATCCCGCGCCCGGGGCGCCCCCGCACGTCCTGCCGCTCGCGCCGCCTGCCATCCGCCCCGGCCGCCCGGCGCCTCAGGGGTTGATGCGGGTGTATTTCGTCCCCTCGATGCGGGCGCCGACGATGAGCCCGGCCTCGCCGAAGACCACGGCGATCACCGGTTCGGTCAATCGCGCGGTGTCGACCCCGAGCTGGCCGCCCGAATCCTTGACGATATAGCCGACATTGGCACCGGCGACCCAGCCGTCGGAGGTGCGGAACCCTTCGAGCGCCTCGGGCGTCATGAAGAACAGGGCGATCCCGAACTGCCCGAGGCCGATCTGCAGCCCGTAGGACAGGCTGGTGACGGCATAATAGCCGACGATCACGTCGTTGATGAGAAGGGCGCCCGAACCGTAGCTGCCGCCGATGCCGAAACCGGCGGTGGTGACGGTCGGGATCACCAGCATGCCGGCCGCCCGGGCCGCCAGCTCGCGGGTTTCGGGGATCTCCTGATACATGAAGTCGATCGCGGCCCGCACCTTGCGGTCGATGCGGGCGCGGCGCGAGTTGAAGCCCTGGTTGACGCAACCGGCCAGAAGGGCGGCGGCTCCGGTCAGAAGCAGCGCCCGCCGGCTCGGCGAACCGAGATGCGGAACCAGCGGAGCGGGGAGCCGGCTTGCTGCCGGCCTCGAAATGTCGTCGGTCCTGTTCATGGCTGTTCTCCTGCCTGTCCTGTCCTCATCCTGCCGTCCGGGTGCCTGTCGGCCCGCTGATCACCCGGTCAGCCGGGCGTTTCGGGCGCTTTTGTGGCGAACATAACCGCTTTTGCAGCTCCTGTCTCGCCGCTTGCGGCCCCGCGATCCCGGCCGGCGCTCAGCCGCCCATCCCGGCCCGGAGCCGTTCGGCGATGCGGGGTGCGAAATAGGTCAGCACCCCGTCGCAGCCGGCGCGGCGGAAGGCGAGGACGCTTTCCATCATCGCCGCTTCCTCGTCGATCCAGCCGTTCTGCGCCGCCGCCATGATCATCGCGTATTCGCCCGAGACCTGATAGGCGAAGGTCGGCACGCCGAAGGTTTCCTTCACCCGGCGGCAGATGTCGAGATAGGGCATGCCGGGCTTGACCATCACCATGTCGGCCCCTTCCTCGATGTCGCGCCGGACCTCGCGCAGGGCCTCGTCGGAATTGCCCGGATCCATCTGATAGGTCTTCTTGTCGCCCTTGAGCGCGCCCGAGGCACCGACGGCGTCGCGGAACGGGCCGTAGAAGGCCGAGGCGTATTTGGCGGCATAGGAGAGGATGGCGACATCCTCGAATCCGCGGCGCTCGAGGGCCTCGCGGATGCGGCGGATGCGCCCGTCCATCATGTCGGACGGGCCGAGGATGTCGGCCCCGGCCTCGGCCTGCACCAGCGCCTGGCGCTCGAGGGCGTCGAGGGTCTCGTCGTTGAGCACGATGCCATCCTTCACGATGCCGTCATGGCCGTCGGCATTGTAGGGATCGAGGGCCACGTCCAGCATCACCAGAAGCTCGGGCAGCGCCCGCTTGATCGCCCGCGTCGCCCGGTTGACGAGATTGTCCGGGTTCCAGGCCTCGGCACAGTCGCAGCTGCGGCGGTGGTCGGGCGTGTAGGGAAAGAGAGCGACGGCCGGAATGCCGAGAGCCAGCGCCCGTTCGGCCTCCGCCACGATCCGGTCCACCGAATGGCGGAAGACGCCGGGCATCGACGGAACCGGCTCGGCGACATTCTCCCCTTCGCGCACGAAGAGCGGCCAGATCAGATCTGATGATGCGAGGGAGGCTTCACGCACCATGTCGCGGATGGCGGCGTTCCGGCGCAGCCGCCGGGACCGGCCGAGGGGGTAGGGGGCAACGGTGGGGATCATCGTGGCATGCCTCATAGGAAGAAGACGGACGGAAGGACGGGGCGGTGCGGGGCCGCCGCCTGAGCGGAGGCCCGCTCACTCCGCCGCCTTCCCTTATCCCCCGCGGGGGCGCGCATGCAAGGCGGCACGGTGTCTTTCCTGCGGGTGTATTTATCTTGACACGACATCCATCGGTTGTTCATGGTCGCCGGACGACATGATCGGAAGCGGGAGCGCGAGATGCGGAGAACGGGACAGGTGGCGGTGGTGGCAGTGGCGGGTCTCGTTCTCGCCGGCTGCATCAGCAAGCCGATGATGGTTCGGCCCGGGGTCAGCTACGGGCGCTACGAGGCCGACCGCACCCGGTGCATGGCAAGGGCGGTGCAGGAAGTGCCGAACAACACCCAGATCGGATGGGCGCCCTATGTCGGCCTCTATTCGGTGGATGTGAATGCCGGCATCAAGCGCAAGGTCTATGAACAATGCATGCGCGCGAAGGGCTATCAGCGGGCCGAGCTGCCGGGTTGTGACGGGAAGACGATCGAACTTGCCCGGGCGGCCATCAGGAACGACGCGATCCAGCGCATGAAGCTCGGTCAGCCTGCGGAAATGTGCTGGTTCACCGACGCCAGCGGCGAGGAGCGGATCTTCACGCGCCACGAAGGGACCTGAGAGCGTCTCTCAGCCGGCAAGGAGCGGTGCGACGGCTTCCTCCTGCCAGCCGGGCAGGAGCCGCCCGTCGTCGAGGGCGAGGACGGGCCGGCGCATCAGCTTCGGATGGGTGGCAAGGAGCGCGGCCGCCGGCATGGCGCGCTCTTCGGCGGAGAGCCGGCGCCAGGTGGTCGAGCGCCGGTTGAGAACGGCGTCGCCGAACTGCGCCAGCAGCCGGTCGATGAAGGCGCTCTCGAGTCCGGCGGCGACATCGGCCAGCGCCACCTCGTGGCCGGCGGCCCGCAGCGCCTTCGAGACAGCACGGCTCCGGTCGCAGTTCCTCAGCCCGTAAAGCGTGATCCTGGCCATGGGCGTCTCCCTTTCCGTCTCCGCGCGGCATGGTCTGCCGCGGCGAATCCCCCCCGCATCCGCCGCGGGCCCGCTTCATTCTGCCGATCGGTGCGCCGGAAGAAAGCTCCACAGGGCGGACGCAAGGTCGCATCGTGCGCCCGGGCGGGAGAGCGGAAAAGGGCCATGAAAACAAGGAGGGAAGGGGAAACCGGCGACGGGGGAGCGGAAAAATTCACGATATTGCAAGGATTTATTTTTCTCCCGAGCCGATTATTCGCTTGCAATCCGCCGCCCGAGCCCCGATATGTCTCCTCGTGAAGACAGACTACAGACTTTCGGCACTATCGCCTCCTGGCTGAGGCAGCCTGAAAGACGAATATCTGGCTGCACCGACCCACCGCAATATCGTGGGTGGGAACTCGACTAGAAGGAGATCCGGCATGGCGACCGGCACAGTTAAATGGTTCAACACCACCAAGGGCTATGGCTTCATTCAACCCGATGATGGCGGCAAGGACGTGTTCGTCCACATTTCCGCCGTCGAGCGTTCGGGTCTGACCGGCCTCGCCGACAACCAGAAGGTCAGCTACGATCTCGAGACCGGCCGCGACGGCCGTTCCTCGGCTGCCAACCTGCAGCTCGAAGACTGACCTGAGGTTCGTTCGCGACCGGGCCGAAGAGCCCCGGCGTTGAACCGATGAACTGGCCCGCCCCGATCCCGGAGCGGGCTTTTTTCTGTCCGGTCGTGTTTGGAACCCGAGCCCGGGCGTGAGCGGATCGCGGATCTCCCCTTCAGATTTATCGCGTTTGACGAA
This sequence comes from Albidovulum sp., assembly GCA_015487815.1. Taxonomy (GTDB): domain Bacteria; phylum Pseudomonadota; class Alphaproteobacteria; order Rhodobacterales; family Rhodobacteraceae; genus WFPA01. Next base: position 5,741 of record WFPA01000062.1, read on the forward strand.
TGCGATGAGGGGAGAACCTCGAGCGAGATCGAATATCTGCGAGCCAATCGCCTGAAGACAGGGCCCGATCTTCCCTCATCGGCAAGCGCCATTCCTCATGTATCCCATGAAGAATGGGTGACAACGGGTTGTCATCAGTGCTTTTTCGAATCGGCCCTTATCGCCATCGCCGCGAGCGGACGAAGCCGACGATATCGTACACCTGATCGACGATCGGCCCGGCAATGGCCTCGGCCCTCTCGGCCCCGTCGGCGAGGATCCGGTCGATCTCTTCCGGCCCGTCGAGGATCTCGGCCATTCGGTCGCGGATCGGGCCGATCTCGGCGATGATCGCCTCGGCCAGCACCGGCTTGAAGGCCGAGAAGGGCTTGCCGCCATGCTCGGCCAGCACCGCCGCCGCGCTCTTGCCTTCGAGGGCGGCAAGGATGTTGACGAGGTTTCTCGCCTCGGGGCGCCCTTCGAGACCGGCGGGCTCCGACGGCAGGGGTTCTGGGTCGGTCTTCGCCTTGCGGATCTTCTTCGCGATCGCCTCGTCGCTGTCCACGAGGTTGATGCGGCTCATGTCGGACGGGTCCGATTTCGACATCTTCTTCGTGCCGTCGCGCAGGCTCATGACCCGCGTCGCCGCCCCCTCGATCACCGGTTCGGGCAGAGGGAAGTAACCGCCCTCCGGCCCCTTTCCGAGGCCGAGCGCGGCAATGCGGTCGGCGTAGTCGTGATTGAACTTGGCGGCGATGTCGCGCGTGAGCTCGAGATGCTGCTTCTGGTCCTCGCCCACCGGCACATGGGTGGCGTGATAGGCGAGGATGTCGGCCGCCATCAGGTTGGGATAGACGAACAGTCCGACCGAGGCGTTCTCGCGGTTCTTGCCGGCCTTGTCCTTGAACTGGGTCATGCGGTTCAGCCAGCCCATGCGGGCAACGCAGTTGAAGATCCAGGCCAGTTCCGCATGGGCCGGCACCTGCGACTGGTTGAAGAGGATCGAGCGCTCGGGGTCGAGACCGGCGGCGAGAAAGCCGGCGGTAAGCTCGCGGGTGGCGCGGTTGAGCCTTTCAGGATCCTGCCAGACGGTGATGGCGTGCAGATCGACCACGCAATAGATGGTCTCCTTGCCGCTTTCCTGCATCTCGACGAAGCGGCGGATGGCCCCGAGATAATTGCCCAGGGTGAGGTTGCCCGAAGGCTGCACGCCCGAGAAGACCCGTTCCCTGAAACCCGTCTCGCTCATCCCGTCTCTCCAGATCATGCCTGAAGGGCCTGTCGCTCCACCGCGCCGCCCGAAGGCGGCTGGGCTGCGGGCTGGACCCGGCCCGTGGCCTGCCTTATGGCTGGGCCGCCCGGGAGGGTCAATGCCCCGCCGGAGCCAGAAGGGCCGGCCGGAAGCGGGCCGACAGCAGGGGATGGATGCCGATGTCGTCAAACAGCCAGTCGCCGATCAACCCGCTGCCGCCGGTCGTGACCGGACTTGCGGTCGTCATTGCCGGCATCGAACTTCTGTTCGAGGCGGGGGAACGTGGCATCCTGGGCGGGGACGCGGCCATCGGCTGGCGACTTGTCGCCATCCGCGACTGGGGCATGTTCGACCCGCTTTTCGATTGGATGCGCGCCCATGGCGTCATTCTCTGGCCCGAGCTGGTGCGGCTTGTCGCCTATCCGTTGATCCATCTCGGCTTCACCCATGCGCTCTTCGCCGTGGTCTTTCTCCTCGCGATCGGCAAGCAGGTGGCCGAGGCGCTGGGGCAGGTGGCCTTTCTCGCGATCTTCTTCCTGTCGGCGGTGGCCGGTGCGATGATCTGGTCGCTCATCGTCAACGAACGTCAGGTGCTGGTGGGGGCTTTCCCCGGCATCTACGGGCTGATCGGCGCCTATACCTTCGTGATGTGGCTGGTGCTCGAACGGATCGGCGAGAACCGCTGGCGGGCCTTCTCGCTCATCGGATTCCTGCTCGGGGTGCAGCTCCTCTTCAACGTCCTCTTCGGCGGCACGCTGCAATGGATCGCCGATCTCGGCGGATTCGTCACGGGGTTCGCGCTGGCCTTCGCGCTGAGCCCGGTGGGGCGGGAGCGGGCGCGACTGTGGATCGCGCGGCTGCGGCAGCGCTGAGGGCGTGCGGGAGCGTCAGCGCCGCGACCGGCCCAGCATGGCGCGGATCTCGGCGGGTCGCGCCGCCCCGGTCAATCCCAGCAGGAGGAGATAGAGCAGCCCGCCGGTGCACACGACGAGGACGAGGCCGAGGGGGCTGGCCGGGTCGAGGCCGGAGCGGGCGAAAAGGACCACCCCGCCCCTGAGCCCGAGGCCGAGGAGAAGGGCGGCAAGGGCGATTCGCGGCAGGCGCTGTACGAGGCGGGCATCGGCCCGGGCCGGCCGGCCCATCGGTCGGCTGCCACGCCACAGAAGCCAGGCCATGGCCCAACCGGCGCCGGTGGTGCCGATGGCGGCGGCGAGCCAGCCGATGAGGGGCGCCAGACCGATGGCAAGTGCCGCGTTCACGACGAGCGCCACGAGGGCGTAGCGGAACGGGGTCGCCGTGTTCTCGCGGGCAAAGAACAGCGGCTGGAACACCTTTTGCAGCACGAAGGCCGGGAGTCCCGCAGCATAGACCGCAAGGGCGGCGGCGGTGGGGGCGGTGTCGGTCGCGGTGAAGGCGCCGCGCTCGAACAGGCCGCGCACCAGCACGTCGGGAATGGCGACGAGGGCGGCGGCGGCCGGCAGGGTCAGGAGAAGGGCGAATTCCGCCGCCCGCGAGAAGCTGGCCTGCTGGGCCGCCTCGTCTCCGGCAGCGAGCCGGCGCGACAGTTCGGGCAGCAGGACCACGCCGACGGCGATGCCGACCACGCCGAGGGGCAGCTGGTAGAGGCGGTCGGCATAGTTGAGCCAGGCGATGGCCCCGTCGAAGAAGCTCGCCACCTGTCGCCCGACCAGAAGGTTGATCTGCACCACCCCGCCGGCGAGTGCTGCCGGTGCGGCGATGACGGCGAGGCGCCTGAGATCCGCCGTCAGCCGCGGGCGGCGCGGCAGGAGCGGAAAGCCGGCGCGCCGTGCCGCCTCCCAGACGAGGGCGAATTGCAGCACCCCTGCGATCGGCACCGCCCAGGCGAGGGTGAGTCCCATGTCGAGCCCGGCCCGGTCCGCAAGAAGCAGAGCGGTGATGAAGACGATGTTGAGCAGCACCGGCGCCGCGGCCGCAGCGGCGAAGCGGCCGGCCGCGTTCAGCACGCCCGAGGCCAGCGCCGCCAGCGAGATGAAGAGAATGTAGGGAAAGGCGATGCGGCCGTAGAGCACGGCAAGCGGCAACCGCTCGTCGGCCGCGAACCCCGCCGCCATCGCCAGCACCAGGAAGGGCATGGCCAGTTGCGCGATCAGGGTGAAGAAGATCAGAAGCCCGCCGAGCGCGGTGAGGGCGTCGCGGGCGAAGCCGAGCGCATTTTCCCCCTTCTCGAGCTTCTTCGAGAAAAGCGGCACGAAGGCCATGTTGAACGCGCCCTCGGCAAAGAAGCGGCGGAACATGTTGGGCAGCGAGAAGGCGACGAGAAAGGCTTCGGCCACCGGACCGGCACCGAGGAAGGCAGCGATCATGATGTCGCGCACGAAGCCGAGAATCCGGCTTGCCATCGTCCAGCCGCCGACGGTGAAGAAGTTGCGGATCATCGGCCCCACCCTTCGCGTGGCCGAAAGGGCACGGGAACAGCGCCGCCGGCGCAAAGGTCGCGGAACGGGTGCGGCGGCAAGGCCTTCGCCGCGCAGTGCCGGCGGCCTGTGCCGGGCGGCGGCACGCTCATGCCTCTTCGAGGGCCGCGGCCCCCCGTTCCACCGCCTGGCGAATGCGCTCTTCGAGCTTCTTCTGCCGCTCCTTCGAGGTGAGCTTGAGGCCGAAGAGATCCTTCACGTAGAAGCTGTCCACCGCCTGTTCGCCATAGGTGGCGATGACGGCCGAATGGATCCGCATGTTGGCGTTCGCGAGGGTGCGGGCGAGGTCGTGCAGCAGGCCGGGGCGGTCACGGGCCTCGATCTCGACGATGGTGTAGAGATCGGAGCCCTCGTTGTCGAAGCTGACCGATGTCGGCACGGTGAAGCGGCGCTCGCGGCGCGGCAGGCGGCTCTTCTCGGCCAGAGCCTCCCCGGCGACGATCTCGCCTGCAAGGATCCGCCTCAGGATCCGCTCGAGCCGGGCGCGGCGCTCCTTGCCGTAGGGCTTGCCGCTCGCATCCTGCACCCAGAAGGCGGCGGTGGCGTAACCGTCGGAGGTGGTATAGGTCCGGGCCTCGACGACATTGGCCCCGGCAAGGGCCAGTGCGCCGGCAAGACGGGCGAAAAGGCCGGGATGGTCGGCAAGGGCGAAGGCGACGCGGGTCGCGCCACGGTCGGGAGCCGGGGTGAGATCGAGGCGGATCTCGCTTTCGGTGATGCCGTCGAGGAGGCGGGCGAAGGTGACGTGCTCTTCGGTCGAGAGGCCCTGCCAGTAGGGCGGGTAGTGGCGTTCGAGTTCGCGGGCGATCTTCTCCTCGGGCCAGTCCCCGAGCCGTCCGGCGAGCGCTGCCCGGGCCTCGTCGATCCGCCGCTCGAGCCCGTATTGCTCGACCCCGCCGGTCAGCGCATCATGGGTGGCGTGGTAGAGATCGCGCAAGAGCTGTGCCTTCCAGGCGTTCCAGGTGCCGGGACCGACGGCCCGTATGTCGGCGACGGTAAGGAGCAGCAGGAGCTTGAGCCGCTGGACCGAACCGACGGTGCGGGCGAATTCGCGCACCGTCGCCGGGTCGGAGAGGTCGCGCTTCTGCGCCACGTCCGACATCAGCAGGTGATGGCGCACCAGCCAGACGACGAGGGCGCTTTCCTCCTCGTCGAGGCCGAGACGCGGCGCAAGGCGCTCGGCGATGCGGGCGCCGAGGATGGAATGGTCCTCTTCCTGCCCCTTGCCGATGTCATGCAGGAGAGTCGCCACATAGAGCACCCGGCGGTTGATCCCCTGCTCGACGATGGTGGTCGAGACCGGCAGCTCGGCCTTCAGCTCCCCCTTCTCGATCCGGTGCAGCTGGGAGATGGCCTGAATGGTGTGCTCGTCCACCGTGTAGTGGTGATACATGTTGAACTGCATCAGCGAGACGATGCGCTCGAAATCGGGGATGAATGCCCCCAGAAGGCCGAGCTCGTTCATCCGCCGGAGCGCCCGCTCCGGGTCGCCATGCTCGAGCAGGATCCGCAGGAACAGGGCGTTGGCCTCGGGGTTCTGCCGGGTCGCGTCGTCGATGAGGTCGAGATGGCGGGCGACGAGGCGCATGGCGTCGGGATGGAGCAGGATGCCGGTTCGGAGCGCCACGTCGAAGAGGCGCAGGAAGTTGAGCGGTTCGGCGAGGAAGGCATCCTCGTCGGCCACGTCGAGTCGGCCCGAGCGGATGTCGGCCCAGCCGGGCAGGTTGAGCCGCCGCTGCCGCCGTCCGGCGAAAAGGCGGGCCGCGAGCGACGGCGCCTTCTTCAGTTGCCGCGCCTCGAGAGCGGTGAGGAAGATGCGGGTGAGATCGCCCACCCGGGTGGCGTGGCGAAAATAGTCCTGCATGAACTGCTCGACCGCCCGCCGCCCCGGCCGGTCGCGATAGCCGAGCCGCTCGGCGATCTCCACCTGGCGGTCGAAGGTGAGCTTCTCGGTCGCCCGGCCGGCGACGAGATGCAGATGGACCCGCACCGTCCACAGGAAGTCGGAAGCGGCCTCGAAGATCTCGAACTCCTCCTCCGTCAGGAGCCCGGCCGGCACCAGCGCCCGGGTCTCGCGCACGCCGTAGATGTATTTGGCGATCCAGAACAGCGATTGCAGGTCGCGCAGCCCCCCCTTGCCTTCCTTGACATTGGGTTCGAGCACGTAGCGCTGACCGCCGTTGCGCCGATGGCGCTCCTCGCGTTCGGCAAGCTTGGCTTCGACGAACTCCACCACGTCCTTGCGGAACACCTCCTGCTCGAGCCGGGTCTCGAATTCGGCGAGAAGCGCCGTGTCGCCGGCGATCGGCCGGCTCTCGAGGAGCGCGGTGCGGATGGTGTGATCGCCCTGCGCCTGATGGATCGTCTCGGGGATCGACCGGGTGGCATGGCCGACCTTCAGCCCCAGATCCCACATCATGTAGAGCATGCTCTCGACGACGTTTTCCGCCCAGGCGGTCAGCTTGTAGGGGTGGAGGAACAGAAGGTCGATGTCCGAAAACGGTGCCATCTCGCCTCGTCCGTAGCCGCCGACACCGACGAGCGCGAGCCTCTGGCCCTCGGTCGGGCTCGTCAGCGGAAAGAGATGCTCGGTCGCATGGCGGAAGAGGGCGCGGACGATGCTGTCGGCCACATGGGTATAGAGCCGCGTGGCGCCCCGGGCGGCAAACGGTGCCGCCTCGAGGGTCCGGGCGATGGTTGCACGGGCCTCGTCATGGGCGTTGCGGAGAATTTCGAGCACCCGGGAGCGGGCGGCCTCGGCGCCCTTCTCCTCGACCACCGCGTCGATCGCCGCATCGAGCACGGCCGGGTCGAGCACCGCTTCGGGCGGTGGCAGGGCGGCGGATTCCCGTCGCGCTCCGGTCTTCGCGGAAGAGGCGGACGAATCTGCACCGCTCTCCCGGTCTTCCTCCCGTCCCTTGCCGCTGGCGGCCTCCTCCGCTTCCCAGGCCGCGGCATCCGGTGCTGCCGCAGCCAGGGGGGCGGCGGTCGGCTCGACCGTCGCTGCCGGGGTTGGGGCGCTGTGCGCGCGGGTTCGTTCAGGCGGTGGCATCGTCGAAGCGTCTTGGTGCCGGCGCCAGAATCTCGATCTTCCTGTCGCGGATGGTGGCGACGGCAAGGGCGCGCTCGCATGTGCCGTCGTTGCGGAAGCGGAAGATGCCGTTGACGCCGACGAAGCCCGCCGGGTCGGTGAGCGCCTTCTTCGAGATCACCCCCCGGCCGCTGCCGGCAAGGGCGCCAAGGGCCGCCACCCCGTCATAGGCGAGTCCGGCGATCGGGTGGGGCAGGGTGCCGTAGCGGGCCTTGTAGCGGTCGACGAAGGGCTGGTGGAAGGCCGGGTCGGGCAGGGCGAACCAGCCGCCCTGCACCCCCTTGAGCGCCAAGGTCTGGGGCGGGATGTCCCAGCGGGTGAGACCTGCGAACTGCACCGCGGCCGGATCGACCCCGTTCTCGGGCAGAAGCTCGACCAGGATCGGCAGCGCCCCGGCGGTGTCGGAGGCGAAAAGCAGAAGATCGACCCCGTTCTCCTTCACGGCCTCGGCGATCGGGCGCACGGCATGGATCACCCCCTTCTGGGAGAAGGGGTAGCTCTGGCTGGGAGCTAGGGGCATGCCGAGCCGCCCGGCGACGGCGGTCACCGCCTCCTCGGCGATGTCTCCCTGCAGGTTCTGCGGCCGAACCAGCATCGCCTGCCGCCGACCCTCGCGCAGCCCCTGGGCAAGAACCGCGCTGGCGGTGCTCTCGAAGGTGATGCCGAGAATGAAGAGGTTGCCGCCGGCGATACGGGGGTTGTTGGAGAAGGAAAGGACGTTCACGCCCCGACCGGCGAGCGCCGCGGCCGCGGCTTGCGATGTGGCCGAATAGACCGGCCCCAGAGCCACCTGCACCCCCCGGCCCGCGAGACTGCGGGCAGCGGCGGCGGCACCCTCCGGCCTTGCGGCCGTGGCCCCGGTCATGAGCTCGACCGTCACCCGGTCGAGATCGCTCACGGCCATCTCGGCGGCATTGGCGAGCGCGGTGGCGAGAGCGTCGTTGCGGGCATCGCCGCTGCCTTCGGGCAGGAGCAGGCCGGCCCTGACCCGGCCATGGGTGGCGATCTGCGGCGTCTGCATCTCGCATCCGGCGAGGAGCGCCGCCGCTCCGGCGAGAAAGAGCCGCCGGGACGGGCGCGCCGCAGCGGGGAGCGGCGGGGTGGCTGGCGCGGCCTGCCGGGTCCGATATGCCGCCCCGGCTCCGTGGATGCGTGATGCTGGCTCTGTCATGTTCCGTGCTCCCTCTGCTCTGTTCTCTCGCCCGGCCCTGCCCGTCACCCCGCGGCGGAATGCCCGCCGATCGGTCGTGGCGGCCGGCAACGGCCCGCCCTTTCTCCGGCCAGCCCGTTTCCCGTGGCCGGGAAAATCCGCGCCGGCACATTCGGTCGTGGCCGCCTTTCCCCTTGCCGTCGCTCGCAGCCTGTATCGAATGGGGATGGACGACACCGTCCTTTCCGGGCTTTCTAGCCAAAAAGGGCGGGGCACGCAAAGGTGGGAGATGGACGCATGGACGAGACCGAAGCGCAGGCGCCACAGGCCATTCCGCCGGGACTCCATCTCGTGGCCACACCCATCGGCCATGCCCGCGACATCACCCTCAGGGCGCTCGATGTGCTCCGGGGGGCTGATCTCGTCGCCGCCGAGGACACGCGACGGGTCCGCCAGCTCATGAGCATACACGCCATTCCGCGGGCAGGGCGCGAGATCGTCGCCTATCACGACCACAACGCCGTGCGCGCCGGCCCGCGCCTGCTGGCGGCACTCGCGGAAGGACGGTCGGTCGCCTATGTCTCCGATGCCGGCACGCCGCTCGTGGCCGATCCGGGCCATCGGCTGGTGCGGGAGGCGCTCGCGGCGGGGCACCCGGTCCACGCCGTGCCCGGGCCGGTCGCGGCGATCGCGGCCCTGACGGTGGCGGGTCTGCCGACCGACCGTTTCCTGTTCGCGGGTTTCCTGCCGGCCAAGGAAGCCGGGCGCCGCAAGACGCTGACAGAACTTGCGGCCGTGCCGGCCACGCTGATCTTCTATGAAGGCCCCCACCGGATCGAGGAGGCGCTGCGGGACATGGCGGCGGTGCTCGGCGCCGCCCGTCCGGCGGCGCTCGCCCGCGAGCTGACCAAGCGGCATGAGGAGGTGCTGCGCGGCTCTGTGGGAACGCTGCTCGAAGAGGTGATGCGGCGGCGACGGGAGGGCCGGCCGCTCAAGGGCGAGATGGTGGTGCTGGTCGGCCCGCCGGCGGCGAAGGAGGCGGGAGAGGCGGAAATCGAACGGGCACTTGCCGCGGCGCTTTCCTCGATGAGCGTTAAGGATTCGGCAAGGTTTGTTGCCGATACTCTGAATCTGCCGCGGAAGCGGATCTACCAGAAGGCGCTCGAGATGCGCCGGCAGGAAAAGGGCAGGGCGGATGACAAGGACGACGACGGGGACAGGGTGGATGACACGGCCAAGGCGGAGGGCGATTGAACCGGGCATCTTTCCGGGCGCATGGCACGCGAAGGGGAGCGGCGGTGGACTTCCCGCACATCTGAAGGGGCTCGATGCCGAGGAGCGGGTGGCAGGCCGGTATGAGGCGGAAGGGGGTGCGATCCTCGCCCGCAGATGGCGTTCCTCCCATGGCGAGATCGATCTCGTGGTCCGGCAGGGGTCCCGTCTCGTCTTCGTCGAGGTCAAGCGCGCCCGCTCCCACGCCCTTGCCGGTGCGCGTCTCAGGCCGCGGCAGATGCGACGGATCCTGAATGCCGCCCTCGATTATCTCGTGCGGGAAGTGGGGCGGCTCGATGTGGCGATGCGCTTCGATGTGGCGCTTGTCGATGCAGAGGGCAGCTGCCGGCTGGTCGAGAATGCCTTCGGGGCCGAGATGATGACCTGAAGCCGATCGCGGCCCGGCCGGGCGGCAGGTGACGGGGGATGCCCCGATCCGCCTCTTTCCGTCATCCCGGCATGCGCACCGGGCGTGTGCCCCCCGGCTGCGTCGAGGCCGCCTCTGTGGGCCGGCGGGCAACACGCTGCGCCACGGCCGGTTCCGCTCGGTCCTGGCGATGGCCGGCATTCGGGGCGAAGCGACGGATCGGTTCGGGCACCGCGGCGACATGGCCCTTGTCTCCCGCGGCGGCGAAGGCGAAAAGGGCAGGGCGGCGGCCGGCCCGCAGTGCGGCCGCCGAGGCGGCCTTTGACGGCCCGGGGCCGGGTGGAGATGCAGTCGCATACGGAGGAATGCAGATGGGCGGACGTCTCGATGTGGCGATCCAGATGGATCCGATCGAAGCGGTCGATATCGATGCCGACAGCACCTTCCGCCTCGCCGAGGAGGCGCAGGCGCGCGGCCATGGTCTGTTCGTCTACACCCCCGAGGATCTCGTCTTCGACGAAGGGCGGGTATTCGCGCTCGGTCGACGGGTGACGGTGCGGCGCAGGCGGGGCGATCATGTCGATGCCGGCCCGCGGGAAAGGGTCGATCTGTCGGATTTCGACATCGTGCTCCTGCGTCAGGATCCCCCCTTCGACATGGCCTACATCACCACCACCCATCTGCTCGAACGCATCCATCCCGGGACCCTTGTGGTCAATGATCCCTTCTGGGTGCGCAATTCGCCCGAGAAGCTGCTGGTGCTCGATTTTCCCGACCTCACCCCGCCGACCATGATCACCCGCGATCTCGCGCAGGTGCGCGCCTTCCGCGACCGGCATGGCGACATCATCCTCAAGCCGCTCTACGGCAATGGCGGGGCCGGGGTGTTCCGCCTGTCGGCCGACGATGTGAACCTTGCCGCGCTGCACGAGCTTTTCACCGGCATGAGCCGCGAGCCCTTCATCGTCCAGAAATATCTCGGCGAGGTGACGTCGGGCGACAAGCGGGTGATCCTTGTGGACGGGGTGCCGGTGGGCGCGATCAACCGCGTGCCGGCCGCCGGCGAGGCCCGCTCGAACATGCATGTGGGCGGTCGGCCCGAACCTGTCGAGCTCGACGCTCGGGATCGCGAGATCTGCGCCCGCATCGGGCCGCTTCTGCGCGAGCGGGGGCTGATCTTCGTCGGTATCGACATCATCGGCGACTGGCTGACCGAGATCAACGTCACCTCGCCGACCGGCATCCAGGAGCTCGAACGCTTCACCGGCGTCAACGCCGCCGCCCGCATCTGGGACGCGATCGAGGCGCGACGCCGGGCCGGCGGGGCGCCGGAGGGGAGCTGAACCCCGGCAGCGGAGACATGGGGCAAATCCGCAGCTCCGCGGATCCCGGGTTGGGAGACGGCGGTCCGCGAGCCGCCGGATTCCATGTTCCATCGTTCGTATGTTCGTAACGGGCAGCCGCACAGCACCCTCGGGCTGTCCACCGGCAGCGTGTGCTCTCGCCGGAAGCCGGCGTGTCTCGGGCCGAGGAGGGGACGGGCGAAAGGGTGGCGTCCGGGCGTGCAGGTCGGGAGCCGCATTCCCGCCGGCGCTCGGGCGCCCTTCTGTCCGCGTGCATCCGCTGCGAGGGCAGAACCTCACGAGGAACACGAGGAAATCGAGATAGAGATAGAGCTTGAGCGCGCCCATGATCGCCATGCGCGAGATCGTCGCCTCGTCGCTCGATGCGGCCATCTCGATGTAGAGGTTCTTGATCTCCTGGGTGTCGTAGGCGGTGAGCCCAGCGAAGATCAGCACGCCGATCACCGAGATCGCAAACTGCACGGGCGGCGAGCCGAGGAAACAGAAGCCCCCTCTCTTTTCTCCACCATTTCTCCCCTTGCGCGCTCGGCAGCGCCTTTTCCCCGGTCGGCGCCGCCCCGGGCGGCGCCGCATGCGCTCACCTGCTGGTGAAAATACCGTGAAAATTCTCGACAGCCGGCTGTTGACAAGGATGGGGCACCTTCCTAAATCGCCGGTGTGTTAGCACTCGGTGGTGGTGAGTGCCAACAATCGGGCGACCATCACCGGGCCAACGCCTCGAAGGGTTGGACTCAACAGGAAGGAGAGATCCAGATGGCATTCAAACCGCTGCACGATCGTGTGCTGGTTCGCCGTATCGAAAGCGAAGAGAAGACCAAGGGCGGGCTGATCATTCCCGACACCGCGAAGGAGAAGCCGGCCGAAGGCGAGATCATTGCGGTCGGCGAGGGTGCCCGCAAGGACTCCGGTGAACTCATCCCCATGTCCGTCAAGCCGGGTGACCGGGTGCTGTTCGGCAAGTGGTCGGGCACCGAGGTCACGATCGACGGGGAAGAACTCCTCATCATGAAGGAGAGCGACATTCTCGGCATCGTCGAGTGATCGCCTCAACGCCATGCGGGCGGTCGCCTTCGGGGGACTGCCGAATGCTGAATCGTCAGGTTCGGTAACGGGATTTACGGAATTTCAGGGAGCAGAAGATGTCTGCAAAGGAAGTCAAGTTCAACAGCGATGCGCGTGATCGCATGCTCAAGGGCGTCAACATCCTGGCCGATGCGGTCAAGGTGACGCTCGGCCCGAAGGGGCGCAATGTCGTGCTCGAGAAGTCCTTCGGCGCGCCGCGCATCACCAAGGACGGCGTGTCGGTCGCCAAGGAGATCGAACTCGAGGACAAGTTCGAGAACATGGGCGCCCAGCTGGTGAAGGAGGTCGCCTCCCGCACCAACGACACCGCCGGTGACGGCACAACCACCGCGACCGTGCTTGCCCAGTCCATCGTCAAGGAAGGCATGAAGGCGGTCGCCGCCGGCATGAACCCGATGGATCTGCGGCGCGGCATCGACAACGCCGTCGCCAAGGTGGTGGCCGCGATCCGCGAGATGGCCCGCGAGGTCAAGGACAGCGAGGAAATCGCCCAGGTCGGCACCATCTCGGCCAATGGCGAGGAGCAGATCGGCCGGATGATCGCCGAGGCGATGCAGAAGGTCGGCAACGAGGGCGTGATCACCGTCGAGGAGAACAAGGGCCTCGAAACCGAGGTCGAGGTGGTCGAAGGCATGCAGTTCGACCGCGGCTATCTCTCGCCCTATTTCGTGACCAACCCCGACAAGATGACCGTCGAGCTCGAGGAGGCCTACATCCTGCTGCACGAGAAGAAGATCTCCTCGCTGCAGCCGCTGGTGCCGCTCCTTGAGCAGGTGATCCAGTCGGGCAAGCCGCTGCTCATCATCGCCGAGGACGTCGAGGGCGAGGCGCTGGCCACGCTCGTGGTCAACAAGCTGCGCGGCGGCCTCAAGGTCGCGGCGGTCAAGGCGCCGGGCTTCGGCGAGCGCCGCAAGGCCATGCTGCAGGACATCGCCATCCTGACCGGCGGTCAGGTGGTGTCCGAAGAGCTCGGCATGAAGCTCGAGAACGTCACCCTCGACATGCTCGGCCGCGCCAAGAAGGCGGTCATCACCAAGGACGAGACCACCATCATCGACGGCATGGGCGACAAGTCCGAGATCGAGGCGCGCATCAAGCAGATCAAGCAGCAGATCGAGGAAACCACCTCGGACTATGATCGCGAGAAGCTGCAGGAGCGTCTCGCCAAGCTGGCCGGCGGTGTCGCCGTGATCCGCGTCGGCGGTGCGACCGAGGTCGAGGTCAAGGAGCGCAAGGACCGCGTGGAAGATGCGCTCAACGCGACCCGTGCCGCCGTGCAGGAAGGCATCGTCCCCGGTGGCGGCGTCGCTCTCGTGCGGGCGGCTTCGGCGCTCGACGAGGTGGAGGCCGAGAACGAGGACCAGAAGGCCGGCATCAAGATCGTGCGCCGTGCCATCGAGGCGCCGATGCGCCAGATCGCCGAGAACGCCGGCATCGACGGTGCCGTGGTGGTCGGCAAGGTGCGCGAGAACGACGATCCGGCCTTCGGCTTCAACGCCCAGACCGAGGAATATGGCGACATGTTCCAGTTCGGTGTGATCGACCCCGCCAAGGTGGTCCGCACCGCTCTCGAGGACGCCTCCTCGGTGGCCGGCCTGCTCATCACCACCGAGGCGATGGTGGCCGAGAAGCCCGAGCCCAAGCAGGCGGCCGGGGCCGGCATGCCCGACATGGGCGGCATGATGTAAGCGTCATCCATCCGCGGATGACGGGAAAGGGGGCCTTCGGGCCCCCTTTTTCCGTGCCTGTCCTTGCGGTCGTTTCCGGTGGAGAGCCTCTGGCGCCGTCGCCGGTGCAGGAGGTGGGATTGCCGGCGGCCCGTACGGTGATGGGCCGTGCGGCTGTCTCCCGCAGGTGGTCCGTCTTCTGTCCGGACGGGCGGGCGCGCGCCGGCGTGGCCTGCGGTCGGGACCCTCCTGGTGATGCACGCCGTGCTTGACCTGCAGCGTCAGGGTTCTACCCTGACCCCGCCGTTTCGCCGCCGGCGAAATCGAGGGGGCCGGCCCGGACGATGCGGAGAGAATCGCGGAAGCCGGCCCCGAGCGACACAGGGAGAAAAGGAGATTGCAATGACATTCCGCTTGACGAGGCGCCTCGTTCTGGGCGCGCTGGCGCTCGGCCTTGGCGCCGCCGCAATGCTTCCGGCCGCTCCGGCACGCGCGGGCGAGCCGATCCGCATCACCATTCTCGGGGTCGGAGACATCTACAAGTTCGACGCCCACAAGGGCCGCGGCGGCATCGCCCGGCTCAACGCCGTCGCCCGTGCCGAGCGCGCGGCCAACCCGAACACGCTCTACGTGATGGACGGGGACATGCTTTCACCCTCGATTCTGTCGGGCATCGACAAGGGGGCCAACATGATCGCCCTGACCAATGTCGTGCCCTTCGATCTCGCCGTGCCCGGCAATCACGAGTTCGATTTCGGCCCCGAGGTGTTCTTCCAACGGATGAAGGAATCGAAATACCCCTGGGCGGCGATCAACATCCGCCGGAAGGACGGCAGCCCCGTGCCCGGCCTTGGCGGGGTGATGTGGAAGGAGATGGCGGGGCTCAGGATCGCTCTCGTCCCCGTCGCCCAGGACACGACGCCGATCGTCTCTTCCTCGGGGGATCTGCAATTCCTGCCAACGGTCGAGAGCGCCATTGCCGCCGCGAAGGAGGCCCGCAGCAAGGGTGCCGATCTCGTCATCGGCGTGGTGCAGACCGACCGCCAGAACGACCGTGCGCTGATTGACAGCCACAGGTTCGACGTCATCGTCTCGGGCGACGATCACGCCATCGGCAGCTGGTATGACGGCAAGACCGCCTATGTCGAGACCGGAATCGACGGCAAGTTCCTCGTCCCGCTCGATCTTTACGTCACCATCGGCGAAAAGCGCGGCAAGCGGAAGGTGAAGTGGGTGCCGCGCTTCCGCTTCGTCGATACCGCCTCCGTGACGCCGGATCCCGAGACCGAGAAGCTGGTTGCGGCCTATCGCGCCAAGCTCGACGAGAGCCTCTCGGTGCCGGTCGGCAAGACGGAAGTGCCGCTCGATTCGCGCCGGGCGATGGTGCGTTCGGTAGAGACGACGATGGGCAATCTCGTGGCCGACGCCATGCGCTGGGCCACCGGCGCCGACATTGCCGTCACCAATGGCGGCGGCATTCGCGGCGACCGAACCTACGAGCCCGGTACCGTGCTCACCCGCAAGGACATCCTCACCGAGCTGCCCTTCGGCAACAAGACCGTCGTCACGGAAATTCCCGGCTCCCAGCTCCTGGCCGCGCTCGAGAACGGCTTCAGCCAGGTCGAGAAGGGGGCGGGTCGCTTCCCGCAGGTCTCGGGGCTCGAGGTGGTGTGGGATCCCTCCGCACCGCCGGGCAAGAGGGTGGTGTCGGTCACGGTGAACGGCCAGCCGCTCGATCCGAACCGGCTCTACAAGGTCGCGACCAACGACTACATGCTGCGCGGCGGCGACGGCTATGGCGCCCTCGGTGGCGGCCGGGTGCTGGTCGATGCCGGCAACGGCACGCTCATGGCCAACGACGTGATGCGCTATATCGAGGCCATGGGCGGCGTGAAGACACCGGTCGAAGGACGCATCCGCCGCGTCGGCGACAAGTAACGCCGACAAGAGGCAGCACGCGATCGCTCCTGCCCGCCGCAGCAGAAGGCGGGCAGGGCAGGGTCGGTCGCGGGCCCCTATCCCGCCTTCCCGACCGGGGTGCGGCATCGGGCACGACCGGCAGGACGGCATGAAGGGCAGGGGCAGGGGCCTTCGTCTTGCGCGATGGTCCCCTCCCTGTGCCGGTTCGCTGCGCCGCCCGGGGTGCATTGGCGTGCGAGGGCCCTTCATCGGGAAAGCGCGGCGGATTCATGATGTGGAGAGAACCATCGGCAAGAAGAAAACGGGAAGAAAACGGGGTTCATCCCGCATGAGGCCGTAGGGGCGCGGCGGCCCCGCACGGACAACAGTCTGCGGTGCGTGCAGGAGACGGGGCAGGGCACGGAGTGTGCTCCGCGGTCACCGGTGCGGGCTACACGCCATTCGCGAGCAGCTCCCGGGCGATCCTCTCGACGATCGGCCGGGCTTCCTCGGCCGTCATGCCGGGTTTGAGGCGCGGATCGTAGAGAATGCGCAGCAGGAGCTCGTCATGGCGGGTGAGGAGAGCGAATTCCTCGTCGTCGTTGAAGATCGAGGGCCGGGCCTCGGGGCTGTCATTGGGCAGCCCCATGGACTGGGCCAGCTCCTCGTGGATGCATGACTGGCGCATCAGCCGCGGATGCTCGGCCTTGATGATGACGGCGCCGTGGGTATAGACGCCGCGCGGCGCCTCGGGCGCGGAGGTGACATAGGCGGCACAGAAGATCGAGCGCGGGGTCGAGAACATCTCGCGGATCACGCTGTCACCCAGAACCGGAAGCAGCTGGCGCACCAGGCGGGGACCGA
>WFPA01000063.1 GCA_015487815.1 Albidovulum sp.
AAAGGGATGAAGGGGCGGCCGGCGTGCCGCCTCTTCCTCGTTTCGTGCTTCTCCTCGGGCGCTTCGGGGGTGCTGAGGCGCCGCGGGCGGAACGGGGGTCGCGCCTGCCGGGCGGGACGGGCGGGCCAGCGACGCCATCATCCTTCGGCTCTTTCCCCCCTGCGGAGGGGGCCGCCGCGGACGGTCCGCCTCCGGCCTTGTCCGGCGACGGGGCTTCCTTCCCATGTTGCCGATTGGCGCGGCGTGCCGGCCCGACCGGCTGGTGGCTCTTCAGGGGCGCCAGCGGAGGAAGTTGCCGATGATGGCAAGACCGACCTTCTGGCTCTTTTCGGGATGGAACTGGGTGCCGAAGATGTTGTCCTCGCCGACTGCGGCGGTGATCGGCCCGCCATGGTCGGTGGTGGCCAGAAGCTGCGCCGCCTGCTCGGGCACGAGATGGTAGGAGTGGACGAAATAGACGTGCCGCCCGGGCGCTATGCCTTCAAGCACCGGATGGGGCCGGGTGATCTCGAGCGTGTTCCAGCCCATGTGAGGGATCTTGAGGGTCGGATCCGACGGGGTGATTTCCACCACCTCGCCCGGAATCCAGCCGAAGCCCTCGGCCGTCATCCCGTGCTCGGTACCCCGGCTCGCGAGAAGCTGCATGCCGACGCAGATGCCGAAGAAGGGCCGGCCCCTGACCCGCACGGCCTCCTCGATCGCCTCCCACAGCCCGTCGCGGCTTCTCAGCCCGTCGCGGCAATCGGCGAATGCGCCGACACCGGGCAGCACGATCCGGTCGGCAGCCGCCACCTCCTCCGGCCGGTCGGAGACCCTGACAGTGCCGGCATCGAGCTCCTCGGCCATGCGGGCAAAGCTCTTCTCCGCCGAGCGCAGGTTGCCGGAGCCATAATCGACGATGACGGTCCGCATGACGCCTCCTTCCTCATCTGGCTTCGTCCGGCCTCACCCGGCCCGTTTCCCCGGGGGAAGGGCGGGCCGTCGTTGCCGGAGTCCCCCAAGGTTACTGCCGCCTTCGCCGGGCGGGGGCAAGGGGCGGCAGGCGGGCCGCCTCGCGTGCGGGCATGGACCATCGCGAAAACGACCCCGGGCCGCTGGCGCTAGCCGGCCGGGCTCAGAGCGTGCCCTTGGTCGAGGGGATCGCCCCGCCCGAGCGCGGATCGGGTTCCACTGCCTCGCGCAGCGCCCGGGCCACGGCCTTGAAGGCGGCCTCGGCGATATGATGGCTGTTGAAACCGTGCAGCCGGTCCACATGCAGCGTGATGCCGCCATTGACGGCGAGGGCCTGGAAGAATTCGCGCACGAGCTCGGTGTCGAAGCCGCCGATCTTCGCCGTCGGCATCTCGACATTCCACACGAGGAAGGGCCGGCCCGAAAGATCGAGCGCGGCGCGCACCAGCGCGTCGTCCATCGGCAGGAGGCAGCTGCCATAGCGGCGGATGCCGGCCTTGTCGCCCAGTGCCTCCGAGAGCGCCTTGCCGAGCGTGATGCCGACATCCTCGACCGAATGATGATCGTCGATGTGCCGGTCGCCCTCGCAACGGATTTCCATGTCGATCAGCGAATGGCGGGCCAGCTGGTCGAGCATGTGGTCGAAGAAGCCGATGCCGGTGGCGATGGAGCGCCGGCCGGTGCCGTCGAGATTGACGGTGACGGTGATGTCGGTCTCGGCGGTGCGGCGGCTCAATGTGGCGCTGCGCATGTCTCTCTCCCGTTCGGGCAGGGGCCTTGCGCCGTCTCTAGCGCAGCGCGGCGCCTTTTCCAAGAAGGGCGCCATGCCGCGGGCCGGCAGGGGTTTGACCCGCCCCCGGCCCCGTGGCAAGAGGCAGCAGGTGACGAGAGCGGAGCGGGCCATGACGGTTGAGAAGGACGGCATGTCGCGGGAGGAGGCGGTGGACAGGGAAGCGGCTGATGCTGGCGGAGCAATCGCGGCCCCGGAGGTGGGCGAGGCCGCGGACCGATCGCAGGCGGAGATGGCGCGCCGGCGCAACCTGCCCGAGCTGACCGTCGTCGTGCCGACCTACAACGAGAAAGACAATGTCCGCCCCCTCGTCGCCCTGCTCGACGAGGCCCTCGCGGGCATCGAC
Organism: Albidovulum sp.; assembly: GCA_015487815.1. GTDB lineage: Bacteria > Pseudomonadota > Alphaproteobacteria > Rhodobacterales > Rhodobacteraceae > WFPA01. Next base: position 2,088 of record WFPA01000063.1, read on the forward strand.
TGGGAGGTGGTCTTCGTCGATGACGACAGCCCCGACGGCACTGCCCGCGAGGTGCGGGCGCTGGCCCGTGAGCGCGGCAATGTGCGGGTGCTGCACCGGATCGGCCGCCGCGGCCTTGCCGGCGCCTGCATCGAGGGGATCCTCTCTTCCGTTTCGCCGCTGGTGGCGGTGATGGATGCCGATCTTCAGCATGACGAACGGATCCTGCCCGAGATGTTCCGGCTGATGGCGGAGGATCCCGCTCTCGATCTCGTGATCGGTTCGCGCCATGTGGAGGGCGGCACGGTCGGCACCGGCCTCTCGAAGGTGCGCAAATGGGGCTCCGACATGGCCACCGGGCTGGCGCGACGGCTGCTCAGGATCACCGCATCCGACCCGATGAGCGGCTTCTTCATGGTGCGGCGCGAGAGCTTCAACCAGGTGGTGACCGAGCTTCAGCCCCAGGGCTTCAAGATCCTGGCCGACATGCTTTCGGCCTCGCGCGGGCGCTGGAAGACGAAGGAGGTGGGCTACACCTTCCGCGAGCGGCGCCACGGGGAGAGCAAGATGGATACCGCCGTCACCCTCGAATTCCTCGGCCTCCTCGTCTCGCGGCTGACCGGGGGGCTGGTGCCGATCCGCTTCGTGCTCTTCACCCTCGTCGGCATTTCCGGCGTGGCGGTGCAGCTCGGAATGGTCGGCCTCGTGATGGCGCTTTCGGGCGGCCCCTTCTGGGCGGCGCAGACCATTGGCGTCTTCACCGCCATGACGACGAACTTCCTGCTGAACAACATGCTGACCTATCGCGACCGGCAGCTCAGGGGACGGGAGTTCTGGCGGGGTCTGGCCTCCTTCTACGTGGTCTGCTCGATCGGGGCGCTGGCCAATGTCGGCGTGGCCGAGCTGCTCTACAAGTGGTTCGGCACATGGCCGGTGGCGAGCTTCGCGGGTGCGGTGGTCGGGGCGCTGTGGAACTTCATGGCCTCGGCCCTTTTCACCTGGCGCGCCCGCTAGGCGGAGGGTCGACCGACGGCCCGACTTCCGCCGTTGCCCCGGCCGGGGCCCGAACGGTTCACCTGACGGCATGACGAGCTCCGGGGAAGGAGCCGGGCAGGATTACGGGATGGCGGGCAATGTGAGCGAGGCGGAACACATGGAAAGGCATGCCACGTCGGAAGCGGGGGGGCCCGCGGGCCGCCTTGCGGGGGCGGATGGCGGAGAGCGCCGCCTGCGCCGTCTCGTGCTCCTTTCTCTCGCGATCTGGACGGTGATGCGCGCCCTTCTCGCCGCCTTCGCCCCGCTCGGCGTGGACGAGAACTACGCCATCGCCGCCGCGCGCGAATTCAGCTGGAGCTTCTTCGACCACCCGCCGCTCGGCTTCTGGCTGCCGGTGGCGATGGTGCAGCTTGCCGGCATCGAGCACCCCATCATCTTCCGTCTGCCCTTTCTCGCCTTCGGCACCGGCTCCGCCTGGCTCTTGTGGCGCATCGGCGCCCGGCTTGCCGGGCCGCAGGCGGGGTTTTGGGCGATGCTGTTCCTGCTCCTGTCGCCGATCTTCTCGATCCTCTCGGGGCTGCTCGTCGTCCCGGACGGGCCGCTCGATGTCTTCGTCCTGCTCACGGTGTGGCTGCTCCTGGAGATTCTGCGGGCCGAGGAGGAGGGGCGGCCGGTGGGGCGGCTCTGGCTCGCGGCGGGGATGGCGCTCGCTCCGGCGCTGATGTCGAAATATCAGGCGGGGCTCGTGCCGGTCAGCCTTCTGCTCTACATGCTCGTGAGCCGCCGCGGCCGCGCCTGGCTCGGCCGGCCCTGGCCCTGGCTGGGGGCGGCAGTGGCGGGGCTCGGCCTTCTGCCGGTGCTGGTCTGGAACCTTCAGAACGACTGGGCGTCCTTCACCTATCAGGGCGGCCGGGCCGGCGGTGGGCTGTCGCTCGCGAATTTCGCGCGCATGCTGGTCGCGCAGGCACTCTATCTCGTGCCGAGCGTGATGCTTGCCGCCCTTCTCGGCCTGGCTGCGGGGGTGCGCGGCCGGTTCGGGGAGGAGGGGCGGCTTCTCGCCCTTGTCGCCATCGGCCCGATCGTCATGTTCAACCTCGTCTATCTTGCGACGCCCACCGGCACCCTGCCGCACTGGGCGTTGCCGGGCTGGCTCGTCGCCCTGCCGCTCGGAGCGGTGTGGGCGCTCGGGAACGAGCGGCTGGCCCGCTGGAGCCGGCGCCTGACGCTCTGGTTCGGTGCGGCGTTGTGGGTGGGGGTGATCGTTCTCGTCCTCCATGCCCGCACCGGTTTCCTCACCCGCAGCTACGGGGACACCCCGCCCGCCTGGGACAACACCATCGCCCTTTTCGACTGGTCGGGCCTTCTGCCGGCGCTCGAAGCGCGGGGGCTGCTCGATGAGGCGCAGGCGCTTGCAGTGCTCGATTACATCGAGGGCGGAGCGATGGCGACGGCCTTGCACGACCGGCTGCCGGTCTATCCGCTGGGGGGAATCGCCAGCCATCATTTCCTCTTTCACCGGCGCAGCGCGGCGGGCGGGCCGGGGCTGCTCCTCGTGCCGGCGACCCGACGTGCATACGATCGCAGGCTCGCCCAGGCGCTGGATGCGGCCCGGCGGGTCGATCCGAAGGCCGAGGCACTGGCCCCGGTCGTGCTCGGGCGCGGCGGTGTGCCCTATGCTGTCGTCGGGGTGATCCGCCTCGATCTGCCGCCGCGCCGGCCGGGGCTTTCGCAGGCATCACCAAGAGGAAAGGACTGACCGCGATGCTCGTGCCGCCTTTCACGGCATGAGCGTGCCGCTTTGGGACCGGTGTGATACCGGAGCGGGCGGTCATGTGCGGATCCCGAAGCGGGAAGCTGCCGGGTTCCTTGCTGCCGGGGCACGCCGACAGGGAAGGATGAGCGGGAAGCGTCTCTCGCATGCCGCACCCGGTGCCCATTCCTCCGGTGTTCCGCCCGCCGGCCCCGGGGCACGCAGACGGGCCTTGCGCCGGACGGGGCGTCTCGGCCGCCGCATGACGGGGCATGCCGCACCCGGCGGCCTCCGGCGCTTTCCGGACATGTCCGCTCCATCCGCCCGCTTGGTGGAGCCGCGCATGTTGGCGGGGCCGGCCGGATGCGCGGCACGGTGCGGGTGCTCAACCGGCCCCTTCGGGCAGCCAGCCGGGGCGACCGACGGCGAGATAGCCCTCGAAGCCGGCGCGACGGGCAGCCTTCGGCTCGTAGATGTTGCGCAGATCGGCAAGCCGCGGGCGGCGCATCTTCCTTGCCAGACGCTTCAGATCGAGGGCGCGAAACTCGTTCCACTCGGTGAGGATCACCGCCACGTCGGCGCCGCGGGCGGCCTCGTAGGCATTGTCGCACCACCTGACGCCGGGCAGGAGCGCCTCGCCCTCGCGCCGGCCCTCGGGGTCGGTCACCCGCACCTTGGCGCCCATGCCGACGAGGGCGGGCACGATGGTCAGCGAAGGCGCCTCGCGCATGTCGTCGGTATTGGGCTTGAAGGTGACTCCCAGCACCGCCACCGTCTTGCCGCTGACCTCGCCATCAAGAAGATCGACGATCTTGTCGATCATCCGCCGCTTGACAGCATCGTTCACGCGGATGACGGTCTCGACGATCTCGAGCGGGGCGGCATGTTCCTGTCCGATACGTGCCAGCGCCCTCGTGTCCTTCGGAAAGCAGGAGCCGCCGAAGCCGGGGCCGGCGTGGAGGAACTTGTTGCCGATCCGCCCGTCGAGCCCCATGCCGCGGGCCACCTCCTTGACATCGGCGCCGACGCGCTCGCACAGCGCCGCCATCTCGTTGATGAAGGTGATCTTGGTGGCGAGGAAGGCGTTCGAGGCATACTTGATGAGCTCCGCCGTCTCGAGATCGGTGACGACGATCGGGAAGTCGCGCAAGTAGAGCGGCCGGTAGATCTCGCGCATCACTTCGGCGGCGCGCTCGTTCTGCACCCCGATCACCACCCGGTCGGGGCGCATGAAGTCGTCGATCGCCGCGCCCTCGCGCAGGAATTCGGGGTTCGATGCCACGTCGAAATCGGCATCGGGCCGGGCTCTGGCGATGAGCTGCTTGACCTTGCGGTTGGTGCCGACCGGCACGGTCGACTTGGTGACGACCACCGTATGGCCCTCGAGCGCGCCGGCCAGCTCCTCGGCGGCAGCGAAGACATGGGTCAGGTCGGCATGGCCGTCGCCCCGGCGGGTGGGCGTGCCCACGGCGATGAAAACCGCGTCGGCGCCGTGCACTCCTTCGGCCAGATCGGTGGTGAAGGAAAGCCGGCCCGCGGCCATGTTCTTTTCGAGCAGATCATCGAGCCCCGGTTCGTAGATCGGCAGCTCCCCCGCTTCGAGGCGGGAAATCTTGTCCGGGTCCTTGTCGATGCAGACGACCTCATGGCCGAAATCCGACAGACACACTCCCGAGACGAGGCCGACATAGCCCGTCCCGACCATCGCGATACGCATGTTGCACTCCTCGTTCCTTGCCGCTGCCGGGGGCTGCCTCGTCGCCCACGGGCAATGGCCCATTCATGCCGCGGGCGGCGCTGCAGGGCAAGGACAGGTTGCGGGAAGGCCTCGCGGTCACTCTCGGATGAGAGAGCTGCGAAGCCGGCAGAACAGGGCTGCGGCGGCGGGCGGCTTACATGTCGAGGCCGAGATCGACGGTCGGGGCCGAATGGGTCAGCCGGCCCGAGGAGATGTAATCGACGCCCGTGGCGGCGATCTCGGCCACGGTCTCGAGGGTGACATTGCCGCTCGCTTCGGTGACCATGCGCCCGGCGACCATGCGCACGGCCTCGCGCAACGCGCCGGGGGGCATGTTGTCGAGGAGCACCGCCGTCGCTCCGCCCACTTCGAGCACCTCCTCCAGCTGCTCGAGCGAATCGACCTCGATCTCCACCGCCACCATGTGCGAGACGCGGGCCTTCACCGATTCGAGCACCGGGCGGATGCCGCCGGCGGCGGCGATGTGGTTGTCCTTGATGAGGATGGCATCGGCCAGAGAATGGCGGTGATTGAAGCCACCGCCATGGCGCACGGCGAGCTTCTCGAGTGCCCTCAGCCCCGGTGTGGTCTTGCGGGTGCAGGTGATGCGCGCCCTTGTGCCGGCGACCTTCTCGACGAAGGCGGCGGTAAGGGTGGCGATGCCGCTCATCCGGCCGGCGAAGTTGAGGGCGACGCGTTCGGCCGCGAGAATGGCATGGGCCGAACCTGCCACCTCCAGGAGCACGTCGCCCGGTCGGCATCGGTGGCCGTCGGTGATGTGGATGGCGATCTCGAGGCCGGGATCGGTCAGCCGGAAAGCGGTGGCGGCAACCTCCATGCCCGAAACCACCGCCTGCTCGCGGGCGCGGATGACGGCCCGGGCGGTGAGCCCTGCCGGCAGGACGGTGCGCGAGGTGATGTCCCCGGCGGTGCCGAGATCCTCCCGCAGGGCGTTGGCGACGATCGGCTCGACGATGATGCGGGGCAGAGTGTCTTCTTCATGGCTCATGGGGCTGTCTCCGCGGTGTGTGCCGCCGCGGCGGCAAGGGCGCGCGCTTCTTCGAGTGTAAGG
>WFPA01000064.1 GCA_015487815.1 Albidovulum sp.
CTATGTCGGCCTGCCCTTCTGAGAGGATGGCGGGAGGGGGCGGCTCCCGGCGAGAATGCCGCGAGCACGCGGCAGGCAATAGCGAAGAATGCAGGAAGAATGCGCGAGGAGCCGGTGAATAGGACGAAAGTTTATGCTGCTTGAGCATACCGTGCAAGAGATGGGCAGGCGCCATCCGGGCCCGGTCGGCATGTTCCCCTTTCCATCCGATGCCGCCTCTGGGGAAAACGGGAGTGGCGGGGCAGGATGCCCCCGCGACTTGTCCCGGTGAGGGCCCGGCCGGTATGGTGAGGAAGGGGAATGCGAATGGAAGAATGAAGGGGAAAGAGCGATGCGGATGATCCGGCTTGGCGAAACCGTGCTTCATTACGACGATCGCGGGGCTCGGGATGCACCTGCCATCGTCTTCGCGAATTCGCTCGGAACCGATTTCCGGCTCTGGGATGCCCTTCTGCCCCACCTGCCCGACGGGCTGCGTGTCATCCGTTACGACAAGCGCGGTCACGGCCTTTCCTCGCTGCCGCCCCGCTCCCCCGAAGGTGGCTGGTCGCTCGGGGAGCTTGTCGCCGACACCGCCGCGTTGCTCGATGCTCTCGGAGTGCGCGACTGCCTCTTCGTCGGCCTTTCGATCGGCGGCATGATCGCCCAGGGGCTCGCCGCCGAACGGCCCGATCTCGTGCGGGCAATGGTACTCTCGAACACCGCCGCCAAGATCGGCACCCCGCAGATGTGGCAGGAGCGGGTGACGCAGATCCGCGCCGGCGGCATCGAGGTGGTGGCCGACAGCGTGATGGAACGCTGGTTCTCGCGCCGCTTCCGCGAGGAGCACCCCGAAGAAATCACCGGTTGGCGCAACATGCTCACCCGTCAGCCTCTCGAAGGCTATGTGGCCTGCGCGCTGGCCGTGGGCCATGCCGATCTCGTTGAGAGCACTGCGCGCCTGCGTCTGCCCACCCTGGCCATTGCCGGCAGCGAAGACGGCTCGACCCCGCCCGATCTCGTGCGTGAAACCGCCGACCTCGTCCCCGGTTCGCGCTTCGCCCTCATTCGCGGGGCAGGACATATCCCCTGTGTCGAGAAGCCCGAGGAATATGCCGCGCTCCTGTGCGACTTCATCGCCGCCACCGGCCATCTCGCAAATTCGTGATCGGGGCGCTAGACTGGCACGGACCGGCAAGGCGGGGGAAGGTCGATGGCACGGGCGAGTGAAGCGCGCAAGGAGACGCGGATCCAGCGGGAAAAGCGCGAGGCGATTCTCAAGGCCGCCCTCGCCGAGTTCTCGAAGAACGGCTTTCGCGGCACCACTATCGACGCCATCGCCGCCGGTGCCGGGCTCTCGAAGCCCAACCTGCTCTACTATTTCTCTTCCAAGGAAGAGATCTACCGCACCCTCCTGTGCCAGCTTCTCGATATCTGGCTCGAGCCGCTCTTCCGTCTCGATCCGGCGGGCGACCCGGTGAAGGAGATCACCGGCTATGTGCGCCGCAAGCTCGAGATGGCCCGTGACTACCCCGCCGAGTCGCGCCTCTTCGCCAACGAGATCCTGCGGGGCGCACCCCGCCTGAAGGACATGCTCGAGGGCCCGCTGAAGGAAATCGTCGATCGTGAAGCCGCCGTCATCGGCAGGTGGGCCGAAGAGGGGCGGATCGCGCCGGTCGATCCCCATCACCTGATCTTCTCGATCTGGGCAACAACCCAGCATTATGCCGATTTCGACGTGCAGGTGCAGGCGGTGCTCGGCCCCGAGCGCAGCGCCACCCGCTTCGCAGACGCCGAAACCCATCTCGTCACCCTGTTCGAACGGATGCTGCGCGGCGGGGAGGGGCACGAGAAGCCCTCCGAAGACGCATGATCGCGCAGGCGTGACCGAAAGGCTCGCCTCCCCCCTTGACCTTCCAGCGACTGGAAACCCCATCTGTTCCCTTGAACATGCCACGCAGACGATTCGGAGCGTGGGTTCGGCCCCGTGACAAGAGGCGTGACAAGAAGGAGGAACGGATATGCATACCGAGATGGAAGTGCTGAAGATGGGCTGCAATGCCTGCGTCGAGAAGGTGAAGAAGGCACTTGAGGCGCTGCCCGGCGTCAGATCGGCCTCGGTCGATCTCAAGGGGAAGCGCGCCACAGTCGAACATGACGACAGCGTCGCCCCCGAAGCCCTCGCCCGCGCGGTGACCGATGCCGGTTATCCGGCTTCCGTCATCAGCCGCTGAAGGCCCCACGGGCCGTGCATGGAGGATATCATGACCGAAAGAGCCGAGAGCGACACGCAATTCGCCTCCACCCCGGAGGAGGGCACATGCGAGATCCCGATCCCCGCTGACGATGACGGAACGGGCGAAGGCACCCTTCTCAAGCGTTTCCGCATCGAGGGGATGAGCTGCGCCTCCTGCGCGCTGTCGGCCGAGCAGGCGCTGGGTGAGCTCGAGGAGGTGCGCGAGGCCCGGGTGAACTTCGCCACCGGCACCGCCGAGATCCGCCTCAGGGAAGGTGGAAGCGGAGCCGAAATCGCCGAAAGGATCGCCGAGAAGGTGCGCGAAGCAGGCTATACGCCGGCCATCGCCGAGGCGGTTCTCCTCGTCGAGGGAATGAGCTGCGCTTCCTGCGTCGGCAATGTCGAGAAGGCCCTTCTGGCCGAACCCGGCGTTCTCGACGCTCGCATCAACCTGGCCACGAAGCTTGCCCGCGTGAGCTATGCTCCCGGAATCACCACCCCCGAGGCGCTGGCACAGGCGGTGAGTCTCGCCGGCTACGAGGCAAGGGTGGTCGAGGGGGAGAGCGGCGGGACGGAAGCGGAAGAGGCCGCCCGGCGCGAGGTGGCCGGGCTCAGGCGCGATCTCCTTCTCGCCACCGCCCTGACCATACCGGTCTTTCTCCTCGCCATGGCCGAGCACTTCGTGCCCCCCTTCCGAAGCTGGGCCGAAGAAGTTCTCGGGCTCCGGGCCCTGTGGGCCGTCCAGTTCGTTCTGACGACGATCGTGCTGGCCTTCCCGGGCCGGCGCTTCTTCGCACATGGCATCCCCGCCCTGCTGCGCCGTCGCCCCGACATGAACTCCCTCGTCGCCCTCGGCACGGCCGCCGCCTGGTCCTATTCCACCATCGTTCTCTTCTTCCCCGATCTCGTGCCCGAGAATGCCCGCGGGGTCTATTTCGAGGCCGCGGCGGTGATCGTCACCCTGATCCTCGCCGGCAAGTGGATGGAGGCACGCGCCAAGTCGCAAGCCTCCTCGGCCATCCGCAAGCTGATCTCGCTGCGCCCGCGCAGCGCCCGACGTCTGCGCGAGAACGGCAGCTTCGAGGAAATCCCGGTCGAGCGGCTGCGGCCGGGTGACCGGGTGATCGTGCGCCCGGGCGAACAGGTGCCGACCGACGGCATCGTCATCGAAGGCAGCGGGCTCGTTGACGAATCGATGATCACAGGCGAACCCCTGCCGGCGGAAAAGGCCGCCGGCGAGAAGGTCGTCGGTGGTACGGTGCTCAGGCAGGGCAGCCTCGTGATCGAGGCCCGGTCGGTGGGCGCCGACACGGTGCTTGCCCGCATCATCCGCATGGTCGAGGAAGCCCAGTCGGCGCGGCTGCCGGTGCAGGCGCTGGCCGACCGGATCGTGGCCCGCTTCGTTCCGGCGGTGATGACCATCGCTCTCGTCGCCGGGCTGGTGTGGTATTTCGTCGGCCCCGAACCGCGGCTGACCCATGCGCTCGTCGCGGCCATCTCGGTTCTGATCATCGCCTGTCCCTGTGCCATGGGACTGGCAACGCCGGTCTCGATCATGGTCGGCACCGGCCGCGCGGCCGAGCTCGGCATGCTCTTCCGTCGCGGCGAGGCGCTGCAGCGGCTCGAGGACATCACGACCGTGGCCCTCGACAAGACCGGCACCATCACCGCCGGCGCACCACAGGTGACGGAGATCCTTCCCGCCGAGGGCGAAACGGCCGACCGGCTCCTCGGCCTTGTCGCCGCACTCGAGAGCCGCTCCGAGCATCCGGTGGGAGCGGCCATCCTTGCCCGGGCCGCGGATGAAGGGCTCGACCTTCCCCCCGTCGAGACCTTCGCCGCCGAGAGTGGCCACGGCATCCGCGGCCGGGTGGCGGATCGTGAAGTCGTCATCGGCACCGAAGCCTGGCTGCGCCAGAACGGGATCGACCCTTCGCCGCTCGAGGAGAAGGCCTCCGAGCTTGCCGCGCGCGGCCGCACGGTGCTGCTGGTGGGCATCGACGCGCGCCCGGCCGGCATCATCGCCGTTTCCGACCCGCTCAAACCCGAGGCGAAGGCGGCGATCGACGCGCTTCACCGGATCGGCCTCAAGGTGCTGATGATCTCCGGCGACCGGCCCGCCAGCGCCGAGGCGGTTGCCCGCGAAGTCGGGATCGACGAGGTGGTGGCCGGTGTCCTGCCCGAAGGCAAGCTCGACGTCATCCGCGCCCGCCAGGCGACGGGCGATGTGGTGGCCTTCGTCGGAGACGGCATCAACGATGCGCCCGCCCTCGCGGCCGCCGATGTCGGCATCGCCATCGGCACCGGCACCGACATCGCCATCGAGACAGGCGACGTGGTGCTGATGCGGGGCGAGCTTCTCGGCGTGCCCAACCTCGTCGCCCTGTCGCGGGCGGTGATGCGCAACATCCGCCAGAACCTGTTCTGGGCCTTCGCCTACAATGTCGTGCTGATCCCGGTGGCGGCCGGCGTGCTCTACCCGGTGAACGGCATGCTGCTCTCGCCGATGCTGGCGGCGCTGGCGATGTCGCTTTCCTCCGTCTTCGTGGTCGGCAATGCGCTGAGGCTGCGCCGCTGGCAGCCGCCCTTCGCACCGCGCAGGCAGGAAGAGGGCGGTGCGGCGCCCGCTCTCGAGACGGCTGCAGTCACCGGCTGAATCATGGCCGATGACACCCGGGCAGGGCCGCGGCAGATCCTGCCGCGGCCTTGCCGCGCCGCCATTTCGTGGCATGATGCTTCCGGCAGGCCGGTCCCAGGCGTCATGCTCCCGGACATCAGAACCGGCCCCTTCGGGAAAGAGAGGTTCCAGGATGGCGACAGCAACGGCAGCACAGGACGACATGCTCCTGACGATAGGAGAGGCGGCACGGCGAACCGGCCTGCCGGCCAAGACCATCCGTTACTACGAGGAAATCGACCTCATCCGCCCCCTGCGCGGCACCAACGGCTATCGTGCCTTCCGGCAAAGCGACGTGCACAAGCTGATCTTCCTCGCCCGGGCCCGCAGCCTCGGCTTCTCGATCGAGGATTGCCGCACGCTCCTGTCGCTCTACGAGGACCAGAAGCGCAGCTCGGCCGAGGTGAAGGCACTGGCCGAAGCCCATCTCGAGAAGATCGACGCAAAGATCGCCGAGCTGGAGCGGATGCGGGCCACCCTTTCCCATCTGGTCGCCGCCTGCCACGGCGACGAGAGACCCGACTGCCCGATCATCGAGGGGCTCGCCGGAGATGAGCGGGTGGGCGGCGAGCGCGAGCCGGCAGACGAGGGCTGAACGCGCCGGAACCCCAAGGGGAAATCACGGCACCACCTGCGCACCCCTTCCACAACATCCCTCGCCGCTGACAGGCACGCAGCCGGGCGCCCCGGACGCGGGCCGGAAACAGCCACGTGCAGATCAGGGTGCCCCGCTCGGGAAGGGCGCACCAAGGGGTCGCCGGGCACATCTTCCCGCGGGCGGGTACGGGGCTGATCCGGGGCGGCGACCTGCCGGCACGGCCCTGCCCCACCGTGCAAGGAACGCACACCCGGCTTCGCCCTCGGCCTTGCCGCCGCGTGCATGACTCCCATCTTTATGGCACCCTTTGAAGCCGTTTCCCGGCCGCAGGACGATTCGCCCATGCCCGACGACAGCCAGAGCCTCTCGACCAGCCGCTTCCGCGCGCCCCATGCCCGTTCCGAAGGCGGACGGCGCTTCGTGCTGCACGCCCCCTTCGAGCCTGCCGGCGACCAGCCGCAGGCGATTGCCGAGCTCGTCGAGGGACTCGAGCGGGGAGAGCGCGATCAGGTGCTGCTCGGGGCCACCGGCACCGGCAAGACCTTCACCATGGCCAAGGTGATCGAGGCCACACAGCGGCCGACAATCATCCTCGCCCACAACAAGACCCTTGCCGCCCAGCTTTACGGCGAGTTCAGGAGCTTCTTTCCCGAGAACGCGGTCGAATACTTCGTCAGCTACTATGACTACTACCAGCCCGAGGCCTATGTGCCGCGGACCGACACCTACATCGAGAAGGAAAGCCAGATCAACGAGCAGATCGACCGCATGCGCCATTCGGCGACGCGGGCGCTTCTCGAGCGTGACGACGTGATCATCGTCGCCTCGGTGAGCTGCATCTACGGCATCGGCTCGGTCGAGACCTACACCGCCATGGCTCAGGATCTGGCGGTGGGCGAGAGCCACGATCTGCGCAAGGTGATGGCCGATCTCGTCGCCCAGCAGTATCGCCGGGCCGACAACTTCTTCCAGCGCGGCACCTTCCGCGTGCGCGGCGACGTGCTCGAGATCTGGCCGGCCCATCTCGAGGACCGCGGCTGGCGCATCTCCTTCTTCGGCGACGAGATCGAGGCCATCACCGAGTTCGACACGCTCACCGGCGAGAAGACCGCCACGCTCGAGCGCGTGCGGATCTATGCCAACTCCCATTATGTCACGCCGCGGCCGACGCTGAGCCAGGCGATCAGGGGCATCAGGGCCGAGCTTGCCGAACGGCTCGAGTTCTTCCGCCGCGAAGGCAAGCTCCTCGAGGCCCAGCGCCTCGAGCAGCGCACCACCTTCGATCTCGAGATGCTCGAGGCCACCGGCCACTGCACCGGTATCGAGAACTATTCGCGCTATCTCACCGGCCGCCAGCCCGGCGAGCCGCCGCCGACGCTGTTTGAATACATTCCCGACAATGCGCTTCTCTTCGTCGATGAAAGCCACGTCACTATCCCCCAGCTCGGGGCGATGTATCGCGGCGACTACCGGCGCAAGTTCACCCTCGCCGAGCACGGCTTCCGCCTGCCATCCTGCATGGACAACCGTCCGCTCAAGTTCGAGGAATGGGATGCGATGCGCCCCCAGACGGTGCACGTCTCGGCGACACCCGGCCCGTGGGAGCTGGAGCAGACCGGGGGCGTGTTCGTCGAACAGGTGATCCGGCCGACGGGGCTTGTCGACCCCGAGATCATCATCCGGCCGGTGGAAACCCAGGTCGATGACCTTCTGGCCGAGATCCGGGCGACGGCCGAGAAGGGCTACCGCACTCTTGTCACCGTGCTCACCAAGCGCATGGCCGAAGACCTCACCGAGTATCTTCACGAACAGGGCGTGCGGGTGCGCTACATGCATTCGGACATCGACACCATCGAACGCATCGAGATCATCCGCGACCTCAGGCTCGGCGCCTTCGACGCCCTCGTCGGCATCAACCTGTTGCGCGAGGGGCTCGACATCCCCGAATGCGGCCTCGTCGCCATTCTCGACGCCGACAAGGAGGGTTTCCTCCGCTCCGAAACATCCCTCATCCAGACCATCGGCCGCGCGGCCCGCAACGCCGAGGGGCGGGTGATCATGTATGCCGACCGCATCACCGGCTCGATGCGGCGCGCGATCGACGAGACCGAGCGCCGGCGCAGGAAGCAGATCGCCTGGAACGAGGCCCACGGCATCACGCCCGAAACCGTGAAGAAGAACGTCTCCGACGTGCTCGAGGGCGTGTTCGAGGGCGATGCCGACATGGCGCGCGTCACGGCCACGGTCGAGAAGCTGCCGCCGGGCGGCAATCTCAGGGCCCATATCGAGGCGCTGCGCAAGGAGATGCTGGCGGCGGCCGAGAACCTCGAATTCGAGGAGGCGGCACGGCTGCGCGACGAGATCCGCCGCCTCGAGGCCACAGAGCTTGCCCTGGCCGAGGATCCGTTCGCCCGCCAGAGCGAGATCGACGCCGCCCTCCCCCGCCCCCGCTCCACCGCCGGCAAGCCCGGCCAGCGCGGCGGCAACGCCAGGCGCAGGAAGAAAGGGCGGTGAGGGGCGAGAAC
>WFPA01000065.1 GCA_015487815.1 Albidovulum sp.
CTCGCGGGGCTCGGCATCGATGGTGATGGCCTGGGCCGGGCAGATCGCCTCGCACAGCTTGCAGGCGATGCAGCGCTCTTCGCCGTTGGGATAGCGGCGCAGCGCATGCTCCCCGCGGAAACGGGGCGAGAGAGGTCCCTTCTCGAACGGGTAGTTCACCGTCGCCTTGGGCTTGAAGAAATACTTCATGCCGACGCGGAACCCGGCGATGAAGTCCGCGAGGAAGAAGTATTTGACGGCCCGGACCATGTCAAAAGCCATTGCAGCCTCCCTTGGGCGTTTCCTATCGGATGGGGTGCGGACGCTTCATCTCACGCTCCCGTCTGCCAGCGGACGTAAAGTCCCCAGAGCCATTCGTAGCGCGCCGCCAGCGCCACCCAGACAACCCAGCCGAGCGAGATCGGCAGGAACACCTTCCAGCCGATGCGCATCAGCTGGTCGTAGCGGTAGCGCGGCACGATCGCCTTCACCATCGAGATCAGGAAGAAGAGGACGAGCATCTTCAGCACCATCCAGTGCAGCCCGTCGGAAAGCCCCGGGATCGGGCTCAGCCAGCCACCGAAGAACAGGATCGACATCAGCGCCGTCATCAGCACGATGGCGAGATACTCGCCGATCATGAACAGGAGGAACGGCGTCGAGGAATATTCGACCATGTAGCCCGCCACCAGCTCGGACTCGGCCTCGGGCAGATCGAAGGGCGGGCGGTTGGTCTCGGCCAGCGCCGAGACGAAGAACAGCACCACCATCGGCAGATGGGGCAGCCAGAACCAGCCGAGAAGCCCGTAATCGCTCTTCTGCGCCATGACGATCTCGGTGAGGTTGAGAGAGCCCACCGAGAGCAGCACGCCGACGATGATGAAACCGATCGACACCTCGTAGGAGATCATCTGCGCCGCCGAACGCAGTGAGCCGAGGAAGGGGTATTTCGAGTTCGACGCCCAGCCGCCCATGATGACGCCATAGACCTCGAGCCCCGAGACGGCGAAGATGTAGAGGATGCCGACATTGAGGTCGGAGACCACCCAGCCCTCGTTGAACGGGATCACCGCCCAGGCGATGGTGGCCATCACCAGCGAGATCATCGGCGCGAGGATGAACACCGCCTTGTCGGCCCCGGCCGGGATGACGATCTCCTTGAAGATGTACTTGATGAAGTCGGCGAAGCTCTGCAGCAGCCCGAAGGCGCCGACGACATTGGGACCGCGCCTCAGCTGCACCGCCGCCCAGATCTTGCGGTCGGCATAGAGCAGGAACGCCAGCGCGATCAGGATCGCCACGATCACGATCAGCGCCTGCCCCAGCGTCCACAGGAAGATCCCGAGATTGGTGTTGGTGAAGAACTCCATCATCGCGCCTTCATCCCCTTTTCCTCTTTCCCCGGCTCAGACCGTGGGAATGCCGCGGGCGCGGCAGCTGTCAACCTCGGCTGCCGCATCGAGCGTGTTCGCCCCCTTCGGCAGATCCGGCGAGATCAGATAGACGGCATCGGCCTGCCAGCGCCCTCCCCCCTCACGCACCGAGGTGCGGATGTGGCGGGCGAAGCCGTAGCCGCGAATGAGCGTGTATTGCGCCGCGGCGCAGCGGGCATAGGCGATCACGTCGAGAGGATCGCGCGCGCCCTCCATCGTGACGATGAAGTTGACGAGATCGCCCTCGAGAAGCCGCGTCTCGATACCGAGATACCGCGGAGCGGCCGCCTCGCCACCCGCACCCGGGTCGCCGCCGGTGGCCGCGCCCTGGCAGCCGGCGAGGCCAAGCCCTGCCAGGATCGCCAGGGAAGCGTCGCGCCAGATGCGGCCTGTCATCACGGCTTCTCCCATCGCCGTTTCGCCCCCCGTCCTCATTCGGCCGCCACCTTGCGCGCCCTTTCGGCCCACAGCCGGCTCATCTCGGCCATCACTTCCGAGGCCCGGGCGATCGGGTTCGTGAGCCAGAAATCATCGACAGCCAGGGCGAATTCACCGTTGCCGAGCGGCGCTTCGGGGAGCGGCTGCCAGTCGTTCTGCGGCACCTCGTCGATCCGCCCGAGATGGGGATGGGCCTCGAAGAGGGCCGCGCGCAATCCATCGAGATCGATCCAGGGCTGCGGATCGGCCAGCGCTCCCGACAGGGCGCGGATGATCGCCCAGTTCTCGCGGGCACCGATCTTCCCTTCCTCGATCGGCGCGCCGCTTGCGGTGCCGTCGGGCGGGAAGGCGGCCCGCAGCGCCATCTGCGGCCGGCCCTCGGTGTTCACGAAGATGCCGCTTTCCTCGGTATAAGCCGCGCCGGGCAGGATCACGTCGGCGCGGTGGGCGCCACGGTCGCCATGGCTGCCCTGATAGATCACGAAGGGGCCATCGCCGGGGGCACCGGGCAGGTCGATCTCGTCGACGCCGAGAGCGTAGATCACGTCGGCCCCGTCGAGAGCGGCATCAATCCCTCCCTCGGTGGTGAAGCCGACATCCATCGCACCCACGCGTCCGGCGGCAGTATGGAGCACGAGGAATTTCGAGCCGGTCTTTTCGGCCAGCTTCATCGCCGCCGCGAGCACCGCTTCACCGTCCTCGCCCGTGAGCGCCCCCATGCCGATGATGACGATCGACGGCACATCCGCCACGGCGCCATGATCGGCCGCGAGCAGCCTTTCGAGGGCGGCCCGGTCGGTGCCGTGGTGGGTGACGGGGTAGGTCAGATCGACCGGCTGGCCGACAAGATCAACCTCGGCGCCCGCGAGCCAGGCCTTGCGGATGCGGGCGTTGAGCACCGGCGCCTCGTGGCGGGGGTTGGTGCCGATGAGGAAGATCCGCCGCGCCCCGTCGATGTCGGCGATGCGAGCCGTGCCGACATAGGCCGACCGGTTCCCCGCCGGCAACTTCTCCCCGTCCACCCGGCATTCGGTGACGCCGCCGAGCTTGCGGGTGAGCTCGCCGAGGGCGAACACCGCCTCGACGGGCACGAGATCCCCCGCCAGCGCCGCGAGCCTCGACGCACCCTTCATCGCCGCCGCCGCCCGACCGAGTGCCTCGGGCCAGCTTGCCGGGCGCAACCGGCCGTTCTCGCGGACATAGGGCCGGTCGAGCCGCTGGCGCCTGAGCCCGTCCCAGACATAGCGGGTCTTGTCGGAGATCCACTCCTCGTTCACATCGTCATGGTTGCGCGGCACGATCCGCATCACCTGCCGCCCGCGCACATCGACGCGGATGTTGGAGCCGAGCGCGTCCATCACGTCGATGGTTTCGGTCTTCCTCAGCTCCCACGGCCGGGCGGTGAAGGCGTAGGGCTTGTTGGTGAGCGCGCCGACCGGGCAGAGATCGACGATGTTGCCCTGCATCTCCGAATCGATCAGCGAGCCGAGATAGGTGCTGATCTCGGCATCCTCGCCGCGGCCGGTCTGCCCCATGACGAAGGTGCCGGCGACCTCGGTGGTGAAGCGCACGCAGCGGGTGCAGGAGATGCAGCGGGTCATGCAGGTGGCCACGAGCGGGCCGAGATCGAGATCGTCCACCGCCCGCTTGGGCTCGCGGTAGCGCGAGAAGGAGCGGCCATAGCC
>WFPA01000066.1 GCA_015487815.1 Albidovulum sp.
GTAAACAAAAGGTAAATTTTCTGACGGATTTGAGGAAAATCTGGCCTCCCGCCCCGATTGCGCCTCATTTCGAACTCAGCCGAAAAGAGCCTGCCAGGCCGGGCGGAGATCACGGGCCATCGGCGTGGCGGCGTGGACGGCTCGGGCGATGGCTCGGGCGAGGGTCCGGGCGGCGGCATGACCGAGAACGAACGGGTCGAGCGGGTCGGCAAGGGGCTTTGCGCCGGTGCTGACGGCGAAGACGAGGTCGCCGTCATGAGGCGTGTGGGCCGGCACGAGGGCCTGGGCGATGCCGTCATGGGCGGTGATGGCAAGGCGCTTGAGGCCCGCCTTGTCGAAGGCGGCGTCGGTGGCGACGACGGCAATGGTCGTCTGCCCGCGCGGCAGGGGCAATTGCGGCAGGGCAAGGCGCGTCGGGTCATGTTGCGGCGCCGGGCCGAGACCGCCGAACTCGCCAGCGATTTCGAACGGGGCAGCCCAGAAATGAGGGCCGCCATCGACAACTGCCGAGCCGACAGCGTTGACCGCCACCAGCGCCCCGACGGTGAACCGGGTCTTGCCGTCGCGGATGATGCGACAGGAGGCCGAACCGAGCCCGCCCTTGAGATCGGCGGTGAGCGCGCCATAGCCGGCCCCGGCGCTGCCGATGGCGAAATCGACATGGGCGTTGCGGAAGGCCCGCTCGCCAAGGACGGGATAGGGCGAGGCAGTCCAGCCCTTGTCACCCCCGTTGAGCAGATCGAACAGAATGGCCGCCGGCACGATCGGCACCCGCGCCGGCCCGACAGGATGGCCGCGCCCCTCCTCGCGAAGTGCGGCCATCACCCCTTCGGCCGCGCCGAGGCCGAAGGCCGAACCGCCCGCAAGCACCAGCGCATCCACCGTTCCGACACTTTCCTCGGGAGCAAGGAGTGCCATCTCCCGCGTGCCCGGTGCGCCGCCCGCGACATGGCCCGAGGCGATGAGGGGTACATCGGCCGTGAGCACCGTCACGCCAGAGCGCAGCCGCGGATCGTCGGCATTGCCCACGCGGAGGCCGGCAATGTCGGTGATGAGGTTGCGGGGGCCGGGCGCGAGGGTGATGTCGGGTGACATGGGTGCCTCTGGTGGCAGATCGGTTGCGTTGCGTCGGCGTGGCCGGGGGGAGATCAGATGCAGCGGCCGCCGTCGATCTCGAGGGCAACCCCGGTGATGAGGGCCGCCTCGTCGGAAGCGAGGAAGGCTGCGGCATTGGCGAGGTCCGCGGGGGTTGAAAACCGCCCCATGGGGATGGTCGCCAGAAAGCGGGCGCGTGCCTCGGGCGTGTCCTCGCCCATGAAGCGGGGCAGGAGTGGCGTGTCGCCCGCCACAGGGCACAGGGCATTGACCCGGATGCCCGCAGGCGCAAGTTCGATTGCCATCGCCTTCGTCGCGGTGATCATCCAGCCTTTCGAGGCGTTGTACCAGTTGAGCCGCGGCCGCGGGCTGATGCCGGCGGTGGAAGCCATGTTGACGATGGCGCCGCCGCCGGCGCGCTTCATGCGAGGCACCACATGGCGGGCGGTGAGATAGACCGACTTGCAGTTGACCGCGAATACCCGGTCGAAATCTGTTTCGGTGACTTCTTCGAGCGGCGCCGGCAGATGGGTGATGCCGGCGTTGTTGACGAGAATGTCGAGCCCGCCGAGCCAGTCTTCGGCCGTTTCCACCATGTGCGCGACCGAAGCGCCGTCGGAGACATCCGCGACGATGGCCTTGCCGCCGATCTCCTCGGCCACAGCCGCGGCCTTCTCCCGATCGATATCGACCACTGCCACCTTCGCCCCCTCGGCGGCGAATTTGCGGCAGATGCCGGCGCCGAAACCGGATCCTCCCCCGGTGACGATGGCGCGCTTGCCTGCAAGCCGCATGATTTTCCACTCCCTTCTTCATCCGGCGACGGAGGCATCATGCGCTGCCTGCCGGACGATGCAAGGGCGTTCGCACCTCAAGCCACCCCGAAGCGGGACGATCGGGCTGGCAGAATGGCCGTGATGACCGGCGGCGGACGGAGTACGGGCCCGGGCCACCTTTTCGTCTTTCGCGCAGCATGTCCGCCGGGAGGAGCATGGGAAAGGGGCCGAAGCTGCGACGCGCTTGCCTCAAGGCGCCGGGCGCTGGACCCTTCACGCGCTTTCCTCTGGTCGCCCTGCACGTGTCAGCCTATGTTGCCCCTGTCAGCACCGGGAGCCGCAAATGTTCACGCCGTCACGTATCATCAAGCTTGTTCTCGTTGTCGTCCTTCTTGTCTGGCTCGACTACATCCTGCCCGACCGGGAGATCGTCCGCATCGTCGGCACCGAGGTGGTGCGAAAGGAAACGAGCACCGGCCAGCCGCGCGATGTCCGCTTCGTCAATGCCCAGTATCCCGACGGCCGCCCGCGGGTCTATCGCAACGAGGATGCGCCCTGGTATCTCAAGTTCGACAGCGGCAACCTCCAGGCCGAGGCGCAGGGCTATGCCAAGGCCGATCCGCCGAAATGGGTGGCGGTCAAGCATTATGGCTGGCGCATTCCGATCCTGTCGATGTATCCCAACGCGATTTCCTTCAAGGAAGTGCCATCGCCCGATGTGCGGGTTCTGCCCTGGGAGCGGATCGTCTTTGCCGTCCTTGTCGTGCTTCTCTATCTCGTCGGCCGCTGGTGGTGGCGACGCTTCCGCGCCCGGCGGATCGATCCGGTGCTCGAGGAGATCGAGGAGACGCTCGACGACCTCGACGCCCGTTCCGACAGGCTGGCCGACCGGGTGCGGGCCGCATGGCATCGCTTCCTGCGCCGCCTTTTCGGCCGGGGGAGCCGGTAGATATCGACCTTCCTTCCCTGACGGAACCGGGCAGAGCGCCGAAGCGGACGGGTTTGCGTTCGCACCGGACGGGGCCGGTCATGCCCCCCAGGGGATCCAGACGGTCTTCGTGTCCGAAGCGTGGCGCAGGAAGGCGGCGTCCTCGCCGGCGGGGCCGAACCAGTCCCGCGCGCGGCCCCGGCTTGTCCATGTGCGCTTGAGCGTGGCGGCTGACCGCCGCTCCATTTCGGCGGCGAGCGCCGGATCGCCGAAATGCCACAGCGCATGGACATCGTGATGATCGGCGAGGACGGGACCGAGTTCCGCATGCCGCCCTGTCACCATGTTGAGAACGCCGGCGGGAATGTCGGAGCTTTCGGCCAGGATGGTCAGATCACGGATGACGAGCGGGAAGGGCTCGGACGGTACCAGTACCAGCGCGTTGCCGGTGGCCAGTGCCGGGCCGATGAGCGAGATTGCCCCGAGCAGCGGGACCTCGGCCGGGGCAAGGGCGCCGATGACCCCCTGCGGCATGCGCATGGCAAGCGCCACCCCCCTGAGCGGCACGTCGCGCACCGCTCCGTCATGGTGGTCGGCATGGGCGGCCCAGCCGAACAGCCGTTCGATGGCGACGGCGACCTCCTCCTCCGCGGAAAGGGCGCTGCGAGCTGTGAGGGTGGCGAGCCGCGCGGCGATGTCGCCGCTGAGCGCGTCCAGGTTCTCGGCGAGATAGTAGAGGATCTGCGCCCTCAGATGCCCCGGCGCCGCCGCCCAGCCGGGTTGGGCCTTGCGCGCCGCCTCGACGGCGTTGCGGATGTCCTTGCGGTTGCCGCGACCGACATGGCCGAGAAGACGCCCGTCCTTGTCGAAGACCGGGAGCGACTGGCCGCCGTCAGGCCGCACCTGCCGCCCTCCCACATAGTGCTTGGCGGTCTTGTCGATCGTGCCGCCCCCGGCGGGTGCCGCCGGCTCGCGCCCCTCGAAGGGAACGACCGGTGCGGCCGTGTCCGCCTCGGCCTCGGCGGCAGGGCGCAGATAGGCCCAGAGTCCTTCGGTGCCCCCTTCGCGGCCGAAGCCCGATTCGCGCCGCCCGCCGAAGGGCGCGGCGGCATCGAACATGTTGGTGCCGTTGATCCACACCACGCCGGCCTCGAGCCGGGCGGCGATGTCGAGGGCGGTGTTGATGTTTTCCGACCATACCGCCGCGGCGAGGCCGTAGCGCGTGTTGTTGGCGAGCATCACCGCCTCGTCCGGCGTGCGGAAGGTGGTGCTCACGAGAACCGGACCGAAGATCTCCTCCTGCATCAGCCGACTGGCGGTATCGAGCCCGGTGACGAGGGTCGGCCGGCAGAAGAAGCCGGCATTGGGCAGGGCGATGTCGGGCTGGTGGACCTCGCCGCCCTCGGCCGCACCCTCGCGGATGAAGCCCTCGATGCGGGCCTTCTGTTCTTCCGACACGATGGCGCCGATGTCGATTGCCTTGTCGAGCGGGTCGCCCACCCGCAGCGTCTCCATTCGTGCCCTGAGGCGGCGCAGGAAGTCCTCGGCGACGGGCTCGTGCAGGAGAAGCCGGGAGCCGGCACAGCACACCTCGCCCTGGTTGAACCAGATGGCATCGACCACGCCCTCCACCGCGCTGTCGAGATCGGCGTCGTCGAAGACGATGAAGGGCGACTTGCCGCCGAGCTCGAGCGTCAGCCCCTTGCCGCTGCCGGCGGTGGCCTCGCGGATGCGGCGGCCGACCTCGGTCGAGCCGGTGAAGGCGATCTTGTCCACCCCTTCATGGGCGACGACGAGCGCCCCCGTCTCCCCGTCCCCGGTGACGATGTTCACCACGCCCGGCGGCAGGCCGATCTCGCGGCAGGCCTCGGCGAAGCGCAGCGCCGAGAGCGGCGTCTGCTCGGCCGGCTTGAGCACGACGGTGTTGCCTGCCGCCAGCGCCGGCGCCACCTTCCAGGCCAGCATCAGGAGCGGAAAGTTCCACGGGATGATCTGCCCTGCCACTCCCCAGGGCACCCCGCCCGGGGCGAGCTTCTCGAGCAGTCTCGCCGAGCCCGCATGGTGGTAGAAATGGCGGATGGCCAGCGGCACGTCGATGTCGCGGCTCTCGCGGATCGGCTTGCCGTTGTCGAGCGTCTCCAGCAGGGCGAAGAGGCGCGAATGCTTCTGCAGATGGCGGGCGAGGGCATAGAGATGACGCGCCCGCTCGAAGCCGCTCAGCGCCTCCCACCCCGGCTGGGCCGCCCGTGCCGCCGCCACCGCCGCATCCACGTCCGCGGCGGTGCCTTGCGCGGTTTCCGCCAGCTCCTCGCCCGTGGCGGGGTTGAGCGTCGGGAAGAAGCCACCCTCGGCCGGTTCCACGAAGCTGCCGCCGATGAAATGGCCGAAGCGCCGGCCACGTCGTTCGAGCCAGTCGAGGGCAGGGCCGGGGTCTTCGGGGGCGGGTCCGTATTCCATGGTCGCGAAGATGTCCTTGATGCTCATGGGTATCCCGTGTTCTGGCCTCAGGCGGCCGGGTGGCGCCAGAAGGCGGAATAGCGGCCGGTGGCGGCGTGTTCGAGCTGCCGCTCGATGTCGGCAAGAAGCGAGGAGGCGCCGAAGCGGAAAAGGTCGGGTTCCATCCAGCGGCGGCCGAGTTCTTCCTTGAGGAGGATCAGCCAGGAGAGCGCGTCCTTGGCGGTGGAGATGCCGCCCGCTGGCTTGAAGCCGACCCTGAAGCCGGTGAGCGCCGCGTAATCGCGGATCGCCCGCATCATCACCAGCGAGACCGGCAGCGTGGCGTTGACTTTTTCCTTGCCGGTGGAGGTCTTGATGAAATCGGCCCCGGCCATCATCGCCACGAGCGAGGCACGGCGCACATTGGTCAGCGTGCCGAGTTCTCCGGTGGCGAGGATCGCCTTCATGTGCGCCGGGCCACAGGCTTCGCGGAATGCGCGCAGCTCGTCATGGAGGGCCTGCCAGTTGCCCGTCAGCACATGGCGGCGGGAGATGACGATGTCGATTTCCCTCGCGCCGGCCGCAACCGATTCGCGTATCTCCTCGACCCTGAGCCGGAAGGGGGAAAGCCCGGCTGGAAAGCCGGTCGAGACTGCGGCGACGGGTATGTCCGTCCCCTCGAGCGCGTCCACCGCCACCGGCACCATCTCGTGATAGACACAGACCGCGGCGGTTGTGATGCCGGCATCGGCTGCCCCGAGCGCGGCGAGAATGTCGGGCCGGATCGGGGATCTCGCCTTGGCACAGAGCCGCCGCACCCGCCCCGGGGTATCATCGCCCGCGAGCGTGGTCAGGTCGATCAGGGTGACGGCCTTGAGAAGCCACGCCGCCTGCCAGGCCTTCTTGACCGTGCGCCGCCCGCCGAGAGTGGCCGTGCGCCGTTCGACGGCCGAGCGGTTCACCCGCGCGTGGCGGATGAGCGCCAGATCGAGATCCATTCCCTCGTTGCGCGGGAGAGGGGCGGGGGCGGCGGCGGTCTGAGAAGCCTGTCGGGCCATTAAACGCTCCCGGATGCTGACAGGGGCGGGTGGATGTGTCACTCAATGCAGGGATTGGTGGCATGGGCCGCCGTTGCCCGCAAGCCCCGAAGCGGGTGGAGCGACGACCGGGAGGGCGGATGACGGAAGGCAGCGGACCCACGGAGGATACCCGGCCCTCGGTCGCCGAGTTG
This sequence comes from Albidovulum sp., assembly GCA_015487815.1. GTDB lineage: Bacteria > Pseudomonadota > Alphaproteobacteria > Rhodobacterales > Rhodobacteraceae > WFPA01. The sequence continues at coordinate 6,467 of WFPA01000066.1, forward strand.
CTGGTGCTCGTCGAGCGGCATTTCCATGTGCGGCCCGAGCGGATCACCGCGCCGGGGGGCAAGGGGCGCGATTCGCTCCGGGTGCATCTGCCCGACCGCACCGTCATCATGACCTTCCGGGCCGACCGCCGCCGCCGTGCCCGCGAGATCGAGGTTCTGAAACGGCTGGGCGCGGTCGGGGCGCCGGTTCCGCGATTTCTCGGGCAAGAAGGGCCGGTCTTCTTCCAGGAGGATCTCGGCAGCCTGCGACTTGCCGCGCGGCTCGAACATGCCATTGCCGGCGGACGGGGCGATCTCGCCCGCAAGCTCGCGCGGATGAGCCTTGCCTCGCTCGTGCGGATTTCCGATCTGGCGAGGGAGGCGGGGCTCGAGGGGATCGCGCCGAAGATGGGGCTGAGAGGCGAATGGCGTCGCGCCCGTGTCGGCCGCATCGCAAGGCTCTCCGAGATTCTCGACGTGCGCCCACCGCAGGTCGATGCGGAGGCCTTCGCCGGGGCACTGCGTCCCCGGCGGCTCGTCTTCGTCAAGTGGGACGCGCGCCCCGGCAATGCCACCATCCATGACCGCCGGGTGAAATGGTATGACTGGGAATATTGCGGCCTGCGCGACGGGCTCGAGGACCCCGCCTTTCTCGCGGCTGACGAGTTCTGGCCGTTCGCACCTCGGGAGACGCTTGCCCTCCTTGCCGCCGTCCGACCGCTTTCGGAGGAGGACCGGCTTTGGCTGGCCGACTATGCCGTGCTCCATGCCGTCGAGCGGCTTGGCTATATCGTCGAACAGGTGAAGAAGCATGGCTGGATCGACGAGGAACGCGCCCGCCGGCAGGACCGGATCGGCTATGCCCCGCGGCTGCTCGCCCGTCTTGTGCGGCACGGGGCGGAGTGGGCCGCGTTGAGCCGCCACGGCCCGGCGCTGGCGCCCTGGTTCGGCGAGATGGAGGCGGCGCTGCGGGTCTTGCATCCGCCCCCTTCCCCCGCCGCCGGCGGACCGGTATGAGCAGGGCATGGCATTCCGGCTCGACAGACTGGCCGATCTCGATGCGCTGCCCTTCGACGAGGTGATCGACGCGCGCTCCCCCGCGGAGTTCGCCGAGGATCATCTGCCCGGAGCGATCAGCCTGCCGGTGCTCGACAACGAGGAGCGGGCCCGCGTCGGAACGATCTACGTTCAGGAAAGCCGCTTCCGCGCCCGGCGGATCGGCGCGGCGCTGGTGGCGCGCAACGTGGCGCGACATCTCGAGGGGGCGCTCGCCGACCGGCCCGGCGGCTGGAAACCGCTGGTCTATTGCTGGCGCGGGGGGCAGAGGTCGGGCTCCTTCGCGCTCATCCTGCGGCAGGTCGGCTGGCGTGCCGAAACCCTCGAGGGGGGCTGGAAGAGCTGGCGGCGCCTCGTGGTGCGGGCGGTGCAGGAGGATCCGTTTCCGGCACCTGTCGTGCTTCTCGACGGGAACACCGGCACCGGCAAGACCGAGATCCTCGCCGCTCTTGCCCGCCGCGGCGTGCAGGTGATCGATCTCGAAGGGCTTGCGAACCATCGCGGTTCGCTTCTCGGCGCGCGCGAGGGCGGTCAGCCTTCGCAGAAGATGTTCGAGGGCCGGCTGGCGATGGCCGTCTCCCGTCTCGATCCGCACCGGCCGGTGGTGATCGAGGCCGAATCGAGCCGCATCGGCAAGGTGAGCATTCCGCCGGCGGTCTGGAAGGCGATGAAGGTGGCACCGCGCATCGTGCTCGACGTGCCGGCCGGGGAGCGCGCCCGCTATCTCGTGCGGGCCTATGCCGACGTGATCGCCGACCGTGACATTCTCGCGGCGCGGATCGAGAGCCTCAGGCCGTGGCATGCCCGCGAAGTGATCGAGGCTTGGCACGAGATGGCGCGCGAAGGGCGCTTCGAGGCCCTCGCGGCCGATCTCATGGTCCGCCATTACGATGCCCGCTATGCCCGCCAGAGGGCACGGGCCGAGGTGCCTGTGCAGATCCTGCCCCATGATGATCTCTCGCCTGCGGGGATCGAGGCCGCAGCGGCGCGGATCGAGGCACTTCTTCCCGAGCTTCTTGCCGAGACAGGCGTGGCGCCCGCAGCGGGCTGATCGTTGCGGATCGATCGCTGATCCCGAGTTGGCGATATGGAAAAGCTCCCTGCATGCCTGCTGGGAGCTTTCCCCGTGCCTGGGCGGTGCTTCCCGCCTGCTCCGCCCGAGATGGATCGGGGGAGCAGGCGTTGTCCGCTTCAGACCATGTATTGGCCGCCATTGGCGGTGAGGGTCGATCCGGTGATGAAACCGGCCTCGTCCGAGGCGAGGAACACCACGCAGCGGGCGATCTCCTCGGGCTCGCCGAGCCGGCCGACCGGGATCTGGGCGATGATCTGCTCGCGGATCTTCTCGGGCACGGCCATCACCATGTCGGTGGCGATATAGCCCGGCGCGATGGCGTTGACGGTTATCCCCTTCTTCGCTCCCTCGAGCGCCAGCGCCTTGGTGAAGCCGAGATCGCCGGCCTTGGCGGCGGAATAGTTCGCCTGGCCGATCTGCCCCTTCTGCCCGTTGATCGAGGAGATGTTGATCACCCGGCCGAAGCCGCGCTCGCGCATGCCGGGCCAGACCTGATGGGTCATGTTGAAGAGACCGTTGAGGTTGGTGTCGATCACCGCGCGCCACTGCTCGGGCGTCATCTTGTGGAAGGTGGCGTCACGGGTGATGCCGGCATTGTTGACGAGAACTTCCACCGGCCCGAGATCGGCTTCGACCTTTGCGACCCCCTCCTTGCAGGCCTCGTAATCGGCGACAGACCATTTGTAGGCGGGAATGCCGGTTTCCTCGGTGAAGCGACGCGCCGCCTCGTCGTTGCCGGCGTAATTGGCCGCGACCTTGTAGCCCGCATCCCTGAGCGCGACCGAAATCGCCCTGCCGATGCCGCGCGTGCCTCCGGTCACGAGTGCCACTCTGCCCATCTTCACTCTCCCCTCCTTGTCCGTGTGAGTTTCTCAGGGGCGTTCGACGCACATCGCCACGCCCATGCCGCCGCCGATGCAGAGCGTCGCCAGCCCCTTCTTCGCATCGCGCCGCTTCATCTCGTGCAAGAGCGTGACCAGGATGCGCGCACCCGAAGCGCCGATCGGATGGCCGATGGCGATCGCTCCGCCATTGACGTTGACGATCTCCGGATCCCAGCCCATGGCCTTGTTGACCGCGAGCGCCTGGGCGGCAAAGGCCTCGTTGGCTTCGACGAGATCGAGATCCTCGACTGACCAGCCGGCCCTGGCGAGTGCCTTGCGGGTGGCGTTGATCGGCCCTTCGCCCATATAGGCCGGATCGAGGCCGCAGGTGGCGAAGGAAGCGATCCGTGCCAGGGGTTCGATGCCACGCTTGTCGGCGTCCTCCGCCGCCATCAGCAGCACGGCCGCGGCCCCGTCATTGATGCCGGAGGCGTTGCCTGCGGTCACAGTGCCGTCCTTCCTGAACACGGGGCGGAGCCGCGCGAGGCTCTCGAGCGAGGTGTCGGGGCGGATGTATTCGTCCTCGCGCACCACCGTCTCGCCCTTGCGATGGCGGATGGCGACGGGCACGATCTCCTCCTCGAAGCGCCCCTCCGCGCGGGCCTTCGCCGCCTTCTGCTGGCTGGCGAGGGCGAAGGCATCCTGCTCTTCGCGCGTGATGCCCCATTTCTCCGCCACGTTCTCGGCAGTGACGCCCATGTGATAGTCGTTGAAGGCGTCCCACAGCCCGTCATGGATCATGGTGTCGACAAGGCTGACATCGCCCATCTTGACGCCCGTGCGCAAATGCTGGGCGTGGGGTGCGCGCGACATGCTCTCCTGCCCGCCGGCCGCGACCACTGCCGCGTCACCGAGCATGATCTGCTGGGCGCCGAGAGCGACGGCCCTCAGCCCCGATCCGCAGACCTGGTTGACGAGCCATGCCGCGCTCTCCTTCGGCAGGCCGGCCCTGATATGGGCCTGCCGCGCCGGGTTCTGTCCCTGGGCCGCGGTCAGCACCTGGCCGAGGATGGTCTCGCCGACCTCGGCCTTGTCGATCCCGGCGCGCTCGACCACCGCCTCGAGCACGCGGGCCCCGAGATCATGGGCGGGCAGGCTGGAAAGCGCTCCGTTGAAGCTGCCGACCGGTGTGCGGGCAGCGGATACGATCACGACGTCCTTCATGGCAAGGCTCCCGTCTGCATGTGGTTGCATATGGCTTTCTGCATCGCAGCAAATAGGGCGGAAGACAAGGGCAGCGCAACCGGTCAGCAAGAAAATTTCTTCATGCCCGATAGCTGAGCATCAAGATTACGTCAACCGACAAAATCAGGTTAACAGATTGCGCAATGGTTGCCCGGATGGGGGTGGTTCAGTTGCGAGCAAACGCCTTGGCCAGCGCGCAGAATTCGGCAACCGAAACTGTCTCGGCCCGCCGCCGCGGGTCGATGCCGACGCTCTCCAGTATCGTCCCGATGTCGGGCGAGAGGCTTTTCAGCGAGGAGCGCAGCATCTTGCGCCGCTGGTTGAAGGCGGCGGCCACGACCTTTTCGAGCATCTTCGGGTCGGCATCGCAGACGGGTGTGGTCGGTGTCACCTGCACCACCGCCGAATGCACCTTGGGCGGCGGCGTGAAGGCAGAGGGCGGCAGGGTCATGACGATGCGCGGCCGCGCCCGCCACTGGGCGAGCACCGACAGGCGGCCATAGGCCTTGCTGCCCGGCGCAGCGACGATCCGCTCGGCCACCTCGCGCTGGAACATCAGCGTGAGGCTGTCCCAGAAGGGCGGCCAGTCGGGCGGCGTCATCCAGCGGATGAAAAGCTCGGTGCCGACGTTGTAGGGCAGATTGGCCACCACCTTCACCGGCGGCGTGAGATGGGTGGTCTGATCGACCGCGAGCGCGTCCCCCTCGAGGATCTCGAGCCGCCCCGGCCAGGCGCGGGCGATCTCTTCGAGGGCGGGGATGGCGCGGCTGTCCTTCTCGACCACCAGAACCTTGCGCGCCCCTTCCTCGAGGAGCGCCCGGGTGAGGCCGCCGGGGCCGGGGCCGATCTCGAGCACGTCGGCGGTGGTCAGATCGCCGGCGAGCCGGGCGATCTTGCGGGTGAGATTGAGATCGAGCAGGAAGTTCTGTCCGAGCGCCTTGCGCGGGGCAAGGTCGTGCTTGCGGATCACCTCGCGCAGGGGAGGCAGGGGG
>WFPA01000067.1 GCA_015487815.1 Albidovulum sp.
GAATACGTCATCGTCGGCACGCTCGTCTCCTTCGCCTGGGCGGTGGCGGTCTCCTACGGCACGATGGCGCTTCTCTCGGCCCTGGGTGTTGCCGTTCCCCTGTGGGGCACCTAGATTGAGGCTGACCCGGCCCCAGGAGGAAGACGCATGTTCGGCATTCCAGGCAAACAGGCAGTGACGCTGACCGAGGCGGCCGCGCGGCGCATCCGCGAGCTGATGGAGGCCTCGGGCAAGAAGGGGCTCAGGATCGGCGTGAAGAAGGGCGGCTGCGCCGGCATGGAATACACCATGGACTATGTCGACGAGATCGATCCCAACGACGAAGTGGTCGAGCAGGACGGGGCGCGGGTGATGATCGCGCCGATGGCGCAGATGTTCCTCTTCGGCACCGAGATCGACTATCAGGTATCGCTGCTCGAGAGCGGCTTCCGCTTCAACAATCCCAATGTCGCCGAGGCCTGTGGTTGCGGCGAGTCGATCAAGTTCCGCGATCCAGAGGAGCTCAGGGCCGAACTCGAGGGCAAGGGCTGAGCGCGCCGCGCGAGGGTCCGGGCCAGCGGGTCCCCTTCGCTTCCCGGCCGAGCGGACGATGCGGTTGGTCATGGGTGTGCGTCGCCCCGTCCGGGCGGGGGAGGTGGCGACTGCGCCGAAGAGCGGTCGCGATGCTGCATCCGCCGCTTCGAGGCATGAGCCACCCCCCTCGCGATCAGGCCGCCGCTTCTCGGCGGGCGGGGCGATTTCGGCCCGACGGCAACGGCCCTGCCACCATGTGCCATGCCGAACCGCGCCTCGCCGGGGCGGCGAACACCCTATCTTGCGGATATCGGCAGGGCACGGTCGATTTCCAGCCAACTGCAACGGCAAGGACATGGCGCCCGTGGTTCTTCCGGCCCGCCTCCTGCCCATCCACCGTGCATACCTTCGTATACCATCTTCCGTCCCGGCCCCGGATGGGCTAGAGACGGGCTGACGATTCACGGGCGCCATCCCGGAGGGGCGGCCGCCCGAGCGCAGGAGGAGAGGCAGATGGACAAGATCAAGGTGGAGAACAAGGTCGTCGAGCTCGACGGCGACGAGATGGCCCGCATCATGTGGCACATGATCAAGGAAAAGCTGATCCTGCCCTATCTCGATCTGCCGATCGAATATTACGATCTCTCGATCGAGAACCGCGACGCGACCGACGACCAGGTGACGATCGACGCTGCCCATGCCATCAAGCGCCATGGCGTCGGGGTCAAATGCGCCACCATCACCCCCGACGAGGCCCGGGTCGAGGAATTCGGCCTCAAGAAGATGTGGCGCTCGCCCAACGGCACCATCCGCAACATCCTCGGCGGGGTGGTGTTCCGCGCGCCGATCATCTGCCGCAACATTCCGCGCCTCGTGCCCGGCTGGACCAAGCCGATCATCATCGGCCGCCATGCCTTTGGCGACCAGTACAAGGCGACCGATTTCCGCTTCCCCGGTCCGGGCAAGCTGACCATGCGCTTCGAGGGCGAGGACGGCACGGTGCAGGAATACGAGGTCTATGACGCGCCGGGGGCCGGCGTGGCCATGGGCATGTACAATCTCGACGAGAAGATCGAGGATTTCGCCCGCGCCTGTTTCAATTACGGGCTCGAGAAGGGCTACCCGGTCTATCTCTCGACCAAGAACACCATCCTCAAGGCCTATGACGGCCGCTTCAAGGACATCTTCCAGGAGATCTACGAGCAGGAGTTCAGGGAGAAGTTCGAGGAGAAGGGCATCTGGTACGAACACCGGCTGATCGACGACATGGTGGCCTCGGCGCTCAAATGGTCGGGCGGTTTCGTCTGGGCCTGCAAGAACTATGACGGCGACGTGCAGTCCGACACGGTGGCGCAGGGCTTCGGCTCGCTCGGGCTGATGACCTCGCTCCTGATGACGCCCGACGGCAAGGTGGTCGAGAGCGAGGCGGCTCACGGCACGGTGACCCGCCACTATCGCCAGCATCAGCGGGGCGAGGCGACCTCGACCAACTCGATCGCCTCGATCTATGCCTGGACGGGGGGGCTCAAGCACCGGGCCAAGCTCGATCACAATGAGGCGCTGCGCAGCTTCGCCGAGACGCTCGAGCGGGTGACGGTCGAGACGGTCGAATCGGGCTTCATGACCAAGGATCTGGCCCTTCTCGTCGGCCCGGACCAGAAATGGCTCACCACCGAGGGCTTCCTCGACAAGGTCGAGGAAAACCTGCAGAAGGCCCTCGGCTGACCGGTTGACAGGGGCGGGCGACCGGTCTGAAGCGGCCGGCTGCCCGCCATGCGGAAAAGTGCGCCCGAGAGGGCAGGGTGTGAAGGGGTCACGGCAACGGGCGCCGGCAGGCCGGAAGGGGCGGGTCCGCGAGGCGGCAGGGCGATGGCCGGGTCGGCCCTGGCGCAGTTGCCCTCCGCTCCGCCGGGGAAGGCCGTCGGCCGGGGAGCCTTTCTCCGCCTGCTTCTGTTGCTGAATGTCAGGCCGGGGGGAGGGCATGCCGGCCGGCCCCGATCATCTTCACCATGTCCTGGCCGGTATGATCCGGGTTCCGAGAGGCCCGGCCTCGCCCCGCAACCGGTCTGGAACAGCGATGCCCCGAGCATTCCGGCAAGGGATATGCAGGGGATGCCCGCTCGCCGAGGGGGCATGCCATTTCGCCGGTCGAGGGGCGGGGCAGGATGCTGCGGTCTGCCCGTCGGAGACGGCGCATCAGCCGACAGCACCGTTTCCCGACCAGCACGCGAGCCCCGCTCCGCTCAGTAGATGTAGCGGATATGGTCGCTCCAGAAGCGTTCGAGCCGGCGCAGCCCGGTGCCGATATCGCTCAGGGACGGATCGCGGAAGAGGGCGGTTTCATCGAACAGGGCGGCGTGATGGCGGAAGAGGCCGCCGACGATGCGCCGCACCTCTTGGCCGCGCTCCGTCAGCCGGATCCGCACCGCCCGCCGGTCGATCTCGCAGCGCTTGTGATGCACATAACCACCCTCGACCAGCTTCTTCAGATTGTAGGAAACGTTCGAGCCCTGGTAGTAGCCGCGCGAGCGGATCTCGCCGGCCGTCAGCTCGTTGTCGCCGATATTGAACAGGAGAAGCGCCTGCACCGGGTTGAGCTCGATGAGGCCTATGCGTTCGAACTCGTCCTTGATGACGTCGAGCAGCAGGCGATGGAGCCGCTCGAGAAGGCCGAGGGTTTCGAGATAGGCGTCATAACAGCCGGGCCGGGGCGGGACGGCGGTGGCGGTGTCGGGCGCGGGGTGCATGGCAGTTCTCCGAGAGGGAATCACTGCCCTTTCTTTTGCCCGACGAATCCCAACAAAAGCTTAACGGGCCGGGATTTTCCGCGGCTTTCGCGGCCCGGGCCTGCAAGCGCATTCAGCGCGGCTGCGGGCCGGCCCTGCCGTCCGCGCCGAAGGCAACGGCGCGGATCGACTCGATCAGCGGCTGGTGGAGCGGTGGCGCAGGCTCCCGGCCCGAAATCCATGCATAGAGATGCTGGTCGTTTTCCTCCATGAGCGCCTCGAGAGCATCGAGCGTGGCCGCATCGAGCCCGTCGAGCCGCATCTCGGCAAAGCGGCCGAGGATGATGTCCATCTCCTTGATGCCGCGATGGGTCATCCGCATGCGCAGCCGCTTGAGACGGGTGGCGTGGTCCTCGGGACGCGGGGTCGGGCTCTTCATGGCGGTTTCTCCGATGGGCAGGGATGGCGGCGTCGCTTCTCCTGATGCCACCTTGCGCGCAGAGGTTCAAACCCCCATCCGCCCTCCGGCCCATGCCCCGCATGGCTTGTTCCCCAGAAGGGGGCGCGCTAGCAAGGCGGCAGAGCCGAGCGGCCGAGGGAGCGCCCATGCCGACGAGATCCGATGCCCAGCCCCTTCCCGCGCCGCGCCTTGCGCGCGTGAAACCCTCGGCGACCGTGACTGTCAGCGCCCGGGCCTCCGCGCTTATCGAGGCGGGGGAGGATGTGATCGCCCTTTCGGCCGGCGAGAGCGATTTCGACACTCCGGCCCATGTTCGCCGCGCCGCCATCGGGGCGATCGAACGGGGCGCGACGCGCTACACTCCGCCCGATGGGATGAGCGCCCTCAAGGCGGCGGTGGCGGCCAAGTTCCGCCGCGAGAACGCCATTGCGGCGACGCCCGAAACCGTCATCGTCGGCAATGGCGGAAAGCAGGTGATCTTCAATGCCCTCCTCGCCACGCTCGGGCCCGGCGACGAGGTGGTGATCCCGGCGCCTTACTGGGTCTCCTATCCCGACATGGTGCGTCTCGCCGAGGCCGAACCGGTGATCGTGCCGACGCGGCCCGCCGACGGCTGGAAGCTGTCTGCGGACGCGCTCGAGGCGGCCCTCGGTCCGCGCACGCGCTGGCTCATCCTCAATTCGCCGGGCAACCCCACCGGCGCCGGCTACGAAGCCGCCGATCTCGCCGCCCTGGCCGAGGTGCTGCGGCGCCACCCGCAGGTGCTGGTGCTTTCCGACGACATCTACGAGCATCTTGCCTATCCTCCCTTCCGCTTCGCGACGCTCGCCGCCGTCGCCCCCGATCTTGCGGACCGTGTGCTGACTGTGAACGGCGTCTCCAAGGCCTATGCCATGACCGGCTGGCGCATCGGCTATGCCACCGGCCCCGAATGGCTGATCGCGGCGATGCGGCTGATACAGTCGCAATCGACCTCCAACCCCTGCACCATCTCCCAGCATGCGGCGCTGGCGGCGCTCGAAGGCCCGCAGGACTTCCTTGCGGAATGGCGTCGGGTCTTCATGCGCCGGCGCGACAGGGTCGTGGCGGCGCTTTCGACGATCGAGGGGATCGACTGCCCGGTGCCGCAGGGCGCGTTCTACGTCTTTCCGGCGATCGAGGGATTGCTCGGCCGGCGCACGAAGGGGGGGCGGTTGATTGCCGACGACACCGCCTTTGCCCTGGCTCTTCTCGAGGAAGCGGGGGTGGCTGTCGTGCCCGGTGCGGCCTTCGGCCATGCGGGGGCGATCCGCCTCTCATATGCCGCGGCCGATGAGGCGCTCGAAGCGGCGTTGGCACGGATCGCCGATTTCTGCGCCTCCTTGCGCTGAGACATGGAGGCGTCGAGAGACGGCGAAGGGCCGCGATCGGGGGAAAGCCCCGCTTCCCGCCCGGGGGGTGAGCGGCCGGTGGCGCGTGGCGCAGGCGGCAGGCAGCGGCCTTCCCGGCTACTTGAGCCTGATGACCGCCGGTTTCGTCCAGCCTCCCTGGACCACATACTTGCGGACGAGATCGGGCGTGACCACGATTTCCTTGCTCTGGCCGGGTGCGATCGGTCCGACCGACCAGGCGCCGGTGCCCGTGGCCGGCTCCGAGACGATCGTCACCGCTTCGTCGCCGCGGTTGTGGATCGTGAGCGTCGCTCCGGCCGCGACCGAAATCTCGGGCGGAAAGATCGTCGGTCCGACGACATCCACCTGCTTGCCGGCGAAAGCGGCAGGGGCGGTGAGGAGTGCCAGCGTCATGACAAGGGCCTGTCTCATGGTCGTCTCCATTCGTTCTGGGCCGTTCGTTCAGGGCCATCGAAGGCCGCATGGGCCGTTGCATGTTTCGGTGCGCGCTTCGCGGCGCGGCAAGAGCATTCTCCCGCCCGGTCGATGGCGCTGGCGAGCGGTGCCGGCGCCGTGCGGGCGAGATCCGTTCGCCAGCGGCCCTTGCATCGCGGCGCGGGCCAGGGGCATTGTCTCCCCGAGCTGACCCGATGAATGGGCCGGCCGAAGGGCCGAAATGGGGCGATCCCGGGCCATTGTCCGCGTATGGAGAACGAAGGGGCTGAAGATGGTGAAACTGGTCAGATACGGAAACAGCGGCGCCGAGAAACCGGGGGCGATCGATTCGCAGGGCAGGCTGCGCGATCTCTCGGCCCATCTCGCCGATATCGATCCTGCGGCCCTCGGTGACGGGGCGCAGCTCGCATCCCTGCCGATCGAGGACTGCCCCCTTGTCGAGGAGCCGGTGCGGCTCGGCCCGCCAGTGGCGCGGCCGGGCAAGTTCATCGGCATCGGCCTCAACTATTCGGACCATGCCGAGGAGGCGGGTATGCCGATCCCCGAGGAGCCGATTGTCTTCATGAAGGCGACTTCCTCGATCGCCGGGCCGAACGACGCACTGCGCCTGCCGCCCGCGGCGCGGAAGGCCGACTGGGAGGTCGAGCTCGGCGTCGTCATCGGCCGCGCGGCGCGCAACGTCACCCCCGAGGCGGCGCTCTCGCATGTGGCCGGGTATCTGGTGGTCAACGACATTTCCGAACGCGCCTGGCAGCTCGAACATGGCGGTCAGTGGACCAAGGGCAAGAGCCATGCGGGCTTCGGCCCCATCGGCCCGTGGCTGGTGACGGCCGACGAGATCGCCGACCCGCAATCGCTCGATCTGTGGCTGAAGCTCAACGGCGAGGTAATGCAGACGGGCCATACCGGGCGGATGATCTTCACCGTGGCCGAACTCATCGCCGATCTCAGCCGCTACATGACGCTCGAGCCCGGCGACATCATCACCACCGGCACCCCGCCCGGCGTCGGCATGGGGCGCGACCCGCAGCGTTTCCTGAGACCGGGCGACGTGATGGAACTCGGCATCGACGGCCTTGGCAGCCAGCGGATCACGGTCGAGGCGGCCGGGGAGGAGTGACGTCAACAATGCGCGGCAACTCCTTTATGTGGAAGCGAAATGTCGGCCTCACCCGAAAGACCTGATCGCCGCCTCGCGCGGCTGATCTGGCAGGCGGGGCTTGGTGCGGCCGAGCCGGGCGCGGCGCTCGGCAAGGCGCTGGCCGGGGCCGATTGGTCGGCCCCTGCGGGCGGGCGGCTCGTGCTCCTTGCGGTCGGCAAGGCGGCGCCGGCGATGCTGGCGGCGGCCCGGGACCATGCCTGCGCGCAGGGGCTGCGGCCCGAAAGCTGGTGCATCACCACCCGCGAGAACGCCGCCCTTGCCGACTCTGCCGGGGCCGATCGCGTCTTCCTCGCGGGGCACCCGCTGCCCGATGCGGCCGGGCTCGAGGCGGCCCGGGCCGTGATCGCGCTGGCGCGGGGGCTCGGGGAGGGCGACCGGCTGGTGGCCCTCGTCTCGGGCGGTGCTTCGGCGCTCCTGCCCGCCCCGGTGTCGGGGGTTTCGCTTGCCGACAAGGTCGCCACCACCCGGCTGCTCCTGGCCCATGGCTTCACAATCGACGAGATCAACCGCATCCGGCAGGCGCTTTCGCAGCTCAAGGGCGGGCAGCTGGCGCGGCTGGCGGCGCCGGCGCGGGTCGAGAGCTGGCTACTGTCGGACGTGATCGGGGACGACCCGGCCGTCATCGGCTCGGGGCCGACGGCCTGGGCGGCGGCCCCGGCGCGGCAGGCGCGGGCGCTCCTCGAGGAAAGGGGGCTGTGGGAACGGTTGCCGGCCGCGGCACGGGCGGCCCTCACGCGTCGGGCCATGGCGAACGATCTGCCGGCCGATCTGCCGGAAAATGCCGCCCCGCCCGTCATCGTCGGCTCGAACGCGCTGTCGCGGGCGGCGATGGCCGAGGAGGCCGCGCGGTGCCTCGGGGCGGAGAATGTCGCACTTGTGCAGGAACCACTTACGGGCGATGTCGCCGGGGAGGCGCGGCGGCTGGTGCGGGCAGCGGCGGCGCTGCCGCACGAGGGCCCGGCGGTGCTGCTGGCGGGCGGCGAGCCGGTCGTCACCCTGCGCGGATCGGGAAAGGGCGGGCGCAATCAGGAGCTTGCCTTGCGTTTCTCATCCGAGGCGGAGAAGGCCGGCCTCGGCGGAAGATGGGCGTTCCTCGCCGCCGGCACCGACGGGCGCGACGGGCCGACGGAGGCGGCGGGCGGCCTTGTCGACGAGGGCACGCCTGATCGCATCCGTGCAAGGGGGCTCTCGCCCGAAGCCCTGCTCGAGGAAAACGACAGCCACCGGGCGCTCGCCGCAGCGGGTGATCTGTTCGTCACCGGACCGACCGGCACCAATGTCGCCGATCTGCATGTCTTCGTCCGCCTGCCCGGGGAGGCGAGCCGCGGTGCCTGATATGCTGGCCGCGCTGCGCGAATGTCCGTTCAGACCTGCCCGCCGGCGATGGCGATGGTTTCGCCGTTGATGCTGCCCGAATGGGGGCCGCAGAGCATGATCGCCGCCTCGGCCACTTCCTCGGGCTCGATCAGCCGGCCGTGGCGGTTGTCCTTCACCATCGCCGCCAGCGCCTCTTCGAGGGTGATGCCCGAGCGTTCGGCGATCAGCTTCATGTTGCGTTCGACGATCGGGGTGCGGACATAGCCGGGGCACAGCGCGTTGGCCGTGATGCCGTCCTGCACATGCTCCTCGGCGATCACGCGCGTAAGGCCGATCACCCCGTGTTTCGAGGCCGTGTAGGCGCCGCCATAGCGCAACCCCCTGAGCCCGGCGATCGAGGAGATGGTGATGACCCGGCCCCAGCCCTCGTCCACCATGCCGGGCAGGCATTCGCGGATGGTGAGGAACACGCCGTCGAGATTGGTGCGCATGATGCGGTGCCAGAA
>WFPA01000068.1 GCA_015487815.1 Albidovulum sp.
GCCGGGGGAAGGCGGGTCGGGTTGCGGGAATGCCGCTCTGGAACCGTGCTTGATCCGGGCTGGTGCCGCGGCGTGGCTTCCCGCGATCGGGTCGGAGCGCATTTTCGTCAAATCCGCGCGAAATAAAGAGATGACGCGGTGGATTTCATCCGTCTTTCCCTTCGCACGGTAACCTTTCGGCAAGGTTTTGCTGCTTGGCTTCTCCCATGATGAGGATCGAGCGGCGCATGAAAGCGGGGCAGGGGGCCGCGAAAGAGCAGGGATCCGCCGGGACGACGGGGCGCTGGCGGGTGCTTGCCGCGCTCCTTCTTCTGGGGGCGGCTCACAATCTGGCCCTGCTTGCGGGGCCGTGGTTCCTGATGCTGGTCTATCGCGAGGTGCTGCCGGCCCGTTCGGGGGTGCTGCTCGGAGAGCTCCTCGTCCTCCTGGCCCTGGTGCAGGCACTGGCCGTGCTGCTCGACTGGGCCCGCAGCCGGGCGCTGGCCCGGCTGGGGCTGGCGGCCGTGCTCGGGCCGGCCGAGACGGGCCGGGGGGATCTTCACTGCGCGTTATCGCCCTCCGCTGCGGAGGAAGCCCTGTCGCGGGAAGCCGGTCTGCTTGCCCGCCCCGAGGCGGCGGCGATTCTCGATCTGCCCTGGATGCCGATCTTTCTCGTCCTTCTTGCCCTGTTCCACCCGGCCATGGGAGCGTTGGCGCTTTCCGGTGCGCTGATGCTGGTCGTTTTCGGCTCCCTGTTGCGACTGTCTGTGCGCCGTGCCCGCGCCCGCATCGCGCCCGTCGATCATGCCGTGGCAGAGCTCGTGAAAGCGCTTCGTGCCGATCGCACCCTCGTGCCGCGAACCGCGCCCTGGCTGCGTCGTCGCCGGCGGCTCGGAGAGCTGCATCGCGCCCGTCTCGTCATGCTCCTTCGCCATGATGACCGGACTGCCTTCCTGATCGCCCTCATGCGGGGAAGCCGGCAGCTCCTGCAATCGGTCATGCTGGCCCTGGGCGCCTGGCTCGTGATCACGCAGCGGCTCGACCCGGCGGCGATGCTGGCATCTTCGGTGCTCCTCGGCCGGATGCTGGCGCCGCTCGAGCGGACGATGATCCACGGACCCGAATTTCTGACCGGGTTCGGGCTGTGGTGGCGTGCGGCTGGCGGCAGGCGCGGGAAAGCGAGGGTCGGCAGCCGGGCCGCTTCGGCTGGCGAGGTGATGGGGACGGCCGTTCGGGACCGGGCGCCGCCCCGCCTCCGGCCGGGCATCCGCCGAAGCGGGAAGGACGGCTCGCCGCTGCGGCGCTCTCCGCCGCTCCTCGAGCTGAGGGATGTCCGTCTCGACCTGCCCGGCAGGGAGGCGCCCTTTCACGGCGGGGTGACGTTGGCCCTGCCGCCCGGTCGGATGATCGGCATCACCGGAGCCAATGGCAGCGGCAAGACCTTGCTGGCGGAACTCGTCTGCGGCCGCCGGCGGCCCGATCGCGGTGCCGTCGTCTTCGGTCCCGCCCTCTTCGGGAGCGGCCCGGCGGTGGCGCCAGGCGAGGGGGAGACAGTCCACTCCGGCGCGGTGCAGGCGGCGCGGCCGCCTCCCCGGCCGGGCGGGGACGGGACGCCAGCGGGCGGTCTGCTCTCGATCGGCTATGCACCGCAGGACACGGCATCCGTTCCGGCGAGCCTGATGCAGGATCTCGCCCTGGCCGACACCGATCCCGCGATGCGGCAGGAACTGGAGCGCCTGTCGGCCGCACTGGGTTCCCCGGGGCTGCCGGCCCGGCTCGTGCGCGCGCTGGAGGAAGGCGGCCCCCTGCCGCCCTTCTCGGCCGGCGAGCGGCGGCGGCTTGCCCTTGCCCGTGCCCTGTGTGCGCATCCACGCCTCGTGGTTCTCGATCAGCCCGAAGAGGGGCTCGATGCCGCCGGAATCGCTGCCCTCGTCCGGCTTCTCGAATGCTGGCGGCAGGAAAATGCCGCCCTGCTGCTTCTGACCGGGAGCCGCAGACTTCTCGGGACATGCGATGCCGTGATGGTGCTGGAAAGCGGGCGGCTGCGTGCATGCGCCTCCTCGTCGCTCCCGTCGGCACGATCTCCGCCCGACACCGCTGCGGCGAGGCGATCGCCTTCACCATCTCCCGACGGGAAAGCTCCCGGAAAGAGGCTCTTCTTGCAACAGTAAGGCATGGTGATGGCGAGCAGGAGAAGCGGGCTGTTCTCGAC